>DAOUDY010000130.1:0-9196 GCA_034430755.1 Dehalococcoidales bacterium
TCTGGCTGCCGAAAGCGGGTCGAGATTGGCCGTTGGCTCATCCAGCAGCAGGACTTCCGGTTCAAGGGCAATCGCCCGGGCGATGGCCACGCGCTGCACCTCGCCACCGGAAAGGTTCCGGGCATTCCGGTCACGGTAATCAGACAGGCCGACACCATCAATGATATGATTTACCTTCTCTCTTAGCCTGCTCCCTCTCATTCCCCGCCACCTCAGCGCGCAGGCGATGTTATCCTGAACGCTCAGGTTGAAGACCACCGGCTTCTGCAGCACAAACGCCATGCGGCGGCGCATGTCGAGCCGTACCGCGGCCGATGTGGCGGTATCCATACCATCGAAATATATTTTCCCGGAGGTCGGCTCATCTATCAGGTCTATCAGACGCAAAAGCGTGGTCTTGCCGGCGCCGGTAGGGCCAATCAGGGCAAACACCTCCCCCCGCTCGATACTGAGATTGATATTGCTCAAGATGTCCTGCTCACCGTAGCGCTGATTTAAATTGATTACCTCAATTAAAGCCATGACCTACCTCTGCTGCACCCGATTCAGAATGATATTGACGATAAGGGCAATCGAAATCAGGATAATACCCAGTGCTATTGATAGCTCAAGGTCTCCCTTGGATGTCTCCAGTGATATGGCCGTGGTGATGACGCGGGTGAAACCACGGATATTGCCGCCCACCATGAGGGATATGCCCACTTCGGAGATGGCCCGGCCAAAAGCCATAATTGCCGCCGCCATGACGGCAAATCTAGCCTCACGCAAGGTGACCAGCGCCGTCTGAAAGCGGCTTGCTCCCAGCGACCGCGCCGTGTCAATGAGCGCTCGGTCCACGCCGCTCAAGGCAGAGATGGTAAGGCCGAGCAGTATCGGGGTTACCAGTAACATCTGGCCAATTACTATGGCAGTTGGGGAGAAAAGCAGCCCGAGCCAGCCCAGTGGCCCCGCCCGCGAAATGAACACGAAGACAAATAAACCGATGGCGACAGTGGGTACACTGTAGAAAGTCTGTATCAGGCTGATGAAAAATCTTTTACCGCGGAACCGATTGAAGTAGATGAGACTGGCGACAGGCAAACAGACAACTGAAGCAAGCAATGAGGAGGTAATAGCAATCCTGAGCGACAGCCCGGCTATCTGTATCACCTCAGGGTCAAGCGTTACAATGAGCTCAATCGCCTTTATCAGGCCGTGCCACAACTCTACCAATACTTTTACTCCCGGATACGGCAATCATCAGGACTTAAGCAAGACTGGATTGGTGTGAGGCACAGCCCTGCTTAAGTCCCGAAACCTGGTTGCTGAATATAGTATTAAGTATATATCTCTCATTTTCAAGAATACTACGGGACTGGTTTGGTATAGTCCTCAACCGGAGGAAATCCTGGCAGGTTAGCGCTGCCGTCTTCAACACCCCGTCCAATGGGATTGAAAAGCGACCTGCCGTATTCGGCTTCCCCGTAAGTGGCCATTATTTCCTGGACTTCCGGCCCTATTAACCAGTTGATGAACTCATTGGCGATATCGATTTTTGCTTTCGGATATGTTTCCGGGTTGATGGCTATGGCGGCATAAACATTTAGGAATAGGGCATCCTGTTCCACGATGGGCTCTATATCCAGATTACTCTTTTTATCGTAGGCCAGGAAGGTTGAAATATCCGCCAGGACGTAGCTCTGCATCTCGTTAGCCATCAGCAGGGTGGGCCCCATGCCTTTGCCGGCTTCCACGTACCATTCACCTGAATTTCGGACCTCCTCATAGTCGAGCCCCGCTTCGCTCCAGATTAGTTTTTCCTTAGCGTGAGTGCCAGACTCGTCACCACGGGAAACGAACTTAATATTACCCTTCAGACCTGCATCATATAGCTTCTGGAAAGCCTCAGTGGCAGATGAACCTTCCAGGCCAGCCGGGTCGTCGGCCGGTCCGGCAATCAGGAAGAAATTGTAACCGAAGTTCCGGCGGTTAATGCCGTAACCCTCGGCGATGAACTGGTCTTCCCTGGCCCGGTCATGCACGATAATGGCGTCGACATCGCCCCTGCGGCCATATTCCAGGGCTATGCCGGTGCCGGCATAGATGATATCCATTTCCACATTGGCCTTTTTCTCAAAAATCGGCTCCAGATAGTACCAGAGACCGGTATCGTAAAGGCTGGTGGTAGTGGCGATTTTAAATCTGACCAAGGGGTCGTGCAGTGGTAATTGCTGTGCTGCGGGGGCAGGAGCGGGCGCTGGCGCTGGTGCTGGAGCCGGTGCAGGGGCCGGCTGGCTACAGCCGAAGATACCAGCCGCCAGAACCAGTATGAGTATCACTAATAAGCAGTAGGTTAGCTTGCGCATTCTTTCACCTCTCTAGATTCTTATTTTTGAGCACTAGGTTAACCAAATAGAAAGCACCTCGTAAGGAGGTGCTCTGCACAGTTTAAGTGACACCGCAGACTCTCCTTTCCAAATACGGGAGGCACCGCCGTTTCCCGCGATACCCTATCGGCCAGTCTCCGTAGGCTGACGCCCTTAGGAGAACAGGCTCGGAGAAAAACGCCTATATTCTTTTCTGGCGGTGATTATAGCACAGTGCCATCAAAGTCTGCAATCGGCATAATACCTAGTTTTATTTGCCTCTGGTGGTTCCTTTACTCACCCCCTTTATCCCCCTCTCAAACAGGTTTGTCTTTTACACTCCATTTAAATAAGGTTTGAGAGGGGGAAAGAACTGGAGAGGGGAATCCACCCCCTCTCCTCTAAACTCCCCTCTCCAGCCATTAATGCCTGTGGTCTTTTACCAGTGATTCTGGTTGGAGAGGGGTCAGGGGTGAGGCATAAACTGCCCACCAAATACAAACCGTACCCCCATATAATCACCTTGACGGTACCATACGCTTCTGTTAAAATCGGCACGAAGCAGAAACCCCCTGAGGCGGAACCAACTTCCCGATTGCGGAGCAGTTACCTCAGGGAAGATGATGTTGGAATTCGGTTGTTATTCGCCATAAATCTCCGCATGATAGATTAACCGCGAATAAAGGCAAGGAGGTTTGAGGTGGCTATTGACTATCAGAAGGAAGGTAAAATCGCTATCCTCACCATCAACCGCCCCGACGCGCTGAACTCGATAAATATGCAGACGGCCAGTGAACTGCACACGGCGATGGCCGATTTCCGCGACGACGACGGGTTGTGGGTGGGCATCATCACCGGTGCCGGAGACCGGGCGTTCTGCGCCGGCGCCGATATCAAAGATATGCTGCCCTTCCTGAAGGAAAACCTTTCGCAGCATCCCTGGGCGATGCCGGCTACCCCCATGCGCGGGCTTGACCTCTGGAAGCCGCTTATCGCTGCCATCAACGGCGTAGCACTGGGGGGCGGTCTGGAAATCGCGCTGGCCTGCGACCTGCGAATCGCCTCGGAAAAAGCCCGCTTTGGCTCTCCGGAGGTAGCCCTGGGGCTGATACCGGGCTGGGGAGCTACCCAGAGACTGCCCAGGATGATACCGTCCTGCAAGGCCGCCGAGCTGCTGCTCATGGGGAAACCGATTGACGCCCAGGAGGCATACCGCATCGGCCTGGTCAATACGGTGGTTCCGCCGGAAGCGGTGATGGCCACCGCCCGGGAATGGGCGGAGACGCTCTGTCAGGCCGGTCCTCTGGCGGTCAGGGCGGCCAAAGAGGCGATGCTCAGGGGCAGCAGCCTCACACTTGAAGATGGCTTGCGACTGGAAAACGCCCTGGAAGCCTACGTGATGAGCACAGAAGACTTCACCGAAGGGACAACCGCCTTCGTGGAAAAGAGAAAGCCTGACTTCAAGGCCAGATAATGCTGGAGGAAAGGGAGTGCTATGGACATTAAACAGGTTGGTGTCGTTGGTTGCGGACAAATGGGCGGCGGCATCGCTCAGGTCACCGCCCAGGCTGGCTACGCGGTCATCGTTTCCGAGGTAAACGAGGAACTGTTAAGCAAGGGGCTGGCCGCGCTCAATGCGTCTCTGACCAAAGCGGTGGAGAGGGAGAAAATCACGCCGCAGGACAAAGAGGCCGCCATCTCCCGCATCAGGGGCACCACAAGCATGAAGGACTTCGGCAACTGCGACCTCGTCATCGAGGCGGCAATCGAAAACCTGGAATTGAAAAGGAAGATATTCGCCGAACTTGATTCAGTCTGCCTGGAACATGCCATCCTGGCCACGAATACGTCATGCCTCTCCATCATTGAAATGGCCATGACCACCAAGAGGCCGGATAAAGTGCTGGGACTGCACTTCTTCAATCCACCGCCCATAATGAAGCTATTAGAAGTAGTCCGGACCGTCGCCACCAGCGAGGAAACTCTGGAAACCTGCAGGAGCTTCGGGCAGTCACTGGGCAAGACCGTTATCACCGCTCCGGACTCGCCGGGCTTTATTGTCAACCGCCTGATGGTTCCCCAGGTATTGAACGCCATCCGAATGCTGGAAGCAGGGGTGGCCACCAGAGAGGACATTGATAACGGCATGGTGCTCGGCCTGAACCATCCCATAGGGCCGCTGGCCCTGGCGGACCTGGTTGGCCTGGATACGTTTTACTATATTGGCAACGCCATGTACGACGAATTCAAGGAACCCCAGTTTGCCCCCCCGGTCCTGCTGGAGAAGATGGTCGCCGCCGGCTGGCTCGGGCGCAAGACCGGCAAGGGTTTTTACGATTATAAGAAGAATTGACGCCGAGCGTGTCTAGAAAAGGAGAAAGAGATACATGACTATTGATGGTAAAGTAGCCCTGGTCACCGGTGGCTCTGGTGGGCTGGGCAGCGTGCACTGTTTGACCCTGGGCCGGGCAGGCTGCCGCGTAGCTGTTGGCGGGTACTCTCATATGGATAAGGCCGAGGCTGTCGCGAAACAAATACAGGACCTGGGAAGAAACGCCGTTGCCATAAAGATGGATGTGTCGGACCTGGACGATGTGCAACGTGGAGTAAAGCAGATAGAGGACTCGCTTGGCCCCGTCGAGATTCTGGTCAATAACGCCGCCTCTGGTATCGTGCGAGCCGTTACCATTGTCAACACGGAGAAAAAAGACTGGGACCGCGACCTGTCAGTCAACCTGACGGGCGCTTTCAACACCATCAAGTGCTGCCTGTCGGGCATGGTCGAGCGCGGCTGGGGCCGTATCATCAATATTTCGTCCATCACCGGTACCCAGGGGGGCATGGGGCAGTGCAGCTATGCCGCTACCAAGGCGGGCCTCATCGGCCTGACCAAGACGGCGGCACTGGAGGGCGCACGAAAGGGCGTTACCTGCAACGCACTGGTGCTTGGCGTCTTCGACGCCGGCGGCTTCCTTGAGGTTGCCCCGGAGTTCAAGGAGCGCATTATCAAGCGCATGGCAATGCGCCGGATGGGTGACCCGCAGGAGGTGAGCAACGTCCTCGCTTTCCTGGCCTCGGAGGAGTCAAGCTTCATTAACGGAGAGACAATCGAAGTCAGCGGCGGCGCCAACCTGTTCACCTTCTGATAAATTATGGTAGAATAGAGCGGGTTAATCTTATACTTCTGAGACTCCAGAAGAGGGTGCACCATGGCAATTCGAGAGGCCGAGGCCAAAGAAAAGGGCAAAGGGCTAAAGATTGAATCGGTCGAGTGGAATGGCCTGACCTGGATAGACATTGAAAAGCCGACCGAGCGGGAGACGGAATACCTGGCGCAGAATTTCCCCTTCCACCCCCTTGACCTTGATGACTGTCTCAGCCGTATCCAGCGGCCCAAAATCGATGAGTACCGGGATTACCTGTTCCTGGTGCTGCACTTTCCGGTATTCAATAAAGAGGCCAGGATAACCACCCCCAGCCAGGTGTCCGTGTTTATTGGCGCCGATTACCTGATTACGCTGCATAAAGGCGACCTCAAGCCTCTGGTCAAGCTTTTCCGGGAATGTCAGCTTGAGGAGGAGGCACGGCAGGAGAACTTCAACCAGGGGTCCGGATACCTGCTCTACCGCATCATTGACCGGCTTATCGACTACTGCATTCCGATTCTGAATCGGATAAGCGCCAATATTGAAGAGGCCGAGGACAACATCTTCGCCAGCAAACGGATACCGCGGGCCATTGAAGACATCTCCATCCTGCGGCGCGATGTTATCTCTTTCCGCCGCATCATCTGGCCGATGAGGGCAGTCGTCGCCACCCTGGAACCGAAGATTCGGCGGTTCACCAAGATGGACCTGGCCGTTTACTTCGGCGACACGGTTGACCACGTGGATAAGATATGGGACGGCCTGGATGAATACAAGGAAATTATTGAAGGCCTCAATGATACCCATGATTCGCTGGCCACCAACCGCACCAACGAGGTCATGCGCATGCTGACCGTCATTGCCACCGTTCTATTGCCCATCACGGTGGTGGCGAGCATCTTCGGCATGAACATCCCGCTGGGGCCTTTTGGCAATTCCGCATATTCCGCGCTCTTTGTATTTCTCATCTGCCTGGCCATCATTGGCGGCATGCTTTTATTCTTCCGCCGGCACCGCTGGATATGATATGAATGTCTCGCACCGCCTGGTGATATTTATCACACTCTTCGTCACCTGCCTCATCACCGCCAATGTCATTGCCGTCAAGGTCATCAGCCTTGGCCCGTTCCTCCTGCCCGCGGCCATCTTCGTTTTCCCCCTGAGCTACATCTTCGGCGACGTGCTCACCGAGGTCTACGGCTACCGGCTGGCACGCCGGGTTATCTGGCTCGGTTTCCTCTGCAATCTGCTCTTCGTCTTCTTCGTCTGGGTGGGTCAGGTATTACCCGCCGCCCCTTTCTGGGAAGGACAGGAAGCCTATAAAAGCATCCTGGGCTACGCACCGAGGTTGCTGGCGGCCTCATTTCTCGGCTATCTGGCCGGCGAGTTCGCCAACTCCTTCATTCTGGCCCGGATGAAGATTATGACGCGGGGGCGCTGGCTGTGGAGCCGCACCATCGGCTCGACCATCGCCGGGCAGGGGCTGGACACCTCAATATTCATCACCGCGGCCTTCATCGGCACGCCGTCCTTTGTCCCCATCATGATTCTCTACCACTGGCTGGCCAAAACGCTCATTGAAGCTCTGGCTACCCCCCTCACCTACGCCATGGTCAACTGGGTGAAGAGGAAAGAGGCCATTGATGCCTATGATTACGACACCCGGTTCAACCCTTTCCTCATTGCCAACTAGACTGGAGATAGAGGGTGAAAGTTCAGTTTCTCGGGGCGCACAACTGCGAATCGGCCACCACCAGGCTGGCCAGCATACTGGTCGATGATATTCTGGCGCTTGACGCCGGCGGGCTAAGCTCCAGCCTGCTGAAAGAGGAACTCCTTGCTTTCCAGAAGCTCAAGGGCTACCTGCCGCAGGTGCTTCTGGTGCACATGAACCCGAGGCAGGAAAAGGAGATAGAAACTGAGGTCAAGCAGTTATCCCGTGAGCTTGGCACGCCGATAACGCTGGCGTATGAAGGACTGGCAGTCCAGTTGTAAGGGAAGCGCTAAAAGAAGCTGATATGTCAGACAGTCCCAAATTCATCGTGGACAGCAACGTGGGCAAGCTGGCCAAGTGGCTGAGAATGCTGGGCTACGACGCCGTTTTCTTCGAGGGTGACGATGCCTACATGATAGACCGGGCCCTGAAAGAAAACCGGGTGATACTGACCCGGGACACCCAGGTCATGAAACGAGGCGTCATCACCCGCGGCCGACTCAAAGCCATCCTCATTGACAGCGACAGGCCGGAACCGCAGATACAGCAGGTGATTGAGTCACTGCACCTCGATTCTCAGTCGCGGCTGTTCACCATCTGTCTGGAGTGCAATTATCCTCTGGAGGAGAGGAGCAAGGAGGAAATCAAAGGCCGCGTGCCACCCTATGTTTTCCAGACGCAACAGCAGTACATGGAATGCCCCGTCTGCCACCGAATTTTCTGGCGGGGCACGCACTGGCAGGCTATGCTCCATAAACTGGAACGATTGACAAAGCGCCGCTGATAGTTCAAGATATTTTTGCAGTTTAACTATCCAGATTAACCAATACAGGAGGTCAGCCATGAGCGATAAAGACAAAAATTTACAGACCATTATAGACTGCGGCGTGGTGGCCATTGTCAGAGTCGGCAGCACTCAGGAAGCGGTGGACGTTTGTATGGCCGTTGCCAGGGGCGGTGTCAAACCCATCGAGGTTACCATGACCGTCCCCGGCGCCATCGATGCCATCAAGGAATTCAAGGGCGCGGTGAAAGAGCAGGTGCTGGTCGGTGCCGGCACCGTGCTTGACCCGGAAACGGCCCGTGCCTGTATTCTGGCCGGCGCCGAGTTCATCGTCAGCCCCACCCTGAACCTCGAGGTCATCGAGGTCTGCCGCCGCTACAGCAAAATTGTCATCCCCGGCACCTTTACCCCCACCGAGATACTCGCCGCCTGGGAGGCGGGCGCGGATATCGTCAAGGTGTTCCCGGCGTCGGTAGGCGGCCCCAGATACCTGAAGGACATATTGGGCCCGCTGCCGCAGGTAAAGCTGTGTCCCACCGGCGGCGTGAATCTGGAGACCACGCCGGAATTCATCAAGGCCGGTGCGGTGGCCGTGGCCGCCGGGACATCGCTGGTGGATAAGAAGGCGGTGAGCGAGAAAAACTGGGACTTTATCACGGAGACCGCCGGCAAATTCTGTGAAGCGGTGAGGCAGGCGAGGGAAAAATAAAGCAAAATAAAGGAGTTAAAAATGGCTGAAGTTGTTACCTTTGGCGAGACCATGGTGCGGCTTTCCCCGCCGGACTACCGGCGGCTGGAGCAGACCACCCTGCTTGATGTCAATGCCGGCGGCGCGGAGTGGAATGTGGCCGTTGACCTGAGCCGACTTGGCATCAGCACGGCCTGGGTCTCACGGCTGACGGACAACGCCCTGGGCCGGATGATACGCAACCGGGCCCGCGAGCAGGGCGTGGACACCTCACAAATCGTCTGGACCAAGGGCGACCGCATCGGCATTTACTTTGTTGAATTCGGCGCCACGCCCCGACCCAGCAGCGTTCTCTATGACCGCACCCATTCCTCAATCAGCCAGGTAAAGCCCGGCGAGATAATCTGGGATAAAGTATTCCAGGGCGCCAGATGGTTCCACACCAGCGGCATTACCCCGGCGCTCAGCCCCGGCGCCGCCCAGGTTACTGCCGAGGCGTTGCAGGCCGCCAAGAAGGCC
>DAOUDY010000131.1:0-2285 GCA_034430755.1 Dehalococcoidales bacterium
CCAGGCGTTTGGCCTCTTCAACAGTAAGAAACGAGGGCAGGCGCCTGTCGAGCCTGGGTGAAGCGGTAGTGGCCGCCGGACTCACCGTGACCAGCTCTTCCCTCATCAGGAAGCGGTAGAAAGAGCGTATCGCCGAAAGCCGGCGGGCGATGCTGGACTTGGCCTTGCCCTGCTCCATCAGGTGAGATAAGTAACTGCGCAGCGTCTCCTTATTCACTTTATTGAAGGAGTCGATTCCCTTGCTCATCACGAAGTTAAAGAACTCCATCAGGTCATTGGTATAATTCCGCACGGTATAGGGCGAAGCGTTACGCTCTGCCTGAAGATAGTCGATGTATTTGTTAAAGACTTCCTGCATGGGTCTAACTCTGAGGCAGTTTCCCCTTATACTCGCACCTGGTGCACTTCGCCTGCCGACCCCTGTACTGGGTGAGCAGTCCGCCGCACTGAGGGCAGGGTTGGGGGAGGGGCTTAAGATAGGTGGTAAAATCACAGTCCGGGTAGCCGCTACAGCCGTAGAAGACTTTCTTCTTCTTACTTACTCTCCGTACGATTTCTTTACCGCATTTGGGGCAATTAACCCCGATTTTAATCTGGTATGACTGAGTGTATTTACACTCGGGGTATCCACTGCAGGCGATGAACTTGCCGAAACGTCCCGTCTTTATTACCAGAGGCTTTCCGCACTTGGGACAGGCATCACCTGTCTTTTCATCCTCTAATTTGACCCTTTCCGCCGTCAGGACGGCTTTTTGCAGGTCTTTATCAAAGGGGGTATAGAAATCCTGTACAACACTGGGCCATTTGCGTTCATTACTGGCAATATCATCAAGTTCGTTTTCCATGCCGGCGGTAAACCTGATGTTGATAATGTCGGGGAAGTACTGGATGAGAAAATCGTTAACGGCGGTACCCAGTTCGGTCGGCTGAAAAACTCCCTTAACCCTGGTTACGTACTCACGCTCCTGAATCGTGGATATCGTCGGCGCATAGGTGCTGGGACGGCCGATACCCCATTGCTCCAGCGTTTTTATCAGAGTGGCCTCGGTATACCGGGGTGGAGGTTGGGTAAAACGCTGTTCCGGAAAGACACCCCGAAGCTCAAGCTCATCGCCTTTTTCTAGACGAGGTAGAGAGCCTTTTCGTTCGTCCTCCACCTCATCCTTACGTTCACTATAAATGGTCATAAAACCGGGGAAGGTATTAACAGAAGCAGAGGTCCTCAGCAGATAATCGGTGTGATTTTTGGCTTCAATGTCAACGGTGGTGTTATCAAACAGGGCGGCGGCCATCTGGCTGGCCACCATTCGCTTCCAGATAAGGTCATAGAGTCTGAACTGGTTGGCATTCAGATATTTCTTAAGCATAGCCGGTTCACGGTGGACTCTGGTAGGGCGGATGGCTTCGTGTGCCTCCTGCGCACCTCTGGCACGTCTGGTAAAAGAACGGATGTGGGGAGGCAAGAACTCTGAGCCAAATTTATCATGGATGAATTCACGGGCTTCAGCCAGTGCCGTCTCGGCAACACGGGTGGAGTCAGTACGCATATAGGTAATAAGCCCCACACTCCCTTCATTACCGACCTGCAGACCTTCATAGAGTTGCTGAGCAATAGACATGGTCTGTTTGGCGGTAAATCGAAGGTTACGCCAGGCTTCCTGCTGCAGGGTACTGGTGGTAAAGGGCGGAGATGGCTGGCGGGTTGCCTTCTTCGTGCTTACCTTGAGCACATCGTAGGCAGCTTTTTCCAGCGAGCTACTGATTTTATCCGACTCTTCCTGGGTGTGAATGTTCATCCTGGTGCCGTCAGCCAGACCAATTAACGCTGCCCTGAAGCTTGCTTTCTCCTTCTTCCTGTTGAGTTCTACTTCTATGGTCCAGTATTCTTCAGGAACGAAAGCCTGTATCTCCCGTTCACGGTCAACGATAATCTTCACAGCCACCGACTGAACCCTACCGGCAGAAAGGCGCTTTCTTACCTTCTGCCAGAGCAGGGGACTGATTTTATAGCCGACCAGCCTGTCCAGGATACGCCGTGCCTGTTGAGCGTCAACCAGCTGCATATCTATGCCACGAGGGTTTTGAAAAGCACGTTTAACAGCATCCTCGGTTATCTCACGAAAGACGACCCTATGGTAAATTTGCTGGTCTGATTTTGCTACCTCGGCCAGGTGCCAGGCAATGGCCTCACCCTCACGGTCGGGGTCGGTGGCCAGGTATACTACCGAGGCGCCTCTGGCGGCCTGTTTGAGTTCGTTGACAAGCTTGATTTTGGCTCTGGGCAC
>DAOUDY010000132.1:0-14333 GCA_034430755.1 Dehalococcoidales bacterium
GTAGGACTGATAGCTTTTATCTCTTGGACACACTTTATTCCCTTCGCCTTCAACTCGGCCACCGCCTCTTCAATGTTGTCGGTTCTGAGCCCAAAATGCTCAAGGCCACAGCCGTCCGGCAGGGTATTGGGCACCAGTGACTTGGCTCTTGGAGGCGTCACCTTGATTGATGGTCCATCAAATGTGACAGACTCAAGAGTACGCCCATCGGCAAGCTTACTGACACTTCTTTTGGCGCCAAAGGTTTTTTCGTAAAAATCGGCGGTAACCAAGGGGTCCTGGCTGATCAGATGAACGTGGTCAAACCAGTAATTCGGCATTTAAGCACCTCCTTATTCATGTTTAAAAGTGGTACCCCTGGTGCGACTCGAACGCACGACACGCGGTTTAGGAAACCGCTGCTCTATCCTCTGAGCTACAGGGGCACGGTTCCAAAGGTCATTATAGCGGAAGGTGGTGGCAGAGAGCAACGCTTTCCCCAGAACCGGGCTTTTTGCCAATTGGAGTCGTTTGGGGTATAATAATAATCAGGTTTAGCACTGGTTATCGCAAACTAAGATGGATACTACAGCTTTACTCGAGTATTGGATGACCAAAGTTAGAACCAAATAATAAAGAGAGGAGGTCATCCAATGAGCTTCACAGACAAGACACTGGTATGTTCTGATTGCGGGGCCGAGTTTGTCTTCAGCGCTCAGGAACAGGAATTTTTCCAGTCCAAAGGCTATACCAACGAGCCCAAGCGTTGCCCCGAATGCCGTCAGGCAAGGAAGACAGAACGAAACCGGAACAGCGGCGACGACTATAGGTCAAATCGTCAGATGTACCGCGTGGTATGCGCCGAATGCGGCAAAGAAACTGAAGTGCCATTCCAGCCACGCCAGGACAGACCTGTGTATTGCAGTGATTGCTTCCGGAAAATGAGGTCGAGCAGATAAGCTTGATTTAATATACGGAACGTAGGTGGGCTGAAGATAACCTCAGCCCACCTGTTTTTTGGGCCGCTATCGAATTATTTACTCTCTAACTTGAATAGCCTGGCGATACCCTGCTGTCCTTGAGGCAAATGCGGCTGGATAAGCTTCGGGCTGTCGGCTGCTTGACTTTGGCTAAGCCTGCGGCGTACAATCAAGTGCGATTTTCCGTGTTTAAAAAGGAGGTGTCATGGCAAAGAGCGAAGTCAAAACCGTCGCCTGGGAGCCGCTGAAGGAGTTCACCAGGGAAGTGTTCGTGCGGGCAGGCATGCCGCCAGAAGATGCTGAAGCCGAAGCCGGGGCGCTGATATGGGCCAACCTGCGTGCCGTTGACTCCCACGGGGTGCTGCGTATCCCCTGGTATCTGGATAACATTGAAAAGGGCGTGATGAACCCAAGGCCCAATATACAGGTTCTTAAAGAGACTCCGGCCACAGTGCTGCTTGATGCTGACCGTGCGCTTGGTCCGGTGGTCACCATCAAGGTGGTGAACATGGTGGTGGAAAAGGCGAAGAAGGTGGGCATCTGCTGGGCGCTGATACGCAACCTGACCCATCAGGGTGCCCTGGGGTATTATTCGCAGATGATGGCGGAAAAAGGGATGGCGGGGATTGTATTCGTCAGCAACCCGCCAAACATGGCTCCGTTCGGTGCCAGGGTTCCCGGCGTGCACAACAGCCCGATTGCCATTTCCGTGCCGGCAAAGCGCCATCGCCCGCTCAACCTGGACATGGCCACCAGCGTGGTGGCGGGTGGCAAACTCTGGCTGGCTGTCGATAAGAATATGCCCATACCCGAGGGCTGGGCGCTTGACAAGGAAGGGAACCCGACCACTGACCCCAAAAATGTCGGTGCGCTGTTGCCCTTTGGCGGGCCCAAGGGCTCGGGCCTGGCGATGATGTTCGAGTGTCTGGCCAGCGTAATGTCTGGGAACCCGGTGGTGGAGCCGGTGTTATCTGGGCGTGAGGTCGGGCCGCCTGCTGAAGGCAAAAAGGAACAGGCCGTAGGGGAGCGCTTGAGCTATGTCCCCAAGCATATTCAGAATAGCGCCGTTGTGGCCATAGACATCAGTACGTTCACTGACCTGGAGAGCTATAAGGAGCATATTGACAATCTTATTGACGGCGTAAAAGCGCTGCCCAAGGCGGAGGGTTTCAGCGAGATATTTGTCCCCGGTGAACCGGAGGAGAGAGCCTTCGTCGAGCGTTCCAAGAACGGGATTCCTTTACCTGAGGGGACCGTCCGCAACCTGATGGCAGTGTCAGAGAAACTCGGCGTGAAATTACCGCCCGGTCTGTGAGCGGACGGCGTTCATAATCACGATTAGTTCTTATGAACCGGGATATATGCCTTCTCTGCGGAATATCCTCTGAAGCTCGCGGCGAGCCAGCCTGGTTGGCTCGCCGCCCTTTTTCTCCCAGCGTTGCACGGTGGAAAGGCTGACGTTTATCTCCCGTGCCATATCCTCCTGTGTCCAGCCCTTCTTTTTACGCAGTTCCTTAAGCCTCTCTGAAAGCCCTTCCATTTTGTCCACTTACATACATAAAAGGTTTTACGTTGTGTAGTATGTGGAAGTATAGCACTCATTATGCTCAATTGTCAATAGTTATGAT
Source organism: Dehalococcoidales bacterium (assembly GCA_034430755.1). Lineage (GTDB taxonomy): Bacteria > Chloroflexota > Dehalococcoidia > Dehalococcoidales > RBG-16-60-22 > E44-bin89. Next base: position 2,588 of record DAOUDY010000132.1, read on the forward strand.
AAAAATGATGACAATTGGCATGGAATACCCTGTCGGTGGAAAACATTTGGCACAAAGCCAGTCGGCTATTCAAATATTTACGCTTCCGGGGCCGGTCCGATAAGCTCGGGCCACAGCTCCTCAATGGTTGGCTTGAGTCCGGTCATCACATCGTCAACCGCCCTGACCGCGGTGTCTATTTCTTTCCGGGTCATAGGAGTTGACATAACGTATAGACCTCTGGCCGCCGAGAAGCAGCCCCTCTCCAGCATGGCCAGGTAGAACAGGTGCAGCAGGTCTTTATTGGCCTCCCTGGCCGCTTTGCCGTTGATTACCGGCTGGTCATGGAAATGGATGTTCTGCAGCGAGCCCATGCCGGTCACCTGCCCCTTGATGTTCAGACGTTTGAAGACCGCCCGGACGCCATCGGCAAAAGACTCGCCCAGCCTGTTGATGCGGTCGATGACCTCAGCGTTGAGCTGCTCCAGGGTGGCCACGCCGGCGGTGGCGGTCATCGGATTGGCGTTCAGCGTGCCGGCATGGTAGACCTTTCTTATCTCAGGGGAGAACATCTGCATCAGGTCCTCACGCCCGCCGACGGCACCCACGGGGTAGCCGCCGCCGATGATTTTGGCCATGGTGGTGAGGTCGGGCTTGATTTTATGGATGCTCTGGACACCTCCCCAGGCCAGCCTCAGGCTGATAACCTCGTCGAGGATGAGCATGATGCCATTCTCCTGTGTCACCTTGCGCAGGAATTCTAAATAGCCGTCGCGCGGCGGAATCAGGCCGGCCGCCCCCATCGCCCCCTCAACGATGACCGCCGCCAGTTTATCTCTGTTCTCCAAAACGGCTTTCTCCGCAGCCTCCTTATCGTTGTAGGGAACGACGATGGACTCCTCTTTATTTCCCTTTGATATGCCGGTGGCGTCGGAAGGGAAGACCACGGGGTCGTAGCTCCCGTGATAGCAGCCGTCTGTTTTCAAAAGCATATCCCTGCCGGTAAGGCCCCGGGCCAGGCGTATGGCCATCATCACCGCTTCCGTTCCCGAGTTGCCAAACCTGACCTTGTCCACGGAGTCGACCATGTTGCAGACGAGTTCTGACCAGCGCACCACGGCGGGGATGAGCGCTCCCAGCGCCGTACCCTTCGCTGCCTGTTCCCGCACCGCCGCCACCACCCTGGGATTGGCATGCCCCAGTATCATGGTGGTATAGCAGTTGTGGAAATCAATGTATTCGTTCCCGTCAACGTCGGTGAAGCGGCAGCCTTCCGCCTTATCTATCCAGAACGGATAGGGGTCAAACCAGATTGAGGTGCGGGTATCACCGCCCGGCAGGTATTTTCGCGCTTTCTCCAGCATCTCGGCTGATTTCTGCGTTCTTTTGCGGTAGGTATCCTCGTATTTCCTGGTAACTTCGGCCAGTAACTGTTCGCGGGACATCAGCTTCTCTCCTTTCGATTAATCGACCCCGGCTTTGCTTTGGTTTCCAGGGCAGCGAAATATGATAACAAATATCTTATAACAAATCATCCTGCCTGACAAACCAGACAGCCAGTACCGGATTATGCTTTATATTCTTTGAATTGCGCCAGCAGAGAAAATTCTTGACAAAGGACGCCCGACTGCCTAAAGTATCCGAGGAATAGTAATTTTCAGCAAAGAAGGAGGAGCGCATGGCCGAGTTTGAGATCATTGATGCCCACATCCACCTGGCGAGGACACTGGAGGAGGAGAGCAATTACTGGCTGTTTCCCGGGCGCAGGGCTTGTGACCGTTACGGCACGCCGGAGAAGGCAATAGAGTATATGGAGAGAGAGGGCATCTCGAAGATGGCCGTTATGACCCTGATTCCACGGCAGTACCGTGGCCCTCTGGTGGAAAAGGCGAAGCTGGCCTCGCTGCCGGAAAAGCAGCGGCGGGAGGCAGAGAAGAAGATCGCCGAGCAGGTTGGCCCCAGAATACGCGAAATCAATGAGTGGGGCTGCGAGGTGGGCAGGCGTTTACCGCAATTGCTGCCCTTCAGCTGCCTTGCACCGGAGCTGGGCGGTGCCGGGGAGATGGTAAAAGAGGTAGAGCTGAGGGTAAGTCAGGGTGCGAAGGGAATCAAGCTCCATCCCGGCATGTTCGTCTTTTTCCCCGATGATGAGGTGATGTTCCCGGCCTATGAAAAATGCCAGGAGCTGGGGCTCCCGGTATTGGCTGACTCTGCAACGTGGCCGACGCCGCATGTTCTGGTGGAGTATCCTTCTCCGGTAGCGGTGGCGGCACAGCAGGACGTGGTTGATTATGGCGAGCCCAGGAACTGGGCCAGGGTGGCGGAGGCCTTCCCGCGCCTCAACATCATCCTCGCTCATCTCGGCTCAGCATGGTGGGACGAGCGTGTTGAGCTGGCGCAGAAATACTCCAATATCTATTTCGATACGTCACAGGGCTTTAACGCTCCGGACCGCGTCCCTTACAGCCCACACCGGGGCCTGGCCGAGGCAGACGTGCCGCGCGTCTTCCGTAAAATCGGGATAGAGAAGATACTGTTCGGCACCGACTTCCCGGCGATTGCCCCTCAGCCGCAGATAGAGCAGATAATGCGCCTGCCTCTGACCGATGAGGAAAAGCAAATGATACTGGCGGGGAACGCCAAGCGCGTTTATCGTATTTAGCTAATTCCGGCCAGAAAAAAGGAGGCAAGGAAGGCCTCTATAATTGAAGTCCCTTGCCTCCTCATTTTTTACAGTCCCAGCAGTGATTTCATCTTTTGAAGGGTGAGGGCGGTTTTCACTTTGGTTGCTTAACGTGGTTATTCTCTAAATCATTTCAGGAGTTCCATAATGACATTTATATCCTCGAGCTGCTCTAGCCTGCTTATCAGCGCCACCAGCCTGTCCATCTTCTCGGCGCTGAACCCGGCGAACTGGGCACATCGCTGCGCCTTTTCCGCGCACTCTTCAAAGGTCATCGGCTTTGCCGGGGACCCCTTGGCATGAAGCATTTTCTGGCTGAAATTTTTGCCATCCCTGGTGGAAACTTCGGCGACGTTCAGTGATAATCTAAGGCTCAGTTTGCTGGCCTCTGCCTCAACATCCGGGTCCAGGAGGCACTCGACCTTGTCAACTTCCTTCAGGCGCCGGGCGTCTTTTATGGCTTCGGCAGAGAAGTCTTCCAAAAAGACATCGCCACTGAAGATGGCGCTGCCAATGGTATAGGGGATGCTGAACATGGCATCGCCGACTGTCTCCGGACGGGATTTGCTCTCACGCGGATGACAGACATTGTTATAGGCGGCCTGTCCAACCCGGAGCACAATTTTGGCTATTTCCTGGCTTGTCAGGCTGTTCTTGCGTACTATATCCAGTACATTGTCAATGGGGCAAAGGGTATATCCACAGGAAGGATACGGTTTTATCGCTAAATTCATCACTTCGTACCTCTGCCCAAAACCGTCCAGCAGCCGGTTCAGGTCGTGGGGGATTCCCCGGTAATAGACTTCGTAGAAACCGGCCTTGGCATCCAGGAACCGTTTGGAAGTGCCCAGGCCGTTTCTGCCCAGTATCGCTGAGAGCATGGCGGCCCTGGCCGACAGGCCCTGCTGCAGCGACAGGGTGGCTCCGCCGCCAACATCACGCACCCCCTGAACGTTCCCGGCGGATTGACTGTAGGCCAGCCCCAGTGCATTGAGCATCTGCTCGGAGTTGAGTTTCATCAATTTGCCCGCCGTTATAGCGCCACCAAAGATACCGCATACATCTCCCACCCATCCGCTCAGGCCGGAACAATAGTCGGGTACCATCCGCATACGGCACATTATCTCCGAGCCAATAATGACGGCGCTGATAAAATCTCGGCCGCTGACTTTACCACAGAGTTCCGCCGTGGCCAGCGCCACCGGCACCATGGTTGGGGGAGGCTGCGTTCCGGTGCTGAAATGATATTGATTGAAGTCCAGGGCCCGGCCCATGGTAGCGTTGATAAAAACGGCCTCGTGGGCGGGGAGGGCGGCATTGTGCAGGAAAACGCTGGCCTCTGGCTTACCCTGCCACTGGCTGACCACTTCGAACAATTTTTTCGCCACCGGCGTGGTGGAGCCGGCGATGGCCACGCCTATAAGGTCAACGACGCTCTTCTTGCCGGCCATGACCACTTCAGAGGGCAAATCATCATATTTGATTGAGATTACCTTATCTAAAAGCTCATCCTCAATGCTCATGCCATCCTCCTTGAGCATTCCCAACCGCATGGCTCGCCTCCCGTTTGGCAACAGGTATGGTCAGGCAGCTGTTTTGGCTATTGGAGACGCAGATTGAAAATTCTATTCGGGTTATCGAAGAGAACCTTTTTCACCTCTTTATCGCTCAGGCCCAGACGCCGCATCTGCACCGCTATCCTCGGCACCGATAACGGGTCGGAACGGTGGCGGATTCGGTTATCGCTGCTGACCAGTATGCGGTCCATATCGCTCTCGGATATAATCTTGGCCGCGTCCTCGGGGGCAAGCCTCCGCATGGGCAGCACGGAAAGGCCGGCAATACAGCCGGCGTCGGTGATGATTTTGGTGGTATTCGCGTCGGAGTGGACGATAACCGCCTTGTCCCTGTCGAGCCCGACCTCGTCGATGAGCTTTATATACCGCTCAATCCAGGAGGTTCTTTCTGCGGAGGTAAGATGTATTACCGCTGCTTTATGGTGCTCCTTGGCCATTCTGAGCTCTGTTCTCAGGATATCTTCCTGCTTGCCCAAATCGGGGCAGGTGCCCGACTTCGGCTCCATACCGATTTCACCGACGCCTGCCACTCTCTCCCGTTCTAAATATTCGGGCAGTGCGTCCAGTATCTTCTCATAGTCGGCGGGAACGGCATTCATGTTAATGCCGACGAGAACATAGACATCAATGAAGTAGTCAGAAGCGCGCTTGGTTTCTCCGACCAACGTATGCTCAAAGTAGTTAATCGCTGCCTGGGCTGACGTGGCGTAGTCCATACCACCGGCGGCATCGGCGATAAGGACTTTTATACCGGATGCCGACATGGCCTCCAAATCCTGAAGGCCGAGGGATTCCATCATAATATGGGAATCTATTAACTGCATCTATGACCCCTTTCTGCATATGACATTTTATTGAGTTGATATAAAGATATAAAGATTAAATTTTCTGATACTTCTGCTCCCGCGGGGGCGATTTTTTCACGTCCACACCCAGCATCTCGCCAAGCTTGGCATACGCGGGTTTAAGGTTATACTCCTCCTTGTACTCTTCAACGACGGGCAGTCCCCACCCGTGCTCCTGGAGGAATCTGGTGCCGGCAACAAAATCGGGGAGCAATTCCGGTACCAGTGTGAAGAGAATTTCATCATCCTGGGCAGCAGCCAGTCGGCGGTCTCCTTTGCAGGGGATGGCAACGGTGCATTCACGCTTCAGTAGTGCGGGCACGGTGGCGTAAACGCAGGCGGCATGCCCGGAAAGCTGGCAGTACAGGTCTCTGCCATCAATCCAGTTTTTAATAATCAGGAGCTGGCTGGTCTGTGCCCCGGAAACGTGCATCACCACAACGTCAGGCATAAAGCTGCAGGTATTGATGGGTGCCGAAACGATACCTTTATAAGCGCCGTATTCCAGGTACGGCATGTTCTGGCACCACACGGCGGCGTCCTCGAGCTTTCTGACGCTATCCGGATAGCGGTGCTGCCCTTCCAGGAAATAGGGGATGCGTTCGGCCAGGCCCAGGCCGATAACGGGCTCAAAGCACCACATATCCTCTTTGAACATGGCGATGGTCAGATTGGCGCGCTGCGACTTGGCAAAACTCTGGCATAGAGAGTACTTGTGGCCCCAGTCACGCGTCGGAACGATGGCGTCTTCCGGTGTTTCGGCAGCGCTTTTCAGCATCTTGACCGCGATGGGATGAACCCTCATGCGGAGCCAGCTTTCCAGTTCCGTACCATACTCATGAACTTCTTGCAGAGATATCATTGTTACCCCTCCTTATTTCAGATAAAATTATTTAATTAGTATCTATCGTCTCCTGAATAGATACCTTGTTTACCCCTATATTCTCTGTGTTATACCGCCATCAACGACCAGTGTCGTTCCCGTTATGTACTTCGCCTCATCTGAAGCCAGGAATAAGGCGGCATAGGCAGTGTCCCAGGCATCACCCTGCTTGCCCGTGGGACATCTGGCATCACGTTTTTGCCACAGCTCTTCCAGGTCCTCAGGGCGGTTACTTTTGGCCATGGACTCGACTATCGGCGTTTTCATGAGGCCGGGTAATATGACATTCGCCCGAATCCCCTTGGCCGCGTATTGAATCGCTATCTCCCGCGTAAGCGCGACCACCCCAGCCTTCGATACGGAGTAGGCGATTGTCGGACTCGGTATCCTTATGGCATGGATTGAAGCGATGTTTACTATGACGCCGCTTCCCTGCTTTTCCATATAGGGAAGGGCGTACTTGCAGGTTAAGAACATGCTTTTCAGGTTGATGTTCATCACCCTGTCCCATTGTTCCTCGCTGGTTCCATCAATCCCGGCACGCGATGAAATCCCCACATTGTTATGCAGGATGTCAATCCGGCCAAAGGCCTGGATGCACTTTTCCACCATGCTTTTACAGTCGCTGGATTTGGATACATCCGCCTTAAATACGATGCAATCTCCGCCCTCTTCATTGATTAACCGCCTGGTCTCCTCGGCTGCCTCAGGGTTGCAATCAACGGCCATTACCCGGGCTCCTTCTCTGGCAAAAAGAATGGCCGTAGCTTTTCCGTTCCCTATACCGGCGCCAATTGAGCCGGCCCCGGTAACAATGGCCGCTTTCCCTTTAAGACGCTCTCCCATCATTCCTCTCCTTATTTCAATGATTGGTGCCCGTTCTTCTCTTTCCTAACCTGCCCGCCCCGCCCTGACCTCTCTGATGAAATCGGCCACCATTTCATTCAGGAAGTAACGTGTCTGGTAGCCGAAGTCCTGAGAGGCAACGGTATTATCCATCTCATAGCTGACCCCGCTGTTGGCTATCTTCATGGCGTCACTTTTATCCCACTCAAAGGTGATCTGGGAATCGGGTATATGTTTTTTAATCTGGGCTGCCACCTCCGAGAGGTTGGCCATGAAGCCGTGGACGTTATAAACCCGCTGTCTCAACCTGCTTTCATCAGCCTTCTTGAGCTCTATCATGGCTCCGACCGCATCTTTAATATAGATGTAGGCGCAGGGGGCGTCCGGGTTGGAGTGGACAACGTATGGTTGCCCCAGAGCCGTTCTTTCCATTATTCCCGACCAGTCGCCGTAGTAATAGGAAATCTGGCGGGTCGGCCCAACCACCATGGCGTACCTTATGGCGCGGAAATTAACGCCATACTGTCGATGGTACTGCTCCCCAAGCCGTTCGCAGCACACTTTGGTGGTGGTGTACATGTTTTCCGGGTTCTGGAGGGTATCATTGAATACTTGCTGCGGTGGGTTCTTAACACCATAAGTAGCGCCGGAGCTAACGAAGATGACATCCTTCACCCCGAGGATGCGGGCCGCCTCCAGGATATTTACCGTTCCTACTATATTAACCCTGAACCCATTGGCGGCACTTTCCTCACAGTCTTTGCTTAATAAAGCCGCGGTGTGGTATACGGTGTCGATATCGTACTTTTTCAATACCTCAAGCACCTGCACCCAGTTGCTGACATCGCCGCTGTGAATTTCCACTTTACCTTCAAGGTCGGCGGCGCTGGGTGGCAGCTTGCTTCTTCTCTGGAACAGAACTACCTCCTCACCATCAGACAGCAGTTCCCTGGCCAGATACGTTCCAAACAGCCCGAAGCCGCCGGTAACCAGATTTCTTGCCATGCTATTTCCTCCTTGCTTCAATCGGGAACAAAGGCGACGGCACGGACCCAGCCGGCACCGGCGTTCTGCACCTTTATGGGAAAGGCGTAAACCATAAAACCGAAGTGCGGCAGCTGTTCAAGGTTGGTCAGCCACTCGATGATGCACATGCCTTTCTCACCGGCGGCGCGGTGCCCCTGCATGTAGCTGCCCGGCCTTGTTCCTTGCTGAAGGTCAGCTATCTGCATTTTGACCGGGCGGTCCCAGATGGCGGCGTCTATACCAACAATCCTGATGCCCTGGTTGCCAAGCCACAGGGTGGCCTCACGCGTCATGCCGGCATTCATTTCATCACATCCCGGCTGGCCGTAATGGGCGGAGGCCCCGGTCTTGATTAAGACGATATCCATTGGCTTGAGCGTATATCCAATCTGCTCAAATGCTTGCTGCATGTCACCCTCGGTGATGTCTTCACCGGGCTTTTTCCAGCTCAGGTCAACCCAGACCCCTTCACCGAAACACCACTCGAGCGGCACCTGGTCAACGGTCCGCGCCGGTTTTCCCTCGGCTATCTCATCGTAGTGCCAGGGAGCATCAAGGTGGGTTCCAGCGTGGCAGGTCAGGGAAGTGAACTGCTCAATAGCGTTGGCTTTGCCGCCTATAGCATCCGGATTGATGCCGAACTTCTCGCTCAGCATCTTCCCCCGTGTGCGGTGGTCAATATAGGTTATTTCCGCTGGCATCCCGAATCCGCCACCGTTCATCAGAGGCAAGCTCAAATCCACAATACGATAACCTTTCATTGCTCCTCCCTCCCCAGTTTAAATAAAACAGCTATTTACATTAAAAACCATGCCGAGTCGGCTCTTTGATTGTTCAAATGGTTGTTTACTTTATCATCTGATTTGGCAGCCAGGTGGCCAGTTCCGGTACCAGGAAAACCAGGACCATGACCACCATCATTATTAAAAAGAAAGGCACAATAGCGCGATAAATATCCATCATGGTTACGCCGGGCAAATTCAGCCCCTTGAAGTAGAATAGGACCATACCGAAGGGCGGTGTCATTATACCAACCAGCAAGTCCATGGTAAATAGCAGGCCGAACCACAGCAGGTCAAATCCCAGGGCCATGACAATCGGGTAGAAGATGGGCAGGAAAATAACGGTAATGGGAGTAGCATCGATAAACATGCCCAGAATAAAGACCAGGAACAGTATGCCAATGACGATGGCCCAGGGGCTTACCGGCAGGGCCAGCAGCAATTCACGCAGGTAGTCCTGTACTCCCATAACGCCGATAAGCTGAGAGAAGGCAGCCCCGGTGGCTAAAAGCCACATCAGCATGGCGGTTATCCTGATGGCTGTCGTGGTGGCCTTTTGCAGGTTCTTCCAGGTGAGGTTGCGGTAAATAGCGGCGCAGATTAAAGCACCAACCGCGCCAACTCCTCCTGCCTCACTCGGTGTGGCTATGCCGAGATAAATCAAACCCAGGACTAAGAAAATTAAAATAATGGGCAATATGGAAAGGCGAAGTGACTTCATTTTTTCCCTGAAGTCGACGCGCTCTTCAGGCGGCAGGGGAGGTCCCATTTGCGGATTCCTCCAGCACCGTATACCGATATAAGACATGTAGCCGATAGAGGTTATAAGGCCGGGAATAATACCGGCGATAAATAGTTTGCCGATGGAGATTTCGCTGACGGCGGCGACTACAATCATGGGCACACTGGGAGGAATCAGCGGCCCGAGGGAGCCACCGGCGGGAATAGCGCCAATAATCATTCTCTTGTCATAACCCCGCCGCTCCATTTCGGGGTAGGCCAGTAAACCCAGGGTCAGGGTGGCGGTAGCCGCCGAGCCGGTCATGGCGGCCATGACCGTGGCGATGGCAATTGTGCCCATGGCCAGCCCACCTTTGAGGCCGGCCATCCACTTGTGCATCATGTCATACATAGCGGCGCCCAAACCGGACATTTCCAGGACGGTGGCCATAAAGATGAAAGTTGGCAGGGCAATGAAGATATCAGTGGTGATGATGGAAAAGAAGCCGATTCCTATTGAACTGGTAGCTGGTAAGCCTCTTAAATACCAGAAACCGATAGCGGACAGGCTTAAGAGAACAAAGGTTACCGGCATCCCCGTTAGAAGCATAAGAAGCATGATGCCAAGGATGATAATGCTTAACAACCCGATGTCTATATCCATCACCGGGCCACCTCATCGCCTCGAATCAGGGTAAGGATATTACGTATCCAGCCGGCAATTGCCTGTAGCAGCAGCGCGCCAACGCCAATTACGATAAGTACTTTCAAAGGATAGACAATTGGAGCCCAGGTAGATGTCCAGTGTTCCTTGATGCTTAGCGCGTACTGAGCACTGATGGAGAGTCGCCACAGAAGAATAGCAATGCCGCCAACCAGGAAGATGCACATAATTGCGTCCAGGAGGGCCCTTTTCCTCGTTGACAGCTTGGCGATGAAGATGTCTACAGAAACATGACCTTTGTGGAGAAGGGCATAGCCCCCGCCGAGGACTACAATTGCCGCCTGTATTTGAACTCCGACGTCCCAGACCCAGATAGTGGGCATATTGAGTACATATCTGAGGATGACATCAAATAAAACCAGAAAAGAAAGAGGGACCAGAAGCCAGCCGGCAATCCGTCCCATCCATTCATTTATGACATCAATGGCATGGAGAGCCTTCTGCATATTTATCTTTTTATTCTTTGCATTTTAGTGAGGGTTGCGGCAGTAAATTACCGCAACCCTCTATACTTTGGGATTAAAGTTTTCCGTGATCTTTGAGCTGCGTCTTGATTATATCCACAAGTTCGGCACTGAGCGGGGTCTTGGCAGCGAATTCGGGCCAGATTTCCTCAATGCAGCCTTGCCTCAGCGTACTGATATCTTCATCACTCCAGGTCCAGAGCGTGAGTCCGTAATCCTCCACCGCCTTGCCGATGGCGTAGCCCTGTTGCTCCAGGAGCATGAGGCCGCCCACGGTGAAGTGATACGGAGTCTCTCTCGCAATCATCGCCTGAATGTCCTCGGGCAGTTCATTCCAGGCATCCATATTGATGATGAGAGAGTTGATGCAACCGTTGGGGTTGGTGACGAAGTCAGTTACCACTTCCTTGAGCTTGATGGTGTCAAGCGACTGAGCGCCGGTCCAAACACCTTCAATGGTGCCGAGCTTCATGGCCATGTAGCATTCGCCGTAGGGCAGGTCAATGGCGGTGGCACCCATTAGCTCACCGTATTTGCCCCACCCACCCCAGAATCGGATCTTATGTCCTTTAACGGAATCTACGTCTGGCATCGGGAAGTTGGACATGATATTCATGTATTCCATGCCGAGAGATGGGAAGAACTTGATGTTCAGTTTCTCATGGAGCGGGGCGACCTTGTCGTATATTCCATAGTTATACCAGGCATCATGGAACTCGCCCACGCTCATCCAGCTCCCTGGCATGCCGCCGGCAACGTACATTTCGGGAATCTTTTCTGCATAATGGCCGGGCTGTGACATGCAGGCTTCAACTACCCTCGTACCGACGGCTTCTATAGCCTCTTTGCCCGGAAAGGCTGCATCCGGTTCCAAAAGTTCAATCTGGAGTCTGCCTTCGGTAGCCTCTTCTACCCAGCGTGCCCAGGAGTGTGACCAAACGCCAGCATGGTAAGCCTCTGGTATATTAGTATATGGACCAAATGAAGGTGTGGCTGCGATTGTTACTTGCATCTTCCACTTGATGACTTCAGGTGCAGCCGCCGGCGCTGGTGACGGGGCTGGTGTGGGGGCAGGTGCCGGAGCGGGTGCGGGAGCAGCACAACTGGCCACCATCAAGGCTACTAGCAGCACGAAGGTTATAGCCAACACTATCAACCTATTTCTACTCATTTCCCCTCCTTATTTTGGAAAATATTCTACATCATTTAGATATTTT
>DAOUDY010000133.1:0-4916 GCA_034430755.1 Dehalococcoidales bacterium
CAGGGTAGGTTATTATCTGGCAAGGGCCCTGCTTAATGAAGGGCATGAGATAGCCATTTTGGAAAAGAATGCCCGTTTCTGCGATATCCTCAACGAGGAAATGGGCAGTGTTTGCGTGCAAGGCGACGGCTGCGAGGCGGCCATGCTGGCTGAGGTTGGCACCGGAAGAGCGGACATGCTGGCGGCCGTCACCGGCGATGATGAAGATAATTTAGTTGCCTGCCAGGTGGCCAAGCATAAATTCAATGTGCCCCGCACCATCGCCCGCATCCGAAACCCCCAAAACGAGACCATTTTCAAGAAGCTGGGCATCGATGTTACCGTAAGTGCCACCAATATCATCCTGGAAGCCATAGAGAAGGAGGTGCCCACCCACCCGCTGACACATTTGCTGACGCGAAGCGATAAGGGGCTGGAGATTGTAGAGGTAAGAATCCCTGCAGGCTCAAAGACCATTGGCCGGTCAATCAAGGAAGTCTCGCGGCCAGAGGGAACCAAGATGGTGCTCATTATTCCCAAGGACCGTAAACCGGTCATTCCCAATCCCAACACCATTATCCGTGAAGGAGACCAGATAATCGCCCTGACTACCCCGGAACTGGAAGAGGAACTCCGCTCCAGCCTGACCGGCATCTGAAGGCAAAAATAGTTCGACGGGATTGCAGGGAAAGGGCCTTGAAGGCCATAACGCATTGAGGCTGAAACCACACCCGTCCACATTATATAAATTTCGCTTCAGGAGATGGTCATGACCCGTTTCAATAAATTCTGGGGGATGGTTATCCTGCTTCTCATTATCGCGATTGTGGTCGGCGGCATGTTCATCTGGTCAAAATATACCCGCAGCCGGCCAATCGAGATTACGATGCCTCCACCACCTGAAATCAGCGGCCAGATAGCCGTCGCCGGTGCGGTCAATGTCCCCGGCATTTACGCGCTAAAAGACGGGGATACTATCGATGATTTGCTGCAGGCAGCGGGCGGGACAACCGCCGCCGACCTAGATGGAATCAAGCTCCATATACCCTCTATCAATGAAGCAGAGGCGCCACAGAAGGTCAACCTGAACCGCGCCGAGGCCTGGCTGCTGCAGGCACTCCCGGGCATTGGTGAGACAAGAGCCCAGGCCATAATAAATTACCGCCAGCAGAACGGGGGATTCCGGCACATCAGTGAGATAACCGGTGTGGAGGGTATCGGGACCGCGACCTATGAAAAAATCAAGCACCTGATAACGGTTTCCGATTAATCATCAGAAAGGACCCTTGTGCCACTGATTTTACTCAGCTCCGCCTGGATAGCCGGCATTTATCTGGGGGCCAAATTCAGTCTAACGCCGGTACTGCTGTTAGTCGGCCTCGTGCCGCTGCCACTCCTTCTTTTACTGAAAAAGCACCGAAAAGCGATAATCATAGCCAGCCTCAGCCTGATTGCCCTCTTCGCCGCCGCATGGTATGCCCATCAGAGCCTGAATATCATAGACGCCGACGACCTGCGTTTCTATAATGACCGCGGCAATGTTGAGGTCAGGGGCGTGGTGGCCAGAGACCCGGAAATCAGCGACCGCAGCGCCCATCTTTACTTTTCGGCCTCGGAGGTAATCGCCGATGGTGAACGGCGACCGGTCGAAGGAAATGCCCTGCTATTTGTGCCGCGCCATGCCGCTTTTAAATACGGTGACCGGCTCTGCGTGACCGGTGAGCTAGAGACCCCAGGACAGCTAAACGACTTTGATTACCGGGGCTACCTGGCCCATCAGGGAATCTACAGCACCATGCTCTACCCCGAAATTGAAATTGAGGCGCATGGGGCTGGCTTCAAACCCCTGTCCTGGCTATATGAATTGAGAGCCAGCCTGGCGCAAACACTGGCCAGAGCGCTGCCCGAACCACAGGCATCACTGGCCCAGGGAATACTTCTGGGCATCCGTGAAAACATACCACAATCGGTCCGAGATGGCTTCATTCATAGCGGAACGGCACACCTGCTGGCTATATCCGGCCTGCACCTCGGCATCGTCGCCGGCATCATGCTCAGCCTCGGCCTGTGGCTGTTCGGCCGCAGACACTATCTTTACGTCTGGCTGGCACTGGTCATCATCTGGCTGTATGCCCTGCTCACCGGCATGCACCCGCCGGTGGTCCGCGGCGCCATCATGGCCAGCCTGTTTCTGGCCGCCGAGCTTCTGGGCCGGCAGCGCAGCGCCATCGTCGCCCTCATGCTGGCCGCGGCAGTGATGGTCGGCCTCAGCCCCTACATCCTGGGAGATGCCGCCTTTCAGCTTAGCTTCCTGGCCATGGCCGGACTGGTCTTCCTCTTCCCCGCTTTACGGTCGCTGGGAAGAATAGTTATACATAAATTTATTGGAGAAGAAGGGGCAGCCGTAACCGCCGCCGCCATCGTCGGCGACAGCCTCAGCGTCACCATGGCAGCGGTAATCGCGGTGTGGCCGGCGGTGGCCTATTACTTCGGCATCATTTCCTTTGTCGGACCGCTGGCCACTTTCCTGCTCCTGCCGGCCTTACCCTTGATAACCCTCACCGGCGCGGCATCTGGTATTGCCGGGCTCATATTTCTTCCCGCAGGCCAGGTTATCGGCTGGCTGGCCTGGCTTTTTCTGTCCTATATGCTGGTTACGGTCAGCGGGCTGGCATCATCACCCTTAGCCTTCATCGAAGTGGGCCCGGTGGCCCCGGTCTGGTTATGGCTGTATTATGCGGGGCTGACGACAGCAATTATCCTTGGCCGAAAACTGAAAGCCAGCCAGATACTGAAAGCAGCGACGGGGCTTACCTCAGGAGCCGGCCGGCCGGCGAGCTTTATCCGCCAGCTGCCCTGGAAATGGGCTATTCCACCGCTGGCCACGATGGCGCTGCTGGTCTCGGTCATTGCCGCCACCATGCCCGATGACAAACTCCACGTCAGCTTTCTGGACGTGGGACAGGGAGACGCCATCCTGATACAGCGGGGAAGCCAGCAGGTGCTGATTGACGGCGGTCCCAGCCCCCAGAAAGTAAGTCTGGAACTGGGCCGGCAGATGCCCTGCTGGGACAGAACCATAGAACTGGTTGTTCTGACCCACCCCGACCAGGACCACCTCGCCGGCCTGGTTGAGGTGCTGCAACGCTTCCGTGTGGAAAAGGTGCTCGACCCGAATCTTGACAGCGGCACGGCATTGTACGAGGAATGGCAGAGATTGATTGCGGAAAAGAAGATTGAGAAAATCACCGCCCGTGCCGGACAGCAGATTGCTCTATCCGGGGCGACAATCAAGGTGCTCCATCCGCCGGACACGCTGCTACAAGGCACGGATGCAGACGACGACAATAATAGCGTGGTTCTGAAACTGAGGGCCGGTCGGGTCAGCTTCCTGCTCGCCGCTGACATACGGCATGAAGCTGAGTTCAGCCTCATTGCCCGGCGGGCAGCGCTGAACAGCGATGTGCTGAAGGTCGCCCACCATGGCTCCGATACCTCCACCACCCGGGACTTCCTGCTCGCCGTCGACCCGCAGATAGCAGTTATCTCCGTTGGCTCCGAGAATAAATTCGGCCACCCGGGCCCGGACGTCCTGGCGAGGCTGGAGCAGAAGCTCGGCGCCGATAACATCTACCGTACTGACCGCCACGGCACGATACATTTCAGCACTGACGGGGAAAGGCTCTGGGCGAGCACGGCGCGACAGGCTGCATTGGCAAGCGATAAATGAATAGGCTATAATTGGACGGATGAGCGGAGCGAGCAGTTGATGAGAGCCTTTTTCCGTGAACTTATAATAACCGCAGTACTTGCCCTGACCGTTTTTTTTGTGTTGCGTATCACCATTGACACGGTTATTATCCTCGGCATAAGCATGGAACCAAGCTTTCACAGCGGCCAGCGTGTCCTGGTGAGCAAAGTCGCCTACCGGATGCACCAGCCGGAAAGAGGCGATGTCATCGTCTTCAAGCCAAACAATGGTTTGCAGGAAGACCTCATCAAGCGCATCATTGCCCAGGCCGGGGACACGGTGGAAGTTAAAGACGGTGCGGTCTATATCAACAGTACCAGGCTGAAGGAGCCCTACATCAAGAACCCACCCAGCTACCACTTTGCCAAGCAGGAGATACCAGCGAACAACTATTTCGTTCTCGGTGACAACCGCAACATGAGCAATGACTCGCATAATGGCTGGGTGGTCCCGCGCCAGAACATCATCGGCAAGGCCTGGATTTCTATCTGGCCGCCACCGAAATGGGGGCTGGTGCCAGACTACTCACTGTCAGACCAACTGGCCAGTGTAATCGATTCATACCTGGTGAATTGCTATATATATAAATAGGTAGTCTGGCATCGGTCTGGAGGTATGAATGGCCGGCGAAACAGAGGAGATTTTTCAGAAATCGGGGGCACTGCTCAAGGGTCATTTTCTGCTCACCTCCGGACTTCACTCCCCCGTTTACTGGGAGAAGTTCCGCGTCCTGCAGTTCCCCGGCTATACCGGGCAACTCTGTCGGATGATTG
Source organism: Dehalococcoidales bacterium (assembly GCA_034430755.1). Lineage (GTDB taxonomy): Bacteria > Chloroflexota > Dehalococcoidia > Dehalococcoidales > RBG-16-60-22 > E44-bin89. Next base: position 4,504 of record DAOUDY010000133.1, read on the forward strand.
CCGACCACTTTCGCCGCGAGAAGGTGCAGGTGGTGGCCGGGCCAACCACCGGCGGCATCATCCTCGCCTTTGAGGTCGCCCGACAGCTGGGCGTCTGCGGCATCTTCGCCGAAAAGGAAGGCGAGGAGAGAAGCTTCCGCAGAGGCTTCACCGTAAACCCCAAGGAGCGGGTGCTCATCGTTGACGACATACTGACCACGGGCAGCTCCATCCGCGAGGTTATCGATGCCGTGCATAAGCTGGGCGGCAACATCATCGGCATCGGCGTGCTGGTGGACCGCTCCGAGCAGGCGCCGGACTTCGGCTACCCTCTCTTCAGCTGCCACCGCGCCGCCACCATAACCTACCGACCCGAAGAATGTCCGCTGTGTGCGGCCAGGGTGCCGCTGACAAAGCCGGGCAGCAGCCAGCAA
>DAOUDY010000134.1:0-6446 GCA_034430755.1 Dehalococcoidales bacterium
AGATCAATGACTTCTTCAGCATTGACGACTACAGCCTTGCCCTGCTGTATTTTCTCGTTGATTTCCGCTATCGTTTTCATCATGCATTGCCCTCCAAGACATAGTTTCACCGGCTGTTCGCCCTCTCGGGCAACGCATGATACATATATTCGTCACCACACTAACAAAACCGCGCTTCATCCCATTCCCACCATAAAACGATGTAAAACGCATTATATAATTTATAGCTGAATTAGTCAAAGGAAATAACTTCGGTGGTAGTGGGTCAATTTGAAAATGTTTGTGGCAAAATGTAATATTCTAAACTAAAATGAACGAAGGGTATTGACAAATGAACTATATTTGGTATAATTATTCCCGTAAGCTTAGGTGCGTCCTATAGCTTTAGATTTTTTTGGCGGCGGGCTGCGTGTCTGCCGCCAATACTTTTTAGGGGGTAAGTGTGAAAGCCTGCGTTTTTGTTGATGGTGAGAACTTCCGCCATGCTATCGTGAATTTATTTCCCCAATTTAGGCAGGAGCAATATTTGCCTAAATATGCTAAATGGGCAGAATTTTTTGACTGGTTAGTAAGTCAAGTATTAGAAGGTGGACAACGTATTAGAACATACTGGTACGTTATTAAAATGTTAGACTTTTTCCCTTATAATCTCCCAAATCCGAAGACAGTGACTGCACATCCAAAAGAATTTGAACAATTAAAGACTATTTTATCAAAGTATGAGCCATACCAAGAAGAGTTAAATGTTCTTGAAGAACCTGCCAAAACTTCTCGCATGGTAGCAATGTTAGAGGGATTGTGTGAACGCCACAGTGAAATGGAAAAGAGATTTAATGGTTGGACAACAATACAAGATGGCATTTCATCCAAGCATAAAGGGATTGAATTTCGTAGAGCCGGAGCGATGACCTGTAACTTATTTGAAAATAAGCTTGGAACTGAAAAAGCCGTAGATGTGAAACTGGCTAGTGACATGATAACTCTTAAAGATATTTATGATGTTGCCATTATAGTATCGGGAGACCAAGATTACGTACCATCTGTAGAGGTAGTTAAAGATGCCGGGAAACAAGTCGTAAACGTAGCATTTTTAACGAGAAGTGGAGACCTTCTCCCTGGCGGGGCAAGAAGATTGAATCAGATTACGGATTGGCATTGTAATATACCATTTGACATCTTCCAAAGTTATCTAGGTATATAAGATATTTATCAGGCGATCTTTACAATTTCTTCAACAGTCAAAATGTGATTACTAATTCCTGCTGCCTTCTTGCCTGCCGTCTTCTCATCTTAAACGAAAATTGATATAGTAATACCATGCGCTATGCCATCGTCGCCGATATACACGCCAACCTGACCGCCTTCAACGCGGTGCTGGAAGACATGGAGCGGAGGGGAGGGGTGAAAGAGATATGGTGCCTGGGAGACATAGTCGGCTACGGGCCTGACCCTCACGAATGCATTGAACTGCTGCGACAGCACCGCCATGTCTGCGTGGCCGGAAACCATGACTGGGCCGCCATCGGCAAGATAAGCACCGCCGATTTTAATCCCGATGCCGCGCTTGCCTGCCACTGGACCGCCGGGCAGTTAAGTCAGGAAGATATTCAGTACCTGGAGAACCTGCCCCTCGCCATCGATAAAGATGTATTCACACTGGTACACGGCAGCCCGAGAGAGCCGATATGGGAATACGTTATCTCAACCAGCATTGCCAGGGAGAACTTCAGCTTCTTCCGGTCGCCTTACTGCCTGGTCGGTCATTCCCATGTCCCCCTCGTCTTCAAAGAAGATAACGGGTCCTGCACGTTCAGCCGGCTGGTGGACAATATCGGGCTCGCCCTGGGCGAAAGCCGGTTGATTATCAATCCCGGAGGGGTGGGACAGCCGCGGGACGGAGACCCCCGCGCCAGCTACGCAATCTACGACAGCGACACCAGAATGGTAAGATTATACCGTATACCCTACGACGTTGCCGCCGTACAGGACAGAATGATGGAGAAAGGTCTGCCCGTACGATTGGTGACACGACTGCAGCACGGTATATAGAGCGGCTATTGCACACAGGTATGCTTGACAAAGCCTCCCATCCCGATTTACGATTTTCTTGAGGTCGTGCTAGACGGGGAGCTAGCGGTGCCCTGAACCTGCAATCCGCTACAGCAGGGTTGAATTCCGGCTTGAGGCCCTTGTCTGGTAGGACTACTCTGGCTAAGCGGTGTTGAAGGCCGGGTCCTGCGCGGCGGAAGGCTATGAACCCCGTCAGATCCGAGAGGAAGCAGCGGTAAATAGTATTTTCCGGGTGCCGCAGGACTGCCTGGCTGGAGCTGGCTGGCCTGAGCAAGCTATTGGGCGGGGTCGAGGGCCGGTGCACGGCCTCATCGCTTTCAAACAGGTTACAGGCGGTGTCATTTGAAAGAGAAATCGCTTCTGGCGGAAACCAGGCGGTTGCTGCGCCACTTTGATTTAAGGGCAAGGAAGAGATTAGGACAGCACTTCCTCATCGATAACGAGGTGCTGCAGCGGGTACTCTCCGCAGCTGATATCACCGCCGATGACACCATTATGGAGGTCGGCCCTGGGCTGGGAATTCTGACCAGAGAGCTTGCCCAGAGAGCAAGGCATGTCATCGCCATTGAGCTTGATGATAAACTATCAGACCTTCTGAAAGGGGAAATGGCTCCTTTTTCGAATGTCACCGTTATTAATGCCGATATTCTCAAAATTGACCCGTCTGATTTGGTGCCTGAGCCAGGGCGGTACAAGGTGGTGGCCAACCTCCCCTACTACATCACCTCTCCCGTCCTGCGTCACTTTCTGGAAGCCTCCGTCAGGCCGGGCCTGATGGTGGTGATGGTGCAGAAAGAGGTGGCCGAAGCCATTGCCGCCGGGCCGGGGAAAAGGAGCCTGCTCAGCATCAGCGTGCAGTTTTACGGTCAGCCCATGATTATCAGCCGGGTGCCGGCGAGGGCATTTTACCCGGCACCGGAGGTCGACTCCGCCATACTGCGCATTGACCTGTATTCAAAGCCGGCAGTGGCAGTGGATGATGCCGACAGCTTCTTTGCCACGGTCAGGGCTGGCTTCGCCAGCCCCCGCAAGCAGCTCGCCAACTCCCTGTCTTACGGCCTGGGAATGCCCAAGGCCGACGTTGTTCAATTGCTGGCAAAAGCGAACATAGCGCCGCAGCGCCGCGCCGAGACGTTGACCCTTGAGGAATGGGCGCGGCTGAGGCAGGCGTACGCACAACGGAAGAGAGGGAAGGCGACATGCTGACCATCCCGGCACCGGCCAAGCTCAACTTGACCCTTGAGGTGCTCGCCAGGCGCCCGGACGGCTATCACGAAATCAGGAGCGTCATCCAGACCATCAGCCTCTGCGACCGGCTCACCTTTCGAGCCAGCCAGTCAGTGGACATCAGGTCAGACTTTCCGGAATGGTCGGCGGAGAAAAGCCTCGTCTCACGGGTGGTCGAACTTATTCAGGAGACCTTTGGCATCAGCAAAGGAATCTCCGTTGATATTGAAAGCCGCATCCCTCTTATCTCTGGATTAGGAGGTGACAGCAGCGCCGCCGCCGCCACCCTGCGCGGCCTGAATGAAGTCTGGGAACTGAACCTGCCAGAGGCAAGTCTGCTTGAGCTTGCGGCGCAGCTCGGCTCGGATGTCCATTTTTTCCTCTATGGCGGCACAGCATCTGTGCAGGGAAGAGGCGAGGTGGTAACGCCACTCCCCCCTTTACCCCACCACTGGGTGGTTCTGGTCATGCCCGATGTGCCCCACCCGCCCGGCAAGACATCCAGGCTCTATGCCAGCTTGAATACCAGCCACTTCACCGATGGGCGTATTACAGAGCAAGTGGCGAAAGAGCTCCAGAAAGGCAGGAATCCGTCAACGCTTTTCAATACCTTTGAAAACGTCGCCTTCGCCGGCGGGTCGGAATTGAAGGTCTACCGCGACCATATCACAAAGCTTGGCGCCCCTCACGTGCATCTGGCCGGCTCTGGCCCGGCGCTCTTCACGCTTTTTAAAGATAAAGCCAAAGCCGAAGAACTATATACACGGTGCAAGCAGCAGAATATGGAAACTTATCTGGTGGAGACTTACTCCCCCACCGGATAGACATAGGCCGACGTAACGTTATAAGGTTCCGGGCACCAGCCGATTGACCTTCTCCCCGCCGTATCCAGGTACCAGTAGCGCCGCTCCTGGTATATCCAGGAGTTGCCGTACATTACATATTCCGGGGGCATGTTGATGCCCAGCCCGATGTGGTCGAACTCCTCGAAGAGCAGCAGCGCCACATCACAGCCCATTTCGTCGAGGATAGCCGCGAGCAAAATGGAGGTATCCTCGCAATCGCCCTCGCGTTCAAAGAGCGTCTCAACCGGATAGCGGGGATATTCATCCAGAGTCGCCGTGACATTATCCCCGACATAGGTAAAACTCTGGACAAAGACGAGCGCGAGTTCGACTTTCGCACGGGCATCGAAACCTTCCGATGCCGCCACCTCATCAAGGTAGCCAGCGATATCGTCAATGGCGGCATCATCATTCGGGTCCGTCGCCATGGAGACGTATTCCGCAAAATAGTAGTAGGGATGGCGGTAATGATGATTCAGCCACGACGGCCTTCGCTTCTCCTTGTAATAGAAGTAGTTCTGGACAGGTATGTCCATGGTGAGGTTAAATTCTTTCCCTTTGTACGCGAACTGCCGGTGCACGGTTTCCCTTGCCCTCTCGAATTTCCAGACCTGTATCTGCGCCGACAGCGCCCAGCCAAAGAGGGCCAGCACCAGTACCAGCAATCCGAAAAAAATAAAATACGATTTCTTTCCGCCCATTGCCTAGGTGCCTTTCTCCGCCAGCCAGTTCAGAACCAGGGCTTCCTCGTCACGCTTGGTCGCGGCTTTCCCGTCCAGCCTGGCTTCAAGCAGTCGATTCAGAATATCCTTGATTTCCGGCCCCGTTGCCACCCCCAGTCTTTGCAAATCTTCGCCATTGAGGGCGGGCCTGATATACCGTAACCTGCTTAAGAATTCATTCAATCGGCGCACGGCCCCTGGTATTTCACCGGCAATCATAGTGACGACCACCGCTTCCACTGGATAGCCGACGAGCCGCGTGTAAACCTGACCCGATGTTATTTGCGGAGAGGCCAGATGCTCTAGATTTGCTTTCAGCCCAACTGCGCCAAGCACCGTTCTGGTGGTTGACCTGCGCAATCTCAGATATGAAACGAGCTCTTCGACTTCATCAGGCTTCATACGGTAAGCCAGCAGAGCAAGGTAGAGCCCGACTGATGGCGCATCGGGTGAACTCCGCTTTCGTGCCTGCTCGTATCTGGCCGACAGCCAGCCGTCTGCCTTCAGCTTGGGGTGCAGTTTCCCCAGCACCCCGAGCTCACCGGCGCGGCGCAGCGCTTTTTCCGGGCATGCTTCCTGGAAAATCATCTCCAGCTCGTGGCGGATGCGGTCGCCGCTGACCTTCTTCAGATAGTCGGCGTCACGCTTCACCAGCCCGAGCGTTTCTGGCTCTAACTTAAAATCCAGCCGCTGCTCGTAGCGAATAGCGCGCCAGATGCGGGTGGCATCATCGATAAAGCTTTTTTCATGGAGCACGCGAACCAGTTTCCCATTCAGGTCTGTCAGCCCTCCGTACAGGTCGAGCAGCCGGCCATATAAGCCGGGATTGAGCTCAACGGCCATGGCGTTGATGGTGAAGTCGCGGCGGAAAAGGTCTTCTCGAATGGTGCTGGGGTTGACCGTGGGCAGGGCGCAGGCTCTGGCATAGGTCTCGGAGCGGGCGGTGGCCAGGTCGGCGCTCCCGCCTTCCCACGTCAGCTTCGCCGTGCCGAAGCGCTGGTGGGTGACCAGTTTACACTTCTTGGCTTCCGCCAGTTCCTGCGCCAGAGCGATGGCGTCGCCCTCCACCACCAGGTCAAGGTCAAAATTTTCCCTTTCCAGCAGTAAATCGCGGACCACCCCGCCGACCAGATACAGCTTCTGACCACGTTTTTGCGTCAGCTCCCCGGCCAGCCGCATGAACTCAACCAGCTCTTCCGGCAGCTGGTTTTTTATTTTAACGGCTAAATTATTTACTTCAGGCACTGCAATCAAGATTATAGCACAGGTGGCTGATGCTAATCCCCATTTTAATTTCTCCCCCATCTTCGTTATAATTAATCCAATAATGTCGAAAAATAAAGTCGTCGCTATTGTGGGCATGGCCGGGTCGGGCAAGACGGAGGTCGCCCGGGTCTTTGAGCAGAACGGCTTCGTCAGAGTCAGGTTCGGCGATATCACCGACGAAGAGGTGAAAAAGAGGGGCCTTGTCCTCAATGAGGACAACGAGCGGCACATCAGGGAACTGTTGAGAAAAGAGCACGGCATGGCCGCGTATGCCAAGCTAAATATTCCCCGCATCGATGCTGCCCTTAAAAAATCA
>DAOUDY010000135.1:0-20410 GCA_034430755.1 Dehalococcoidales bacterium
ATATGGCGGGAAGGCCCAGTATGATGAAGGCAAAGCGCCATCCCAGATGTTCCGCAATCAGACCTCCCAGAAGGGGGCCGATGGAAAAACCGATGCTGCCGCCCACCATATGAAGTGCAATCACCTTGCCTCGCTTGGCTTCTTCATAGTAGCCGGAGAGCATCGATACCGCTGAGGGGTGGTAGCCACCGGCAAGAATACCCATGATTACGAGAATGACAATCATCGGGTAATACGATGGGCTCAGTCCGACGGCAACTGTGGCAAAGCCAACCCCACCCAATCCCACGGCAACCACGATATTTCGCCTTATCCGGTCGCCGATCCAGCCCCCGGGGATTTGAGAAAGGCCGGAGGTGATGGTATAGGCGGAAAGCAGTATGCCGGATTGCAGATAGGTCAGCCCCAGTCCTTCTTTGACCAGTGGCAGCAGTGCTGTCAGCAATCCGGTGCACAGGTCCTGAGTGAGATGGGCATAGGTAAAGAATGAGGCAGTACCCCCGCCCCATTGACGGAAAATGGCGCTGAATCTACCCTTACGTGACAATCAATCAAGCCTTTTAATCAAATATATCTTATCTCAAAATTGCATCCGCCAATCATGCTTTATCTTAATAGTTTATCGGTATCTGTGCAAACCGCCAGACCAGCACCATTTTGACGAGTAAGGTAAATTATGGTATCTTTCAAAAGAAATCACCAGATACACCCTTGCGGTTATCACCGGCAAGAAACGGATTCAAGTCCGTCGTTTAGCATAAGAGCAGAGGTTCAGGGGGATTGTCTTGCTTAAAAGCCATTGCTGCGGTGAACTGAGAAAAGAACATATTGGTCAGATGGTAAGCCTGGCTGGCTGGGTGGACCGGCGTCGGGACCATGGCGGCCTGATATTCATCGACCTCCGGGACCGGGAAGGCATTGTTCAGGTTGCTTTCAACCCTGAAGTAGCCAAGACATGCCACAAAGTGGCCAACCGGATGCGCAGCGAGTTCGTGGTGCGCGTGAAGGGTGAGGTGGCCAGACGCCCGCCGGGAACGGAGAATCCGAGATTGCCCACCGGAGAGGTGGAAGTAATCGCGCATGATGCCGAGATTTTGAATCCCTCGAAGACACCGCCTTTTTACATCAATGAGGATGTAGAAGTTGAGGAAAACCTGCGTCTGAGGTACCGCTACCTTGACCTGCGGCGGGCCGGAATGCAGAAGAACATGATGCTCCGCCACCGGGTGGTGAAGTTCATCCGCGATTTTCTGGATGCCGAGGGGTTTATTGAGATTGAAACGCCCATTCTCATCAAGAGCACCCCGGAAGGTGCCCGCGACTATCTGGTGCCCAGCCGTGTCCACGCCGGCAAGTTCTACGCTTTGCCCCAGTCCCCGCAGCAGCTCAAGCAGTTGCTTATGGTCGCCGGCATGGAGAAGTACTACCAGATCGCCCGCTGTTTCCGCGACGAGGACACGCGGGCCGACCGTCAGCCTGAATTCACCCAGCTCGACCTGGAAATGAGCTTCGTTGAAGACGAGGATATCTTGAACCTGCTGGAGCGGCTCTTCATTGCCCTGATAAAGACCATCAAGCCGGATATGAAGGTTATGGAACCTTTCCCCCGCCTCAGCTATGCTGATGTCATGGACCGCTTTGGCACGGACAAACCTGACCTGCGCTTTGGCCTTGAGCTAAAAGACCTGTCCGACATCACGGCGCAGTCGAGCTTCGACATTTTCACTTCGGCCGTCGCCGGCGGGGGCAAGGTCAGGGGCGTGCGCGCCCCGGGCTGTGCTGCCTACAGCCGGAAGCAGCTCGATGAGCTGAACCAGCTGGCACGCAGCTGCGGAGCGGGCGGCCTGATAACCATAGCTCTCGGCGAGTCAGGGGGCGGCAGCCTGGATGAGCTAACCCCTGATACGGTTCACTCGGTAGCGGCCAAGTTCCTGACGCTGGAACAGATAAAGGAAATGGCCAGACGCATGGAAGCCAACACCGGTGACCTGCTTTTGATTGTTGCCGGCGATGCCGAAACAGCAAACACCTCGCTCGGCGCACTGCGCCTGGAGATTGGGCAGCGACTGAAGCTGGCCGACCCGAAGGCGCTCACCTTCGCCTATGTTAAAAATTTCCCCCTGCTGAGAAAGAACGCGGAAACCGGATGCTGGGAACCGGAGCACCACCCGTTCACCAAGCCGTGGGATGAAGACGAACCGCTTCTGGATACCGCTCCGGAAAAGGTGCGCAGCAAGCACTACGATATGATATGCAACGGTTTTGAAATCGGCGGCGGCAGCCTAAGGATTCACACGGCGAAACTCCAGCGCCGAGTTTTCCGGCTGCTGGGCTACACCGATGAGGAGATTGAAGAGCGCTTTGGGCACATGCTGGAGGCATTTGAATACGGAGCGCCGCCTCACGGCGGCATCGCGCTGGGCATCGACCGTACCGTGATGCTGCTGGCGGGCAGGGAGACCATCCGCGAGGTAATGGCGTTCCCCAAGACCCAGAACGCCCTTGACCTGACCTTCAACGCCCCGGCACCGGTTACGGAAGAGCAGCTTGCCGAACTGCACATCCTTCTGCGCAGAGAAGAAGAATAGATGGTTGACATAAAAGAAGTAGCCGAAAACATTACTCTGATCGACAACGAGCTTTATGGCATACCCAAGTGGGGCAGCGTTTACCTGCTCAATGAGGAGAAAAAAGCCCTGGTTGATACCGGCCCGACCACATCGGTAAACGCGGTCCTGAATGGCATCGAGAAGGCGGGAGTTGCTCCCGGGGAGATCAACTACGTCATCATAACCCATATTCATCTGGACCATGTTGGCGGCACCGGCGAGCTGATAAAACACCTGCCCCAGGCTCAGGTTATCGTCCATGAAAAAGGTGCCAGGCATATAATCAATCCGGAGAGGCTGGTGAAAAGCTTCGCCTCCACCATGGGCGAAAGAATGATGCAGAAGACCGGGCCAGTGGCACCAATAGATAAAGAGAGGGTTGTACCGGCAGCCGACGGCGAAGTCTTGAAGCTCGGCGAAAGGCAAAGCCTGCGCCTTCTCCATATGTCGGGACACGCACCGCATCAACTGTGTATTCTGGAGAGCCGGAACAATGGCCTGTTCAGCGGCGATGCCATTGGCATTTCGGTTGCGGAAGGCAAGGTGCTTATGCCGGCCACACCACCCCCCTCTTTCGACCTCGAGCTGTACCTGAGCACACTGCAAAAACTTATGGATTTGAAGGCAAACCTGATTTATTTCGCCCACTTTGGCGCCAACGACAGGGTCAGGGAAAGCCTAAAAATAGCCATGGATAAGCTCAAAGCCTGGCATGCCCTCATATCCCGGACCTTCAGTGAAGGAGGCTTTGAAGCGGCATTCAAAGAAATAAGGGCGCAGCTCTACTCTGAACTGGAGCCTGCCCGGGAATCAGAGCCGCTGTACCAGTACCTGGCCGACGGCATAGTGGCCATGAACGTCACCGGTTTTTTAAAATATTTTCAGGATAAAAGAAACGCTGAGTGAAAAGGCAGAGCAATCGTGAAGGTAACCAGAGAAAAGACGGAGAACAGCCAGGCATTCCTCACCATTGAGATGGAGTCGCAGGAAGTTGAGGAGTCGATGGCGGAATCCTATCAGCGCCTGGCCAAGCGGGCCAATATCCCCGGCTTCCGTAAGGGCAAGGCACCGCGTGCCATACTGAAACGCTATCTGAGCAAAGACAGTGTTCTTGAGGATGCGCTCAACCATCTATTGCCACAGGCCTATGAGAAGGCAATAAAGGAACAGGAGATAGAGGCCATTGCCCGACCGGAAATCGAACTGGTCCAGACCGACCCGGTCATTTTCAAGGCCAGGGTTCCTCTGGCACCGGTGGTGCAGCTGGGTGACTATAAGAGCATCAGGATGAAGGCCGAGCCGGTGAAAGTAACGGCTACGAACGTAAATGAAGTGATTGAGCAGCTCCGCCACCAGAATGCGACCTGGGAATCGGTGGACCGGTCCGTAAAATCTGGCGACATGGCTGTATTCAATATAGAGAGCCAGGTGAATGGTTCGCCGTTCATCAACCGAGAGGGAGTCCAGTACCTTGTTATGGAGGATTCCAGCTCCCCAGCGCCGGGCTTTGCCAGAGAGATTGCCGGGATGAGTAAGGGAGATGAGAAGAGTTTCGATATCACACTTCCCGAAGACTACCCCCGAAATGAATTCGCCGGAAAAGAAGCCCATTTCGCGGTGAAAATGCTGGAGGTAAAGCAGGAGATATTGCCCGAGGCTAATGACGAGTTCGCCAAGCAGTTAGGGCCCGAGATAAAGGATATGGCCGCCCTGAAGGAAGAGGTATCCAGAAACCTGAAGCTGCGCGCTGAGGCAAAAGCCCGGGCCGATTTTGAGGAAAAGGTAATGGCTGCGGTGGCCGCTTCATCTCAGGTAGAATTTCCACCGGTGCTGGTGGAAAATGAGCTACATCGCATGATGCACGAGCAGGCCCGGCAATTTGAAAGACAGGGTGTAAATCTGGAAGAATATTTAAAGAGCATTGATAAAACCGGGGAACAGCTGCACGAAGAACTGCAGCCAGTGGCGACTCGAAGGGTAACGCAGTCTCTGGTCCTGGGTAAGGTTGCGGAAACGGAAAAAATAGAGGTAAATGATAAAGAGATAGACGGTGAAATTGAGACCCTGCTGGAGAACGCGGCCGATAAAAGAGACGAATTGCGGAAAGCATTTAATGCACCGTCGTCCCGCGATTCCATCAGGCAAATCCTGCTGACACGCAAAACGGTTGAGCGGCTGGTGGAGACAGCGCAAAGCGGAAAAGGGAAGAAAGCAAAATCGAAAAAGGAGGTGGATAAAAAATGAATGTCAACCCAATGAATGTCATACCGATGGTTATCGAGAGTGGTGGCCGGGGAGAGCGGGCCTTCGACATCTACTCGCTTTTGCTGAAAGAGCGCATCGTCATGCTGGGCATGCCGATCAATGACCAGGTAGCCAACGTCATTATTGCCCAGCTGCTCTATCTATCCAGAGAGGACCCGGACAAGGACATAAGCCTTTACATTCACTGTCCGGGCGGCGTCATCAATGCCGGGCTGGCGATTTACGACACCATGCAGCTCATCCAGCCGGATGTTTCTACCATCTGTATTGGACTGGCAGCAAGCATGGGCACGGTGCTGCTCTGCGCCGGCGCCAAGGGCAAACGTTACGCTCTGCCCAACTCCACCATCCACATGCATCAGGCTTCCGGTGGCGCGCAGGGATACGCTTCTGACATCGAGATTGCCGCCCGCGAAATCATGCGTGTCCAGGATGTCATCAGGGGTATCCTGGTGAAACACACCGGCCAGACCATGGAGAAGGTCACCCATGATACGGACCGCGATTTCTACCTTAATGCCGAACAGTCCGTGGAATACGGCCTCATCGACGAGGTCCTGAGAAAAACCGAAGAGGGCGGCAAGAAAGCTGAGAAGAAATAAACCCTGAATACAAGGACATTGAAATAAACTCCTCTCCCTTTTCCCATCGGGGAGGGGAGTTTTGTTCTCCGGCTCAGATTTCAGAGCGAGCCGCGAATTTTCTCATCGATTTCCGCGGTGAGGTCATATCCCCTTATTGACTTTCCCCGAGCGTCTATCACCTGTTTATCCGGCGTTATTTTCACCCTGCCCTGACTGAACGCCTGAATGGTGGTGATAATCAAAGGCAGCTCTCTTATTACTCCATGCTGGCGAATGAGCCGGAAAAGGGCGTTTTCCTCGCCCTGCTCCCGTTTTATCTGCTCGGTTGATTTCCCTTTGATTTCCAGCCAGCAACGGTCAAATGGCTCGCCGCGAATCGGGAAGGTGCAGTAAGATACCACCGGGCCCCTGTCCAGTTCCGGCGTGACCAGGTGCATCATGGCCCCGGTCGATTCCGCACCGGTATCAATCAGTTTCCAGACGACTTCCTGCCAGGTTCCGGCCGGGCCACCGGGTGCCGCCGGGTGGAGATTGACCATATCATATTTCCGGCACATCTCCGGCCCGACGATAAGCATGTAGCCGGCCAGCACGCACAGGTCAGGCTTGAAATCCTGCAATCTGGCCATTACCTCGCGGTCGTAGTCAAGTCGCCACGAGGGCCAGACCTCATTGGGGACACCACCTGAACCTCCCGCCTTTGCCTTGTACTTCTGATAGGAAAAGGTGACCAGTGGAATGTGATAGTCCTCAACCATCCTGAGAAAGATGTCGGTCTGTTCCGTCTCGCCGTGCTCGCGGCTGCAAAAAACGAAGTCTATGGCGGCGTCAGTATCGCCCGATTCGATGCTATCGTGCACCGCCTTGAGCAGTCCTCTCGACCCCTTGCCTCGTCCCGTGGAAAACCATCCAAGCTTATACATCTCATCACCGCCAGGTATGATTTTTCAGTTTGTTCCAGGCACTGGCGAAGTGGGTCAGCGGATTGGTCCGGTGTCCAACGATTTTACCTCTGGCCAGCGCCTGAAGGAAGTCATCGCGCCCGTCGAACTCCGGCATCTCCACGTAGGCATTTCCTATTTCGCCCGGCGTATGGGCATCGCTGCCGGCGCTCTGGATAATTCCGTATTTCGAAGCAAAAGCCAGCGCCTTCTCTGAACTGCGATGGAGCAGGCACCGCGCATTGAAGACCTCAATGACATCGATTTCCTGAGCGATTTCCTCGACGACTTTTTCACCGAGGGCCGAGGGCCGGAGAACATCAAAGGCATGGGGAATGCACACGATGCCATCCTGCGCCCTGATTTGGGCAATTGTCTGCTCCACGGAGAGGCCGCTGGGGACGGTTTCTTTGAGAAACATGCCCATAATCTCGCCGTGCGGCGTCAGTATCTCTTCGGCGACGATTACGGTGAAGGGAGCGATACGCTGCATCTTCAGCGCGCCTTCAACGGTGCCGTGGTCGGCAATGGCCACGCAGTTGATGCCCAGCTCCCGGCATCGCTCGATAATCGTATCCAGAGGCGTGCTGCAGTCCATCGAATATTCGCTATGGACATGAAGGTCTGCTTTCAGCAACTGACTTAACCGCTCCTTTCCAGATATTCACCAGTGCGGGTGTCGACCTTGATGATGTCGCCCTCATTGATGAAGAGCGGCACCTGGATGGTGAGGCCGGTTTCCAGAGTGGCCGGTTTGCTGCCGCCGCTTGCCGTGTCACCTTTGAAGCCGGGCTCGGTATGCGTCACCTCCAGATCAACCGCCACCGGCAGTTCAACATCAACTACCTCCCCTTTGTAGCTGGATACCTCCACGGTGAAACCCTCTTTCAAGTAATTCAGGGCGTCACCCAGCTTATCGCGATTGATGCCGGTCTGTTCAAAGCTCTCCACGTCCATAAAGTAGTAAAGGTCTTCATCATTATAGAGGTACTGCATCGGGCGCGAATCAAGGCGTGCCCGCACCAGCTTGTCATCAGACTGGAAGCTGCGCTCGATGGTATGGCCGGCATTGAGGTCGCGCAGCTTGACCCGCGCCAGCGCCGTTCGTTTCATCTTGACGTGCTGGTAGTCCACCACCTGGTAAAGAGTGCCATCGAGCTCAATGATAATCCCTTTTCTCAGCTCACTGCCACTGATCATGTTACGCCTTCCTCGCTTTCGATAGTACTCTTAACCTGCCGTTTTCCAGGACAACCAGGTCCTCAATTCTGACACCACCCCAGCCGGGGAGATACACGCCGGGCTCGATGGTAAACACCATGCCGGAAACCAGCTCTTCACCTGAGCCCGGACCGAGACGCGGTGCCTCATGCGCCGCTAGACCGACACCATGGCCCAGCGCATGCCCGAAGGCTTCGGCGTAACCAGCCTCGGTGATAACCGTCCTGGCCAGGTTGTCCGCCTGTCCTCCGGTCATCCCTTCTTTAATCAACTCCATCGCCGCCAGCTGCGCACCGAGTACAATATCGTACACTTTTCTGAATTTTTCATCAGGTGCGCCAAGGCAGATGGTACGGGTCAGGTCGCTGGAGTAACCGTCTAACCTGGCGCCGATATCCATTAATACCGGCTCTCCCTCCCGAATGGCCCGTTCCGAAGGCCTGGCATGGGGCAGGGCAGCGTTGGGGCCGGAAGCAACAATCACGTCAAATGGCATCGCCTGGCTGCCGTGCTCCCGCATGAACTTTTCCATCTCCCAGGCGACCTCTTTTTCGCTCATGCCGGCTTTTATAGTTTCTTCGATATGATGAAAGGCCCTGTCGCTTATGTCCGCAGCCCGGGCGATAACCTCAATTTCCTCCGCTTCCTTGACCGCCCGCAATGGCTCCACCGCTCCTTCCAAAGGGACAAGCCTGGGAGGAGATTCCAGTTTCTTCGTTATATCGCCTATCTGGCGGTGCATGGCGAGGGACATATGCCAGGACTCAAAGCCCAGTTTCCGACCCCGCAGGCCCGCGATTAGCTCCGGAAACCAGCCGGCCATATCACCGGTTATCTGGAATATATGGTAGTCCGGGGACTGCCGCTTGGCCTGCTCTACATAGCGGAAGTCGGTGGTGATTATGGCGTCCTTTTCCGTGACAAGCAGATATCCCGCCGAGCCGTCAAAGCCGGAAAGGTAGCGGCGGTTCTCCGGCTGGGAGACAAAGATGGCATCGACTTCCAGTTCGGCCAACCTCTGCCGCAGCCGCCGTAATCTATCATTCACTCTCAATCTCCCTGTCTTCCTTTCTGGCCATCGGGTGGGCTGATTGATATATCTTCCGCGCCTGGCTCTGGCTGACGTGAGTATAAATCTGGGTGGTCGCCAGCTGAGCGTGGCCGAGCAGCTCCTGAACCACCCTTAAATCGGCCCCGCCATCGAGAAGATGGGTGGCAAAGGTATGCCGGAGGATGTGAGGATGAACTTTTTTCCCGATGCCAGCTTTCCGGGCGTATTTGTCCAGAATCTTCTGTATTCTCCGCGCTGGCAGCCGTCCGCCGTATTGATTGAGCAAAACAGCACTGGTCTTCTTCTCGCCCAGCAGGGCAGGACGGCCCTGAGTCAGATAATTATCCAGAGCACGTGCCGCCGGCTCACCGATGAGCACCATCCTCTCCTTTGAACCCTTGCCCCAGACGCGGATTTCATTTGTCTCCATGTCCAGTTGCTCAAGATTCAGGCTCTCCAGCTCGCTTACGCGCAGCCCGGAGGCGTAGAGCAGTTCCAGCAGGGCACGGTCGCGCAGACCCTGAGGCGTTGTCCGGTCGGGCGCTTCCAGAAGTCGCACCGTTTCCTCCACGGTGAGGAACGACGGAAGGCGCCGGTCCAGCTTCGGCGAGGACGCCTTCTCCAATGGATTTACCGATACTTTACCTTCCCGCACCAGATAGCGGTAGAAGGAGCGGATGGCCGATAGCTTGCGGGCGATGCTGCGCTTGACCACACCCTGGGACATGAGCCAGGACATGTAGTCGCGGAGGACCTGCTTGTCCACTTCATCGAGCGAGCTGACCTGCTTCGTTCTCAGAAACTGGAAGAAGCCTTTCTCAGAGCCGCGGGCGTAGTTGCCAATAAGGTCCATGGTGTAATTGCGCACCGTATACGGCGAAAGCCCTCGCTCCGCCTCAAGATAGTCGACATATCTATTCAGCGCTTCCTGCATATTATTGAGCACGTTCCAGTTTCCCCTTATACTCGCACTTGGTACACCTGGCGTACCGGCCCATGTACTGGGTCAGCAGCCCACCGCACTTGGGACAGGGGTCGGGGAGGGGTTTATAAAAAGTGGCGAACTTACATTCTGGATAATTACTGCAGCCATAAAAGACGCGTTTCTTTTTACTCACCCGTTCCACTAACTCATGGCCACACTCAGGGCATTTAACTCCCGTCTTGAGATGGTACGACTGCGTGTATTTGCACTCCGGGTAGCCGCTGCAGGCGAGGAATTTCCCGTACCGCCCCATCTTCACCGCCAGAGGTTTGCCGCACTTTGGGCAGGTCTCCTCGGTCAATTCAACGGGCAGCTTCACCCTCTCCACCCGCTCAAAAGCATTGGCCAGGTCTTTATTAAACGGCGTATAAAAATCCTGGACGACGCTCGCCCAGTTGCGGTTCTTCTTCACGATATCGTCGAGTTCGTCTTCCATACTGGCGGTAAACTGAATACCAATGATGTCGGCAAAGTGCTGGTTCAGCAGGTCGTTCACCAGAACGCCGAGCTCGGTGGGCTGGAAATAGCCCCTGACCTTGGTTACGTAGTCGCGGTCCTGGATGGTGCCAAGGATTGGCGCATAAGTGCTGGGGCGGCCGATGCCCCACTGCTCCAGCATTTTGACCAGCGTGGCTTCGGTGAAGCGGGGAGGTGGCTGGGTAAAGCGTTGCTCCAGATATATTTCCAGAAGCTTCAGGGCCTCATTTTTTCTTAACGGAGGCAAGGTATCTCTCTTTTCCTCTTCATCCGCTTCATCCTTACTCTCACTATAGAGAACGATGAACCCCGGAAATACGTTCACCGAGCTGGTAGTCCTCAGCAAGTAATCACTTTCCAGGCATTCGGCCTCAATATCCACGGTGGTGTTATCAAAGATAGCGGCCGCCATCTGGCTGGCTAGCATGCGTTTCCAGATAAGGTCATAGAGCCGGTACTGGCTCGCCGTCAGGTATTTCTTGAGCAATGGAGGTTCCCGGGATATGCGGGTGGGACGGATGGCTTCATGCGCTTCCTGCGCCCCCCTAACCACCCTCCTGAAGACGCGGGCACGAGGCGGCAGGTAGCTGGCGCCGTACTTTTCCCCGATGTAGTCTCTGGTTTCGGCAACTGCCGACCACGCCACCCGCGTGGAATCAGTTCTCATGTAGGTAATGAGCCCCACACTCCCCTCATCCCCAACGGGCAGGCCTTCATAAAGCTGCTGGGCAATGGCCATCGTCTGCTTGGCGGTAAAGCGCAGCTTGTGCCACGCCTCCTGCTGCAATGTACTGGTAATGAACGGCGGAGCCGGCTGGCGGCTTGCCTTCTTCGCGCTGACCTGATAGACACGGTAGCTCGCCTTCTCCAGCTCTCCCTTAATGCGGCTCGCTTCCGCTTCGTTGGGAATGTTTATCCTGGCGCCATCCATGAGGCCGATAAGCGTGGCCCGGAACGGATTTCTATCTCCCTTCTTGGTCAGCTCAGCCTCAATGGTCCAGTACTCCACCAGCACAAAGTCCTGTATTTCCCGCTCGCGGTCGACGATTATTTTCACCGCGGCCGACTGCACTCTGCCGGCGGAAAGGCCGCGCCTCACCTTCTTCCAGAGCAACGGGCTGAGCTTATAGCCGACCAGCCGGTCCAGCACGCGCCTCGCCTGCTGTGCGTTGACCAGCTGCATATCTATGGCGCGGGGGTGCTGGAACGCCTCCCTGACCGCCTGGTCGGTTATCTCGTGGAAAACGACGCGGCGGCATGGCTTGCGGTTGGTTCCGGTTACCTCCGCCAGATGCCAGGCAATGGCCTCTCCTTCGCGGTCGGGGTCAGTGGCCAGATAGACGGTTGACGCATTTTCAACCGCCCGTTTCAGCTCATTAACAATCTTGTTTTTCGCCTTCGGCACCACATATCGGGGAACGAACCCGTTTTCCACATCCACACCGAGCTCGCTTTTGGGCAAATCCCTGATATGGCCCAGCGATGCCTTCAGGCTGTAGTTGCCGCCCAGTATTTTGAGCAGCGTCCTAGCCTTGGCCGGTGACTCAACAATTACCAGGTTTTTTGCCATACTATTAATCCACCCTCACCCGGTATTCTTCTCTGACTTCTCTGGCCAGTACATAGCTCATCGGCCCCATCTGCTTGACCAGACCTTTAAGCTCCATCATCGCCAGAGTGCCGCTGACGGTGGCCACCGGCAGCCCGCTGCTGCGGCAGACCTCATCAACATGCGTGGGCTCAGCACTCAGGTGTTTCAGAAGCAATGATTCCGTATCCGAAGCGGGCAGTATTTCTTTCATCTCCATCTGCCGCGCTATCGTCATCAGGTTCAGCTCCTCCAGAATATCGGTATAGTCCCGGACCAGTTTGGCCCCTTCCTGAATCAGATGATTTGTACCCCGGCTGGCCGGTGAAAGAATGCTGCCGGGAACAGCAAATACCTCGCGGTTTTGCTCCAGCGCGAACTGGGCCGTAATCATGGCACCGCTGGTCTCATCCGCCTCAACGACGAGCACACCCATGCTCAGTCCACTCATGATTCGGTTGCGGCGGGGGAAATTGTCCGCCCTCGGCCTCGTGCCCGGAGGGTACTCGCTGATAAGAGCGCCCTGCGACATTATCCGGCGGGCCAGGCTCGCATTTTCGCTGGGATAGACGATATCAAGCCCGCAGGCAAAGACAGCAAGGCTCCGGCCTCCCGCATCCAGTGCCGCCTGATGGGCTACGGAATCGATGCCTCTGGCCAGTCCGCTGACCACGGTAATCTTGCTCTGCGCCAGGTCAGCCACCATTTCCTCCGTTACCTGCCTTCCGTAAACCGTCGCCCGCCGGGTACCGACCACCGCCAGGCACCACTCGTCCTGTGGCAGCAGTTCACCTCTGACGTACAGCAACGGCGGATAGTCATAAATCTCTTTCAGCCTTGATGGATACGCCTCATCCTTATAGGTGAAAACCTTTATCCCGTAGTGGGCCAGCTTCTTCATTTCATCGTCCGGAGATATCTTTGGCTGCCAGGCGGTAATCGCCTGCACGGCATTGCGGTCCAGGCCGGCCTTTTTCAGCTCGGCGGGCGCTGCCTGCCAGGCATCTCGCAGGCTGTCGAAATGGTTCTCAAGCTGGGCAAACCGCACCCGGCCAATGCCCGGTATGAGGCTGAAGCCCACCCAGTATTTGATGTCTTTTTGCCCGCTCATGGTCAAAGCAATGTCATTCTAGCATAGAGGTATAGCGTAAACAATCGGATAATGCCCGGCGCTGGCGCAGTTACAACGTCAGTCAGGCGCCATCTAAAAGAAATCTAATGGCGGAGAGGGTGGGATTCGAACCCACGGTAGCCAAAGGCTACACACGCTCTCCAGGCGTGCCTGATAGGCCACTCCAGCACCTCTCCGCAAACCAGTTTTCAAGACAATACTTGCTACTATGCAGTAAATTGTCAGGCCATTTATTTTATTGCTTAAGCGGAGAGGGTGGGATTCGAACCCACGCTCCGCTTGCGCGGAGACCGCTTTTCGAGAGCGGCACCATGAACCACTCGGACACCTCTCCCCAGCTTCAGAATTGTACCCCGAAATACGACTTGGCTTCAAGTGGCCTGACCTTCTTTCAGCGAACGTGGTGATTTGACAAAAGGCGGCCCATAGAATTAATCTCTTTTAGATACCGCGCATTGCATGAAAAATTTACATAAAGGAGGGCAACTAGTTTGGGAAGAAAAGCGAGAATCGGGCTCACCAGGGACTTCTTTGATGAAAAGGGGAAATTATGGATGCCCGGACCGGGCCTGAAGCTGCTCGATGATATGCCCGATGTCGAGTATGAAATGATCCCGGAATTCAGGCGAGAAATAACGCCGGACCAGATAGAAGGCTTTGACATGGTCGCCACCTTCAGACCACTGTGGACCAGGCAGAGCATCACCGGCAATGACCGGCTCATCTCCATACACCGGGGCGGGGTAGGCTACGAAAGACTGGACGTACCGGCAGTAACCGATGCCGGCATCATGCTGTTCATCACGCCGGACGCTGTAAGAAGGCCAATGGCTGTGGTTTACATGACCTTCATTCTCGCACTGAACATGCGTCTTCTCACCAAAGATAAATTAATCCGCGAAGGGCGCTGGGCCGAGCAATCGCATTGTCAGGGCTGGGGGCTGGTGGGGAGGACGCTGGGAGCAATAGGCGTCGGCAATATCGGCCACGAGATGTTCAAGCTGGCCATGCCCTTTGAAATGAAGCACATCGCCTATGACCCGTACCTCAAGCCGGAGGCCGTCGCCGACGTCGGGGTACAGATGGTTGACCTTGAAACCGTGCTGAAAGAATCAGATATGCTGTGCATTATCTGCCCGTTAAATGACGAGACGCGCCACATTATTGGCGAAAAACAGCTGAAGATGATGAAAAAAACTGCCTTCCTGATAAACGCCGCCCGCGGGCCGATTGTTGATGAAGCAGCGCTGATTAAAGCCTTGAACGAAGGCTGGATACGGGGTGCCGGACTTGATGTCTTTGAGCAGGAGCCAATTCAGAACGACAACCCGCTGCTTAAAATGGACAATGTCATCCTGAGCCCCCATGCCCTGGCCCAGACCGACCAGACGACCATCACCATGTGGAGCATAATAGTCAAACAGATGGCGGCGCTGGTGCGCGGCGAGATACCGACGACACTGGTTAACAAAGAGGTTCTGGACAGTCCGGTGCTTCAGAAAAAGCTTAAAAAGTTCCAGGAAAGTCTCAGGTAAATTGAGGCCTTCCAATAAAAACCCTGACCGGATACCATCTGGTAAAGGTCACGTTAAACCAGCAGCCCGCGACGCCTGCCCTGTAAGCATATCTGCCTAATTTTACAAAAGTGCCTGATAAGTATTATCATCAACAATTATAGGCAAAACAGCGGAAGCCCGAATTTATTTTCATGGTTTAAGCTTATGGCAGGAAAATCAATGTCTTCTAAAGAGTGGAATCACGGCCATGTTACTAATCTAGAAGCGTCGGAGACAATAGAGGACTATTTAGACATACCCAGAATCACAGTCCGTGGCCAGAATCGTTTATTCAGTATTATCCTGCAATTCGTCGTCCTGTTTGCCTTCTGGCTTTTACTTTCCGGCCGGTACCAGGCCAAATACATCATCATCGGCGCCATTTCTGCCGCCCTGGTAACCTTCCTCACCAATGACCTTTTCTATTTTGCCCTGCAGCGCAACGAGCTGCCGGGGATAAAAGCCAGGCAGGTCCTGCTGCAGATATGGCGTTTCCTCCTTTACCTTCCCTGGCTGCTGCTTCAAATCATACTGGCAAACGTGCAGGTCGCCTATCTTGTGCTCCATCCCAGAATGCCGATTGAGCCCGGCCTGCTTCTCTTTCGCACCAAGATGCGCAAGGGGATAGCTCAGGTAACGCTGGCCAACTCCATCACCCTGACGCCCGGAACCATCACCGCCAGTCTGGAGGAGGGCAACTACATTATCCATAACTTGAAGCCACCCCTGGCTTCAAGCCTCGTTGAGGGAACTATGCAGAACAGGGTCGCCCATGTGTACCTGGAAGAAGAAGAGCCAAAACCAGAAACACGCTGGGTTCACTCTCTTGAGGAGCTTGAACAATGAACTCTTTCCTTCTGGGTATCACCGTGTTTATCGCCGTGCTCACCGCCATCTCGCTGTACCGGGTGGCGGTGGGGAAAACCATATTCGACCGCATCATCGCCGCCGGACTGGTGGGTACCAATGGCTTTATCATACTGGTCTTAATCGGCTTTCTTTTCCAGCGCATCGAAATGTTTATCGATATCGCCATCGCCTACGCGCTGCTCAACTTTGTCATCGTCATTGTGCTGGGCAAGTACTTTGACCGGGGAGGGGAGAGGCTCTGATGGCCGGAATGGTCATAGCCATAGTTCTGATGGTGGCCGGCGTTTTCTTTCTCACGGTAAGCGCCCTGGGACTGCTTCGCTTTCCTGATTTTTACGCCAGAACCCATGCCGTGGGCAAGTCAGAGACGCTGGGCTCGATACTGGTGCTGAGCGGCCTCGCCGTCTACAACGGGCTGGAACTGAGCACGGTGAAGATACTGTTCATCTTATTCTTTGTCCTGATTGCCAATCCCACGGCCACGCACGCCATTGCCCGGGCCGCCCTGCGCACCGGCCTTCAGCCCTGGACACGACAAAAGGCGGAACAAAAAGTAAAAGGGATAAAACAGCCATGATATGGCAGATAGATTTCTGGTTGCTGGTGATACTGATAATAACCGCGCTCGTGGCGCTATCGGTGCATGACCTTCTGGCGGCGGTGGCGGCGCTCGCTGCCTACAGTTTCTTTGTGGCGCTGCTCTTCAGTCAGATGGGGGCGATTGACGTCGCCTTCGTTGAAGCGACACTGGGGGCGGGGATAAGCGGGGTGCTCTTCATCGTGGCGCTATTTCTTACCAGGCGGAGGTCGGAAGATTGAAGTGGCTTAACATCCTCATTATGCTTCTCTTTGCCGCATTGATGCTTTATGCCACAGTCGGCTTGCCTGACCATGCCGACCCCCAGGCACCGGCCAGCACCCATGTCTCCCCGACCTATATTGAAGACACCATAAAGGACACCCATACCCCGAATATCGTTACCTCCGTGCTGGCCGACTATCGCGGCTATGACACTCTGGGCGAAACCGTTGTGATTTTCACCGCCGGACTGGCCTGTGTCCTGATTTTGATGAAGAGAAAATGAAATGATAAAACAACATTATCAAAGCATAATAATTCAGACCATATGTAGCCTGCTTATCCCATTTATTCAATTATTTGCTCTCTACGTCATCTTCCACGGGCACTATGGGCCAGGCGGAGGGTTCCAGGGAGGGGTTCTGCTGGCGGTGAGCGTCATACTTCAGAGATTGTATCTGGGTACCAAAATTTCCTACCGGAAGTTCTCTCCAAAACTGGCACTGGCACTGGGTGCCAGCGGTTTGCTGATTTACGGTCTTGCCGGGATAATCCCCATGGCCTATGGTGCGTCATTCCTGGACTACGGAAGCCTGCCCCTTTTCTGGGTTCACGAGGCGGAACGGAGAGCACTCGGCATCCTTATCGTGGAAATAGGCATTGGCCTGGGGGTCTTCGGCACGCTGGTGTTGATTTTCGATAACCTGGTTGGAGAAAGATGGTAGTTTTAGATATATTCATGTCCCGATACGTATATGTTCTCATCATTGTCCTGCTGGCCATCGGCCTCTACGGGATGCTCGGCAAGCGCAACCTGCTGAAGAAACTAATCGGGATGAATATCTTCCAGACCGCCATCTTTCTTTTCTTCATTGAGGGTGCCGCCAAAGCTGGCGGTTCGGTGCCGGTCATTGATGAAATAATCGGGATGGAAGCAGCGCAGTACATTAACCCTCTGCCACACGTGCTGATACTGACGGGAATCGTGGTGGGGATTTCCCTGACCGGGGTGGCGCTGGCTTTTCTTCTCGTGATTTACCGTGCTTACAAGACACTGGATGACAGAGCGATTATGGCTAACATGAAAGAGATTTCGGAGTAAATGTCAAGCTTATCGGTTCTCATTCTGGCACCATTATTACTGTTCTGTTTCATATCTGCGCTGGTTGGTATCTGGAAGCTAAAATGGTCATATGCGGCGGCGGTAACCGGCGTGGCACTGGCCCTGGCAGCCGCCGTTGCCGGACTCTGCCGCGTCCTTGCCGACGGTGAGCTGCGCTATTTCCTTGGTGGGTGGCCGCCCCCCTTCGGCATCGAATACGTTCTCGACCACCTCTCGGCATTCATGGTCGTCATCATAACGTTTATTGGCCTTATTGCCGTCATCTATCCGCCGGAGGCAGGACTGTATCATACCCCCCGCCGGGGCATTCCTGCTTACGGGCTGCTTCTCCTGCTCATCGCCGGCCTGTCGGGCGTGGTGGTTACCGGCGACCTTTTCAACCTTTTCGTCTTTCTGGAGATATACTCTCTGGCCAGCTACGCGCTGATAACGTTAGGCGGGGATAAAGCGGTGGTGGCTAGCTTCCGCTACCTGATTCTGGGGACAATCGCGGGCAGCTTCTACCTGCTGGGCGTCGGCTTCATCTACTTCTCCACCGGCACGCTGAACATGGCTGATGCGGCCCGTCTTCTGCCACCGCTTTACGGTTCGCCCACCATCATGGCGGCTGTGGCGCTGATTGTGGTCGGCATGGGAATCAAGCTGGCGTTGTTCCCGCTGCATGTCTGGCTCCCCGACGCCCACAGCTATGCGCCTCCCGTCGTGGCGGCAATCCTGGCGGCCATACAGGTGGAGGTCGCCGCCTACGTCATCGTGCGCTTTATGCTCACCGTATTCCAGCCCCAGTACTTCATTGATGTCCTGCCGGTGACCACGGTCATTGGCTGGGTGGCAGCGGCGGGCATCATCTTCGGCTCGGTGATGGCGATTGCCCAGAAAGACTTCAAGCGCATGCTCGCCTACAGCACCGTGGCCCAGGTGTCTTACATTGGCCTCGGCATCGGGCTGGCCAACCCGCTGGGATTGATTGGCGGCCTGCTGCACATTTTAAATCACGCTTTTATGAAGAGCTGCCTCTTTCTGGTGGCCGGCGGCATACGGCACCAGACCGGACTGCATGCCATACCGCAGTTCGCCGGACTGGGACGCAAGATGCCCTTGATGATGAGCGCTTTTACCGTAGCCGCTTTATCCATGGTGGGTGTCCCGCCCACCGCCGGCTTCTTCAGCAAATGGTATCTGGTGCTGGGCGGTATAGAGGCCAATAACTGGGCCTTTGTGGCCGTGATTCTGGCAAGCAGCCTGCTGACCGCGGTCTACTTCTTCCGCGTGATTGAGAAGCTCTTCGCCACGCCTTCCAGTGGTGACCCGGCGGTGGAGCAGGCCAAAGAGCCTCCAGCCCGAATTCTGTCACCGATTCTCATTCTGGCCACAGGCATCATTGTTCTGGGACTGATTAACGCGCTCATCGTCTCGTACGTACTGCAACCGGTGGTGGCGTTATTACCATAGGGAAGAAAGCGAGTTGAACGGCTTAAATTGATGGAAACGGTCTATTCGCTGAAACCGCTGCTTGCGGTACTGGTCTCGCTGGTCGCGGTTATTTTCATCGTCATTCCCGGCCAGCGGCCGAACGTCCGTGAATCCTGGACTATTCTGGCGGCACTGGCGAAATTCGCCCTGGTGGCATCGATGCTTCCCCTTGTTCTCCAGGGGAAAAGCCCGGCGATAACCCTTTTCGCCATTTCCCCTGGCATATCGCTGGCGCTCAGAGTTGACTATCTGGGCATTATCTTCGGCCTCTCGGCCTCATTCCTCTGGGTACTGACCTCTTTTTTCTCCATAGGCTACGTACGGGGCATCCCGGAACACAAGCAGACACGCTATTTCGCCAGCTTTGCCATCTGCCTCTCGGCGACCATGGGCATCGCCTTTGCCGCCAATCTTTTAACTCTGGTCATTTTCTATGAGATTCTGACCATTGCCACCTATCCACTCGTTCTCCATAGAGAGACACCGGAGGCGATTTTTGGTGGTCGTAAATACCTCGTCTACCTGCTCACCGGCGGCGTTTTCCTCCTCTTCGCCCTGGCCTTTACCTATCAGTTGAGCGGCACGGTCGATTTCCAGGCCGGCGGCATCCTCCCGGCACAGGTAGCCAAAAGCAGCGTCATCATGCTCTTCACGCTTTTCCTGCTCAGCTTCGGGGTGAAATCGGCCATCATGCCCATGCACAGCTGGCTGCCCACAGCGATGGTAGCGCCGACGCCGGTGAGCGCGCTGCTCCACGCCGTGGCCGTGGTCAAGGCCGGCGTCTTCGGCTTTGCCCGGGCAATCGGCTTCATCATCGGGCCGTCAGTGTTGCACGAGAGCGGTGCTGCAGGCTTTCTGGCCGCGCTCACCGCAGCCACGATACTGGTGGCCTCACTCATCGCCCTGCGCCAGGACAACCTCAAGGCACGCCTGGCCTACTCCACCGTGGGGCATTTATCCTATATCGTCCTCGGTCTGGCTCTTTTTTCACCGAGCGCCTGGATTGGCGCCCTGCTCCACATCGTCAACCATGCCATGATGAAGATAACGCTCTTTTTCTGTGCCGGGGCCATCCACGTCAGGACCCACTGCGACAGCGTCAGCCAGCTCAACGGCATCGGCCGGCAGATGCCGGTCACCATGGCGGCATTTGCCATCGCGTCAATAGGGCTGGCAGGTATCCCGCCGGTAAACGGTTTCATCAGCAAATGGTACCTGGTGCAGGGTTCGTATGACGTCGGGCAGATGGTTTTCGTCATTACCTTCCTGCTCAGCGGGCTGCTCAATGCCGGCTATTTGCTAAGCATCGTGGTCCGCGCCTTTTTTGCGCCGTCGGATAAGTTCACCAAATTCGGGGAGGCGTCGCCACTTATGATTGTGCCGCTGGCGATAACCGCGATACTATCGCTCCTGCTGGGGCTTTTCCCGGACCGGGTCCCTTATTTCTTCCAGTTAGCATCAAACGTCGCGCAGAGCGTCCTTGGTGGAGGTGGCCTGTGAAGCGAAAGCGGCTGATTATGGCTATTGCCACTTTAATCATCTTTATCATACTTGACGTTCTGGTAGTAAGCGGCCACGTGCATGTCGAGTTCCCGTGGTCACACATACCCGGTTTCTTTTCTTTATTCGGGTTTCTCGGCTGCCTGGCGATAATTTACGGCGCCAAGCTGCTCGGCCACTGCTGGTTGCAGCGAGGCGAGGATTACTACGATAAAGATGATGAGCATGAGTAATTT
>DAOUDY010000136.1:0-2460 GCA_034430755.1 Dehalococcoidales bacterium
TGAATTCACCGTTAACGCCCAGCGCCATTGAGCTTGCTGACTGGATTGCCGGGCGCAAAATAGCAGAAGCCATCGGCTCCAGCCTCAATGAGGGTGAGGTGCTTCTGATTGTCAACTCGGAAGGAACGAATGATGGCGTCGAGCGCCACGGTAAAGATATAACCTCTCTCGCCGGGGCAAACAGGGCAAAGTCGACGTTTGCGCTGGCTGATGAAAAAGCATCCCGTGCCTGGAATGCCTACCGCGGCGTCCACGAGGCAATGCTTGGTGCCAGCCCATCAGCCCTTCAGGGCAAGGCCTCAGTGCCCATCAGCAAGCTGGGAGATATGTATAAAGAAGCGAAGAAAACCGGCGCCAGCCAGGGCGTGGAAATCGGCGTGACGGCCCATTGCGGCAGCGGAATCCTCTATACTTATCTCGCCGAAGAACATGAGAGACTGGTGCGCATCACAGACGAACTGAAACGGGCGGCAGCCAGCCTGAACGGATTCTTCTTAATAGAATCGGCGCCGCTTTCGGTCAGAAAAGGGGCCGATATCCTGCCGCCGCGAAATGATTATCCATTGATGAGACGACTGAAAACTGAGTTCGACCCGAATAACATTCTGAATCCAGGCCGACTGGTAGGAGGGTTACACTGACTATGCCGACCATGGCTGAGGAACTAGAGCAAACATTACAGCTGTGCAATAAATGCGGGCTCTGTCTGCCCGGCTGCCCTGTCTACAGAGTAACCGGAATAGAATGGACCAGTGCCCGGGGACGGGTGGCGCTGCTCCGCAGCGCCCTGCTTGACAAGAGGCTTGGCCTTGATGCTCTGAACGACCCGATATTCAACTGTCTTACCTGCAACGGCTGCATGGAGCACTGCCCGCCGGGCGTGCCAACGGGAGAACTCATCTTCAGGGCCAGGCAGGAGCTGCTCAGGCAGAAAGGACAGCCATGGCTACAGCGCCTGCTCTTCAAGAAACTGCTGCCCGACTCCAATCTCTTGTATAAAGCCTCCCGGCTCCTCAGGCTGGCTGATGTCACCGGCCTTCGCACCCTGGCGAGGAAGACCGGACTGACCAGACTTATCGGTGATGCCGGGAAAGCGGAAGCGATGGTGCCGAGAGTGCCCGCCAGCGAAGGAATGGATGCGGTGAAGCGTATGGTGAAAAAAATCGATAAGCCAAAGCACCGCGCGGCTTATTTCGTTGGCTGTTACGCACCCAATTTCGCTCCGGAAACCGCGGCGGCGACCATTCATGTGCTCAACAAGAACCAGACAGAGGTCACTGTACCGGACTTCGTCTGCTGCGGCCTTCCCGCCGCCGGCTATGGTGATATAGTGTCAGCCCGGGACATGGCAAGGAAGAACATTGAGATTGCAAGCAAGCTCAAGATAGATGCCATCGTCACGCCCTGTGCCAGCTGCAGCTCTTTCCTGAAAGACTATGTCAAGCTGCTGGCCGATGACCCGGAATGGGCGGAGAAGGCCAGAGAGTTCGCCGACAAAATCAGGGACATCAGCGAGTATCTGGTTCAAATCGGCCTGAACACCGAGATGGGCGAGCTCAAAAGAAAGGTCACCTTCCATGACCCCTGCCATCTCTCCCACTACCAGAAAATTAAGGACCAGCCCCGCACCATACTGAAGAGCATACCGGGCGTGGAGTTTGTGGAGATGGCGGAGTCAGATATGTGCTGCGGCGCTGCCGGGAGCTACGCATTCAAGAACTATGACCTGTCCCAGAAAGTGCTGGAACGAAAGATGGGTAACGTGGCCAGGACCGGCGCCGATACTTTAGTTTCGAGTTGTCCCGCCTGCATCATGCAGCTTTCCTGCGGCGTAAGCCAGCAGAAGCTGCCGGTATCTGTACTCGAAATCGTGGAGCTGCTCGATGAGGCGTACCGGAATGCCAGAGGCAACGATTGAGCACAGCAAGCATTTCTCTGATGGAGCGATGCCATGAAGATAGTCATTGCCCCGCAAGGATTTAAAGGAAACCTGACTGCTCTGGAGGTGGCCCGGGCCATTGAGGAGGGGGTAAAGCGCATCGTGCCGGATGCGGAGACGGTGCTGAAGCCAATGGCCGACGGCGGTGAGGGCACGGTGCAGGCGCTGGTGGATGCCACCGGCGGCGAGATGATGAACACCGAGGTCACCGGGCCGCTGCAGGAACGGGTGAACGCCCACTGGGGAATCCTGAGCGATAAGACCACCGCCGTGATTGAGATGGCCTCCGCCTCCGGTCTGCCGCTCGTGCCCCCGGAGAAGCGCAACCCGTTTGTCACCACCACCTACGGCACCGGCGAACTCGTTCGCGCCGCGCTTGACCACGGCTGCCGAAAGCTGATTATCGGCATCGGGGGCAGCGCCACCAACGACGGTGGCGCCGGCATGGCGCAGGCGCTCGGTGCCCGGCTCCTCGATGCTGAGGGCAAGGAGCTGCCATTCGGCGGTGCGGCACTGGCCAG
>DAOUDY010000137.1:0-20688 GCA_034430755.1 Dehalococcoidales bacterium
CCGGCAGCCTGTTTTCCCCGGTTTGCTTATATCCGGCAGCAAATAGTGCTTATGCTTTTTCATAGCGCTCCCAGGACGGAGACAAGCCGGTCTATCTCCGGTCTCGAATTCATCTCGGTGACGCAGAGCAGCATGCCGTTATCTACCCGGTGGCTCACGTCAAGGCCGCCGATGATTTTTTCTTTTTGCAGCATCCGGTTTATCTTTTCCGGCGGCAAGGGGCACTGAATGACAAATTCCTTGAAAAAAGGTTGCTTGAAAGCCAGCGAATAGCCCTTGAGTTTATTTATAGCTTCAGCGGCATAGTGGGCCTTGTGATAGCATAGCTCGGCCACCCGGCGCAGCCCGCTTTTCCCCATGGCCGCCAGATACACCGTGGCGGCTAGCGCCACCAGCGCTTCGTTGGTGCAGATATTGGAGGTCGCCCGCTCCCTCCGTATGTGCTGCTCGCGGGTGGCCATGGTGAGCACGTAGCCGGCTTGCCCTTCAATATCGGTGGTACGGCCAACGACCCGGCCCGGCATCTGCCGCAGGTGCTCCCGGCGGCAGGTGAAGATGCCCAGACCGGGCCCGCCGAAGTGTAACGGGTTGCCCAGCGGCTGCCCCTCGGCGACGGCAATATCCGCGCCGCAGCTCCCCGGCGGTGTAAAAAGGCCGAGGGAAATCGGGTCGAAGATAACAACCAGCAGCGCCCCGGCACCGTGCGCAATCTCGGCATAACGCTTTAACTCTTCGAAGTAACCGAAGAAATTGGGCTGCTGCACGACCAGACAGGCGTAATCGCTGGAAAATTCCTTAAAATCCGGTCTCAGCTCTTTTATGGCTATATTCTGACCGCTGCCATAAGTGCCGATGACTTCACGGTATCCGGGATTTACCGTGGACAGCACGGCCACCTCTTTTTTACCGGCGATGCGGCAGGCCATGAGGGCCGCCTCGGCGGCCGCCGAGCTGCCATCGTACAGGCCGGCGTTGCTGATTTCCATCCCGGCAAGCTGGCAGACCAGCGACTGGTACTCATATATAGACTGCAGGATTCCCTGGCTGGCTTCGGCCTGATAGGGAGTGTAGGCAGTGTAGAACTCGCTGCGCCCGGTGATGTGGCCGACAACGCCGGGGACAAAGTGGCGATAGCGGCCTGCCCCAAGAAAACAGGCGTATTCATCCAGGCTGGCATTCCGGCGCGAGAGATTGCGTAATTCCTCCTTGAGCTCCAGCTCGGTGAGGGGTGGCGGCAGGTCAAACGGGACATCGCGAAAATGCGCGGGAACATCCTGAAAAAGCTCGGCAATGGAGCCAGCGCCGATATCACGCAGCATGGCGGCGCGGTCATGGTCAGTATTTGGAATATATGGTGAAGGCATTGAATCGCGGAACCTCCCGTCTATTCTGACGCTTCCGGCGACAGCCCGGCGACGAACTCCCGGTACTGGGCACTGCTCAACAGTGCCTCCAGCTCTGCCGGCTGACTCAAGTCAATCCTTATCAGCCAGCCGTCCCCGTAAGGGTCTCTATTCACGATTGCCGGGTCATCAAGCACAGCCTGATTTCTTTCCAGCACTTTTCCGCTGGCCGGGGAGAGAAGGTCTGATACCGCCTTTACCGTTTCGATCTCCCCCATCTTCTCAAACTGCTTCACCCGGGCACCGGGTTCGGGCAAATCCACGAAAACTACGTCGCCAAGCTGGGACTGGGCGTAATCAGTTATCCCGATTCTCGCCTTGCCCTGAGGTTCGGGGCAGAGCCACTCGTGCTCCTGCGTATACCGGTACCCTTCTGGGTCCATCTCCTTCTCCGTCTCCGATTCATTCAGTTCGCCCCCAAACAAAAAGGGACTAATCTACATTATTATAAATAGACCAGCCCCCCTGTCCTTTTACCTGAGAGATAGCCCGCTTATCACGGGTTGCCCCTTCGGTGGCCCCGGAACCAGGGTCTCTCCAGAGGTGTTCTTTATGGCAGTCCTTTTGCCTGAGAGTTTCATGGCATTGGGGTCTGTCCCGCGGCCACTTTCCCCTTCGGCTCCCCTGCGGGTATCTCCTGCCTTTACGTGATGCAGACTAGCATATCTTATAGGCACTGTCAAGACCTGTCCGGATGACAGTGGAAAGCTGGCGTTTTTGACATAAAGATTCGATTTGTGTAGCATTATGTTGACGGACGGAATGACATTCCGTTTGGATAGCAGGAAAGAGGCGTTTTATGAGGATTCTCGTTGCCGACCCGATAGCGGCAAAAGGTATTGATATGCTGCGGCAGCACGCCGGGGTTGATGTTAAAAAGGGTATCAAGCCGGCCGAATTGCGGTCGATAATCGGAGATTATGATGCCCTGGTGGTGCGCAGCCAGACGAAGGTTACCGCCGATATTATCGAGGCTGCGGGGAAGCTGCAGATCATCGGCCGGGCGGGGGTGGGGGTGGATAACATCGATGTGGACGCGGCCACCCGCCGCGGCATCGTGGTGGTCAATTCGCCGGAGGGCAACATTGTCTCCACCGCCGAGCATACCATTGCCATGCTGCTGGCCCTGGCACGCCGCATCCCTCAGGCACATGGCCTTCTCCATGCCGGGGTATGGAGTCACGAGTTCAAGGGAGCTGAGATTCGCAACAAAGTGCTGGGCATCATCGGTCTGGGACGCGTGGGAACCGAGGTGGCTGAGATGGCCAAGGGGCTGCGCATGGAGGTCATCGCCTATGACCCGATGGTCTCGGAGAGCCGGGCGGAAAGACTGGGTGTGCAGCTTGTGAAGATGGAAACGCTGCTGAAAACGGCCGATTTCATCACCGTGCATGTGCCGCTCAACACCAGCACCAGGGGTTTAATCGGGAGCAGCGAGCTCAAGCTGGTCAAACCTGAGGCAATGCTGGTCAACTGCGCACGGGGTGGCGTGGTGGATGAAACGGCACTCTATGAGGCGTTAAATCAAGGGAGACTGGCCGGGGCCGCGGTCGATGTCTTCAGCAAGGAGCCGGCGCAGGACAATATACTGCTCCAGAGCGATAAGGTAATCGCCACTCCGCATCTGGCGGCGTCAACGCTGGAGGCAGAGGCCAGCGCCAGCATTGACATCGCGGAACAGGTGGTCGCCGTTCTTCAAGGGTATCCGCCCAAGTCGCCGGTCAACGCACCGATGATTCCGGCAGAAGCCATGGCCATACTCGGGCCTTATATGCCGGTCGGGACGACCATAGGCAGAATTGCCGTGCAGTTGCTGGAGGGGCATCCCAACTCGCTGACCATTCGCTACCAGGGCGATATCGCCCGGGAAGATACCAACCCGATAAAGGTGGCGGTGCTGGCCGGCCTGCTGGAAGGTCTTACCGAAGAGCGGGTGAATACGGTCAATGCCGATATCATCGCTGAGGGCCGCGGCTTAAGCGTCACCGAGCAGAAAGAGGCTACCTGCGAGAATTACGCCAATATGCTGACGGTGGAGGTCAACACCAAAGCGGGAAAGACGCTTGTGGCCGGGTCATCACTTCGCGGGCGCACTCACCTGACGCGGATTGACGACTACTGGCTGGAGATAGAGCCAACGGGCAGCTACATGGTATTCACCGAACACAAAGACCGTCCTGGAATGATTGGAGTGGTGGGTACCATTATCGGCAATGCCGATATCAATATCAGCCAGATGCAGGTCAGCCGTGGAGTGCACCGCGGCGGCGGCGCGATGATGGTGTTCTGCCTGGACGACCCGATGACTGAAGAGTGCTACCAGCAGATGCGCGCCATTCCGGACATGTACAAAGTGCTCATTGTAAAACTCAACAAGTAACGGATAAATACCCGGTGGCATGTTTGTAAATCAGAACCGCTTTATATTAAACTTGATAAATTAGGTCAACAGTAAGAAATGCTCAGGTCAGAAAGGAGGCAGATGGAGTGAAAGGGTCGACGGTAAACCGGGCGCAGGTCGGTGTGGACAAGCTGGTCGCCACGGCCAAGGAATACATATGGCCAGCTTTCGGCAGGGACTCCACCTTTTTCGACCTCCCTTTATCCCTTATCCGTGCCGGGGAGGGGAATTATGTCATCGACAGTTTCGGCAACCGTCTGCTGGAGACGAACTCCTGCGGTGCAGCGGCTTCCCTCGGCTTCAATCATCCGGCGCTCATGGCGGCGATGAGGCAGCAGATGGAGAAGATAGTCGTTACCACCCCCAATCTGTTTGCCCCCACGGAGCCGGTGGTCTGGCTTTCGGAGAAGCTGGCCCAGATATCGCCCGGCAGCTTGAAATATACCATCTACAGCAGCAATGGCAGCGATGCCAACGAGACCGCGCTCAAGATTGCCCGTCACTACTGGAAGATGATGGGCAGGGGTACGAAGTACAAGGTCATCCACCGCTACCCTGGCGACTACCATGGCATGAGCCTGAGCACTTCCAGTGCCAGCGGCCATATCTTCCGGCGGGTCCCGTTTGAGCCGCTCATGGCCGGTTTCGTTGCCATCCATGCCCCGAACTGCTATCGCTGCCCGTATAACCTGACCTATCCGGAGTGCGACCTGCTGTGCGCCGAGGAGCTGCGCAAGGTTATCGAGTTTGAAGACCCGTCGACAGTAGCCTGCTTCGTTACCGAGTCAACCAATACCGGGCTAGGGGTCATTCCGCCGCCTCCGGGATATATGAAGCGTGTTCGAGAGATATGTGACCAGTATGAGATTCTGCTCATCTGCGATGAGGTAATCACCGGGTTCGCCCGCAGCGGCTTCTGGTTTGAGTGCGAGAAGCACGGCATTGTGCCCGATATGCTGGCGCTAGGCAAGAACCTGGCATGGGGATGCGGTCCGCTGGCGGGCACGCACGTGAAGAGCGAGATTGCCGAGGTCTTCACCGGTAAAAACACACTTCAGCATGGCTACACCTTCGGCGGTACCGGTTACCTGGCCGCCGCGGGACTGGCCGGCATCGAGTACGTGGAGGAGCACAACCTGCTGGCCCGGGCCAGGGAAATCGGCGACATCATGGCCAGGGAACTCGGTGCCATCCAGAAGAAGTCGGCCATCGTGGGTGATGTCCGCGCCAACGCCGGCCTGATTGCGGTTGAGCTGGTTAAAGATAGGGCCACCAAGGAGCTGTTCCCCGACCGCGCTGCCGTGGCCGGCGTTATCGGCAGGGTAGGCCGTGAGAACGGGGTGCTTTTCAACTGCTCAACCTGGTACGGCGATATCCTCTGGATGATGGTCTCGCTGACCATGAGCAATGATGAGCTCGGCATGATTGTCAGCGCCCTTGATAAAGCGGTCGCCGCGGTGGAGAAGCAGTTCGCCTAAACGGTTTTACCCGAAGAATAGAATGGCTTCTCTGGTCCAGAGTTGAATAACGCTCAGGTCTCTTTGTCTTCGTTCTGGCGTTTCTTCACCAGCAGCCGCTGCTGGGTGGAGATTATCTGCCTTAGAGATTGAATGCGGTCTTTTATATCTTTGGCTACGGCCTCATCATCGAGCAGCTGCTTCAGCTTTGACTGGTCAAGGCCGGTCACCCTTTCCCATAGGCCCTCTGTCTCAAGGAAGGCCCTGACCTCCTCTTCGTTGAAACCGGCGATATCCACGGGCTGGTAGGTGATTTCGCTCTCCGGTCCGTAGAGGCGGCTCACCTCCTCCGCCTGGCAGTAAGCGATTATTTCCTGCCGCAGCGTCTCCAGTTCCTTCTGGAGCGCCTTGATTTGCGCCTGAAGCGATGCGTACCGCTCTACAGCATCGCCTCCGATAGCCGTAGGCCCGGCTCCGGCGACGGCTGTTTCGGCCGTTTCTCCACTGTACAGATGGCGGTAGTACGGGCAGTATTCCGGGAAATCGCAGGGGCAGAACTCATTCTCTCTGGCCGGGAAAATCTGGCGGTTTACTTTATCAGCGACGTCGAGGACCAGTTGCTTGGCATCGTTGAGCTGTGCGGGCCCGCGACCGGAACAGCTCACGGGCGTGTTCGACCTCATGTGGTAAAGGGTCAGCTTTTCCACCGGAAGCTGCCAGAGCTGCTCGGCGGCGAGCTGGTAAAGGGTCAACTGGAGGTCTTTCTCCAGGTCGTCAATGGTGAACAGCTCCCGGCTTGTTTTGTAGTCAACGATGGATAAGCCGCCGCTTTCCAGCTTGTCCACACGGTCGATGTATCCCCTCAGCTTCACGCCGCCGATGTCGATGTAGAACAGCTTCTCCACGGCCAGCGGCATCTGGAAATGGCGGCTGTGGATTTCCCAGAACGTGGTCAGCATCTCTCTGCCATAGGCTTTATAGTTCTCCTCTTCTTCGGCGGACTCGTAGCCTTCAGAGAGCCAGTTCTCCTCATAGAACTGGAGCAGCGCTTCAAGGGCGGGTGGCGGCGGAACGCGCACGCGGAAGAAGTGCTCGGCGCACAGATGCATGGTTGAGCCGAAGCTGAAATACCACTTGTCTTTTGACCTCAGGCCATCGATATATTGCAGCCGGTAGCAGAGAGGGCACGTTTGATACAGATTGATTTTCGAAAAACTGAGCGGCTTGATTTCTCTCTCCCTTTATTACTGTTGTGAAACAGGGTTCTCCCTAAAATTATAGAACTGAAATGGCCGCTTGTCCACGAGCCTTGAGAATAAGATGAATTCCGTTAGACATATGCCGGCGACCAGTGTAAAATTTTAATCATGGAGAACGTACCGATTGCCGTTGCCTTTACTGCTGGGCTTTTATCCTTTTTGTCGCCCTGTGTGTTACCGCTGGTGCCGGTCTATCTGGCCAGCCTGGTCGGGCCGGAGCTTTTCAATGCGGGAAAAACCGGCATGCGCCTGCCGACGTTTCTCCACTCCCTCAGCTTTGTCCTGGGCTTTTCGCTGGTTTTCACCACCATGGGGGCCATTGCCGGGCTGACCGGATTTGCCATCAACCCGGCCCTCTCTCTGCTTAACAAAATTTCCGGCGGCTTCTTAATAGCGTTTGGCATTTTTCTGCTGGCGGCTCTTAAAGTGCCGTGGCTCAATTACGAAAGGCGCTTGAACCCTTCGCTGGGAAACACCACGGGCTATCTCCGCTCCTTTCTCATCGGGGCTTCTTTCTCCCTGGCCTGGACCGCCTGCGTGGGCCCGATACTCGGTGCCATTCTGGCGCTCGCCCTGAATACGGCCACCGCCTGGTACGGGGCGTATCTTCTGGCGATTTATTCTCTGGGGCTGGGGCTTCCCTTCCTGGTCATAGGTCTGGCTTTCGACTCGTTTGCCCCGGTCTTGAGAAAAATACAGCGTTATACCAGGATAATACACGCGACCAGCGGCCTGCTTCTGATTATTATCGGCGTTCTGGTCCTGACCAATCAGATACACTGGTTCTCCGCGCTCGCAGCGTGAGTTTATTTTAAGAGGTGATTATGAAGAGGGTATTGAATATAATTGCGGTCTTGCTGGTTGTATCTGCGGCCTTCTCCGGTGTCCTGATGGCTGGCTGTACGGGTTCAGCCTCAGAACACGGACCGGAGATAGGTAAGCTGGCGCCAGACTTCACCTTAAACAGGCTGGATGGGCAGGAGGTGTCGCTCAGCAGCTTTCGCGGCAGACCGGTGTTGCTCAATTTCTGGGCCACCTGGTGTGGCCCGTGCCGTATAGAGATGCCATTACTGCAGGGGGTATACGAGAAATGGGCTGGCACGGGGCTGGTGCTGCTGGCGGTGAACCTGCAGGAAGGCCCGTCTGAGGTGAAGGAATTTGTGGAAAGCGCTGGCTACACTTTCCCGGTATTGCTGTCACCGGGTAATGATGTCCCCCTTGCGTATAACATACGAGGCATACCGGCCACGTTTTTTGTTGATGCTGACGGTGTCATACGCGATGTGAAAATTGGCGCTTTTTTTAACGTGGGGGAGATTGAATCAAAACTGGTCAAAATCATGCCGTAATTGATATAATGAAGAGCGGAGGTCCAGAATGGACGATGTTCTGAATGAAGCCTACGGGATAGTCCAGTGCAAAGAGTGCCCCTGGTACAAGTCCTGCGTGGCGCCAATGCGTTTCACCGCCGAAGACATACGCCGGCAGCTGGAATCGGCGCCGGGGATAAACGTTTCTCAGCCCGCTGACCTGGGCATGCAGAATCTATTATCCAGCATGGCCACGGCGGCGCAGAACTCTCTG
This sequence comes from Dehalococcoidales bacterium, assembly GCA_034430755.1. Lineage (GTDB taxonomy): Bacteria > Chloroflexota > Dehalococcoidia > Dehalococcoidales > RBG-16-60-22 > E44-bin89. Next base: position 8,105 of record DAOUDY010000137.1, read on the forward strand.
CTTGAAGGCTGCCCCGTCTTTATCGCCCGCCTGCGTAACAACCCCAAGCTGGCGCAACGCCTGAAAGAAATCATGCAGAAGTGGGGCGAGGAAGAGTCGCAATCTCAATAAACTCGATGTAACCCACATGTCATAACCCTGTTGGGCAGGGCTCTTTTTCCCGATTGAAAAACCGTGTCTGTCAGTGTAGAATGGCAGAAAACCACCAGCATTCGTTTAGCCGGAGAGTTGGAATAGCATAGAATGAGCAATTCCAGGCTTGATGAACTCTGTATCAACACGATACGGTTTCTGGCCGTTGATTCGGTGCAGAAGGCCAATTCCGGCCATCCCGGAGCTCCCCTGGGTGTGGCGCCAATGGCCTATGTGTTATGGAACCGGTTTCTCAGGCATAACCCGAAGGCTCCAGAGTGGCCGGACCGTGACCGATTCATTCTCTCCTGCGGACACGCATCGGCGATGCTCTATGCGCTTTTATACCTGACCGGCTATGACCTGTCGCTGGACGACCTCAAGCAGTTCCGCCAGTGGGGGAGCAGGACGCCCGGCCACCCCGAATACAGGGTTGTTCCCGGCCTCGAGGTGACCACCGGACCGCTCGGGCAGGGGTTCGCCAATGGCGTGGGTATGGCCGTGGCCGAGCGCTGGCTGGCGGCGAATTACAACCAGCCGGGCCATGAAATTATCGGCCATTATACCTATGCCATCGTCTCTGATGGCGACCTTGAGGAGGGTGTCTCTTCAGAAGCGGCTTCAATTGCCGGGAACCTGCGTCTGGGCAAGCTCATCTACCTCTATGATGACAACGGCATTTCCATTGAAGGCAGGACCGATATCACCTTCACCGAGGATATTGCCAAACGGTTTCAGGCCTATGGATGGCAGGTTATCGGGCCGGTCGACGGCTTTGACATTATCAGTGTGGAAAGCGCGATAAAAGAAGCCCGGGCAGAAAAGGAACGTCCCAGCCTGATTATCTGCCGGACAATCATTGGCTATGGCAGCCCGAACAAGGCGGGCAAAGCCTCGGCTCACGGTGAACCGCTGGGTGAGGACGAGGTGCAACTGACCAAGAAGCAGCTGGGCTGGAATTACGGAGAGCCTTTCACCGTGCCCCCGGAGGCGCTGGAGCACCTGAGGAAAGCGCAGAAGAGAGGCAGAAAGCAGCAGGACGAATGGCAGCAAAAGCTGGCGGCATACCGTCAGGCGTATCCTGGTGAGGCACGTCGGCTGGAAGAAGACCTGCGGGGCGACCTGCCGGCAGGCTGGGATAGTGGCCTGGATGATTTATTCAAGCAAGAGACCAGGCCGCTCGCCACCCGGTCGGCCTCAGGGGTGGTAATGAATGCCCTGGCGCTCAGAATCTGTTCTCTGGTGGGCGGCTCGGCGGACCTGGCCCCGTCAACCAAGACGGGCCTGAAGGATGGCGGTGATTACAGCTCCGATGATTACCGTGCCCGAAACCTGCACTTTGGCGTCAGGGAGCATGCCATGGGTGCTATCGCCAGCGGTATGGCGCGGCACGGAGGCATTATACCGTACACGGGAACGTTTCTCGTCTTCTACGACTATATGCGGCCGCCGGTGCGTCTGGCGGCGATGATGGGCCTCCGGGTGATATATATTTTCTCCCATGACTCGGTCGGGCTGGGAGAGGATGGGCCGACCCACCAGCCCATAGAGCAGCTCATTGGACTGAGGTCGGTTCCCAACCTGGTGACCATCCGCCCCGCTGATGCCACCGAGACCGTGGAGGCGTGGAAGATAGCCCTGCAACGGCGCGATGGCCCGACGGCGCTGGTGCTCAGCCGCCAGAACCTTCCGGTGCTTGACCGCGATAACCTGGCGCCGGCCAGCGGTGTGCAGCGGGGCGGTTATGTGCTCTGGGACGCGGCGGCGACGCCCGATGTAATTATTATGGGCACCGGCTCGGAAGTGCATATCGCGCTGGAGGCCGGGGAGCTATTGCAGGCGAGGGGCATCCAGGCCCGTATCGTGTCGCTGCCGTCCTGGGAATTATTTGATGTCCAGCCAGATGAATACCGTGAAAAAGTATTGCCAAAGAACATAAAGGCCCGGATATCCATCGAGGCCGGCAGCCCGCTGGGATGGGAACGCTATGTGGGCGATAAAGGGGTTATTATCGGGATTTCTCATTTCGGGTCTTCTGCCCCGGGCAAGGTAATCTATGAAAAGCTGGGCCTGACGGCCCAGCGCGTGGCTGATGAAGCCGCGAATCTTCTGCGAGGAGGCGAGAGATGACGCTGCGAGTTGCTATAGGTGCCGACCACGGCGGCTTTCCCCTTAAAGCCGAGCTAACACCCTGGCTGCGGGAAAACGGGTATGAAGTGCTTGACCTGGGTGCCGAGACGCTCATTCCGACCGATGATTATCCTGATTATGCGCTGGCCGTTGCTGAGGCGGTAGCTTCAGGAAAAGCGGAGAGAGGCATCATCATCTGCGGCAGCGGTATCGGCGCCTGCATCGTGGCCAATAAAGTGCCGGGGGTGCGGGCCTGCCCCTGTCACGATACCTATTCGGCGCACCAGGGCGTGGAGCACGACGATATGAATGTTCTCTGCCTCGGCGCAAGGGTAGTGGGAGGAGCACTGGCCAGGGAACTGGTCGACGCTTTTCTGAAAGCCGGGTTTTTGAGTGAGGAGCGCTTCCAGCGACGGCTGCAGAAAGTGCTGGATATTGAATCGCGAAACATGCTCAGGAAGAAAGGTGGCTAAGAGGGAGTTTGCGATAATGGATTTCCCGCGTATTAAAGAAACGCTCGATGATTTCAAACGAAAAGATATGGTGGCACGCATCTGGCGGAAGGACCACACGGTATGGAAGCCGGAGCCAAAGGAGATAGCCAATCGACTTGGCTGGCTGGCCCTTCCCGAAACGATGAAGGAGAAGGTGCCGGAAATAAAGTCGTTTGCCGGGGAAGTACGCAGTGCCGGATACAGACATGTCGTGCTTCTTGGCATGGGTGGTGCCAGCCTGGGCGCGGGGGTATTGCACGATACTCTGGGTGGTGCCCGGGGCTATCCGGATTTCAGGGTGCTGGACTCCACCGTGCCGGACTGGGTGGCAGCGGTTACGGAAGCTATCGACCCGGCGCATACCATATTTCTGGTTTCATCAAAGTCAGGCGGCACCATTGAGACGAGCACCTTTTACCGATACTTCCGCGGGCTAGTTGAGCAGCAGGTGGGAAAAGAACGTGCCGGGGGGAACTTTGTCGCTATCACCGACGCCGGGTCATCGCTGGCCAAACTTGCCGAAGAAACGGGGTTCCGCCGTGCCTTCCTGAATCCGGAGGACGTGGGTGGACGCTACTCGGTGCTGTCATACTTCGGGCTGTTGCCGGCGGCGCTGGCAGGGATTGACATAATGTCTATCCTCGAGCGTGCCGGCGAGATGAGGCGTCAGTGTGCCGCCGATGTACCGCCTCAAGAGAATGCCGGGGCCTGGCTCGGCGCATTGATTGGCACCTGTGCCCGGGAGGGAAGGGATAAGCTGACTCTGGTTGCTTCGCCTTCTATCGGCAGCTTCGGTCTATGGCTGGAACAACTGATTGCCGAGAGCACGGGTAAGGAGGGTACCGGGATTATTCCGGTCGTAGGTGAGCCATTCACCGCGCCCGAACACTACGGGGATGACCGCCTTTTCATTTACCTGCGCCTCCAGGATGATGATAACGATGAGATTGACCGGGCCGTAGAACGTATCAAGTCTTCGGGGCAGGAAGTTATCGCTCTGGAACTCAAAGATAAGCAGGATATTGGCGCCGAATTTTTCCGCTGGGAGTTTGCCACCGCTGTGGCCGGCGCTATACTGGGCATAAATCCATTTGACCAGCCCAACGTGCAGATGGCCAAGGATGCCACCAGCCGGGTCCTGCAGGGGTTCCAGAACACCGGCCGTCTGCCAGGACTGGAAGTCTCTGGCTCACTTGATGGGTTGCTTGCAGAAGCCAGGCAGGGCGATTATCTGGCGATTATGGCTTACACCGGGCAGATGCCGGAGCTGGAAAAGGCGTGTGCTGACTTGCGTCGTAAGGCGATGGAGAAGAGCCATATCGCCACCACCGCCGGCTACGGGCCGCGTTTGCTGCACTCCACCGGGCAGCTGCACAAGGGAGGTCCCAACACGGGGCTTTTCCTTCAGGTAACCATGGCGCATCAGCATAAGATACCTATTCCCGGTGCGCCATATATGTTTGATACTCTGGCGGATGCACAGGCACTTGGCGACCTTCAGACCCTGCTGTCGCTGAAAAGGCGTGTGGTCAGGGTTCATCTTGATTCCGGGGATACGGCCGCTTTCGTTAAAATGGTATCTGGCTTAAGCTAAGCGGAGAAATAAGAAGCGGATACCCGACGGATTATCAGCTCGGCTGAACCAGAGACTGCAGGCGGCGGTAGCTTTCCGCAGGGTCCGGCTGCAAGAAAACGGCACTGCCCACGCAGATATAATCGACCCCGGTGCTGGCGATTTCGCTGATATTGCTCTCCTTGATGCCGCCGTCAACGCCGATTTCAATTCCAGGCCGGATGCTTCGCAGTTCCGCTACCTTGTCCATCACCTCGGGGATGAACTTGCTGCCGTAAAAGCCCGGCGTTACGGTAAGGAGAAGAACGCTGTCAACTTCATTGATATAGGGCGCCGTGGCGGACACGGGGGTTTCGGGGTTGATGGCCAGTCCGACATCTAGTCCCAGGTTTCTGATTTGAGAAATAACCTCATGCGGGGAAGCCGTGGCTTCGTGGTGGAATACAATCTTGCTGGCACCGGCTTTCTTGAAGCCCTCACCGTGCTTTTCAGGGTGCGCAACCATCAGGTGGGCTTCCCATTTCAGCTTGATAGATAGGCCGGCAATCTGTTCCCAGGTAACGCTCCGCGAGGGAACAAAATGACCATCCATAATATCAACCTGAACGTAATCGGTGAAGCTTTCTGCCTGACGTACCATCTTCTCCAGGGCGGAAGGGTCATCGGTGAGAATGGCCGGCACTACTCTTGCGTTTTTGCTCATGACGGACTCGATTATCAATTGTAGGTTTCGTGGAGATACAGTGTCAAGTATCAAGATTGGACGGAATTATCCGGTTGTTTATCTGGTAAAAAAATTGGGGGCACTAAAAAGTGCCCCCGTTGGTTGCTTTTGCGTCTCGAACTCGACTCACTTCCGGTTACCACCGCCGGATGTGGTCTCTCTTCTCTAAGACTGACCTCTACATCACTAACTCGAGCCGGGTTCGAGGTCTGTCCGCCCTGCGGCTAAGCAGGGCATCACCCGTCCACCTGCCATACCCCGAAGAGCCCATGAAGCCTCACAGCATCACCTCCTCCAAATTAAGATTCGGGAGCCACGAGCTTCTATATACTATTTAATAATAATTCGGCCTCATTGTCAATATATTTCCGGCGTCCCTATTGACAATGTCTCCTTTCCCGTGTAAAATCTTGAGCTACAGGATCTATTTTATGTATACCCAAATTCCGCACTTTCGGTAGCATAAAATCACGGTTGCTCGTGAGGAAGGAGGTGCCTATCTGCTGCAGCTCTCAAGTTCTTTTGCCCAACGATTATCTTCGAGAAAGGAGGTCACTTAATTGGCTGAAGTAACTAGGGAAAGATGGACCAGTCGAGCACCGTTTATATTTGCTGCCATAGGTTCGGCAATCGGTCTGGGTAATGTCTGGCGCTTCCCTTATATGACCTACGAGTATGGTGGCGGTACCTTTCTGATTCCGTATGTCATCGGCCTCATCGTTATGGGCATTCCCTGGATGATAATGGAATTTGGCATGGGCCGTTATTTCCAGAAAGGTGCGCCGGGAGTATTCGAAGGTATCGGGAAAAAGTGGGAGTGGCTGGGCTGGTGGCCGGTCTGGGTTGCCTTCATGATTGTGACCTATTACACGGTGGTTATTGCCTGGTCACTGCGTTTTGCCATCAGTTCGCTTACCGTGGCCTGGGGTCTGGGGCAGGCGGGTGCTGAGGGTGCCGGCGATTTCTTCTTCGGCACCGTTTTACAACTTTCAGATGGCCCAACTGTTCTCGGCCCTCCGGTGTGGTTCATACTTGGCCTGCTGGCATTTGTCTGGCTGGTCATTTTCTTGATTATGTTCCGGGGCGCCCGGGTAATAGGCAAGGTTTCCATATTTTTAGTAATCCTGCCCTGGCTGCTGCTGGTCGTACTGTTCATCAGGGGAGTCACCCTGCCCGGTGCCATTGACGGCCTGAATTACTACCTGGCTCCTGACTTCGCGGTTCTGGGCGATATGGAGGTATGGTTTGCCGCCTTTAGCCAGATCGCCTTTACCCTATCTCTGGGTATGGCAGGCATGTTCGCCTACGGTAGCTTCATCGCCAAGAGAGCCGATGTTAACAACAGTGCTGTCATTACCTCACTCTCTGACGCAGCCACTGCTTTCTTCGCCGGCTTTGCTGTCTTCAGCACCGTTGGCTTTATCATGCAGGCCCTGAATATACCCGTTGGCGAGGTCAGCGCTTCAGGTCTGGGTCTGGCGTTTGTCACCTATCCGGTAGCTGTTTCCATGATGCCCGGTGCCAACGCTCTGGTGGGCGTGCTCTTCTTCCTCTGCCTGTTCTTCCTGGGCACAACCTCGGCTTATTTCCTTGCCTATGGCGGCGTTGCCGTACCGCTCATGGATAAGTTCGGCCTGAGCCGGATAAAAGCTACTCTGATTGTCACCATTGTTGCCTTTCTGGTCGGCATCCTATTCACCACCCAGGGCGGCCTGTACTGGCTGGATATGGTTGACCGCGCTGCATCCTTCTATGGTCTGCTGATAACCGGTGCCCTGGCCTGTCTCGTCGTCGGCTGGGTATTCGGCCCCGGGAAGATTAGAGAGCATACCAACGAGACTTCAGATATCAGAGTCGGTGCCTGGTGGGACTGGCTGATAAGAATAGTAGTTCCTGCCGGACTTATTTTTGTGATGGTCTTCGGTGGCTTCATGAAGGACCTTAAAGAGCAGTATAGCGGCTACGAGGTTGGAGCGCTTGGTGGCTCGGACATCATATGGATTTTACTCGGTGTAACCCTGATATTCAGCATTTTGCTGTCACTGATAAAGACCAAAACGGCTGGAGGGGGTGAGTAGAAAATGCTAACCGGAGCTATCGTGTCCACCATTGTTATCTGGCTGATATTGCTTGGTGGTCTGGGCTTTTGCATCTCCCGTATCGGCAGAGGAGGAGAGTGGGAGGACTAGAATAACCTCCACGTGCCGAAAAATCGGGAAGCGGAGCGAAAAATGTAGTCGCCCTGCCGGTATGGCGGGGCGACTCTTTTTATCGGCTTTTCCGTTTGCATTAGAAGTAGTCTTCGGCGTTATCCCTGGGATAAAAGCCCAGCTTTTCCCTGGTCTCGGTCAGGTCAAAGAAACGGCGGTCATTGTTGCTGATGGCGTAGGCCAGCAGAAAATCGGCATTGACCGCGAGGGCTCGGGAAAATGCCTCCACGCAGTCCCTCTTGCTCAGGAATAAAGCCCGCGCATGGTCCTCTCTTTCCGTGCCTTTCCAGATTGAGGGGTCATCCTGAGGGAACGTCGACCCGATGCGCAGGGAGATGAACTGAATGCCGTATCTGCGTGAGTAGTACCAGCCCATGTTTTCCCCGAAGAGCTTGGAGATGCCGTAATACGAATCAGGGGCCGGCGGGTCGCTCAGTTTCACGAATCCCATGGTCGGGACAAAAAACCGGTCAAGGGTCAGAGGAGTTCTGCCAGCGTAGTCATGCTGGGTGTGATTGGTGCTGGCGAAGACGATTTTCAGAACGCCGGCCCGTTGCGCCTCCTCAAACACGTTGTAGGTGGCGATGATGTTATTGTGGAGAACGCTCTCCCATCTGGACTCGGTCGATGGGTCGGCGGCGAGGTGAACCACCGCATCAAGCCCCTCAAATATGCCCTGTACCTGCTCTGCTCTGGCAAAGTCCGCCTGTACCGTTTTATGCTTGCCGGCAAGGTCAGCCTTTATCTCGCGCCGGTTGTAAAATAAGGTAAGCCTGTAGCGGTCAGGGAGCCCTTCCGCCAGCGTGGTGCCGATGTGACCGGAGGCTCCGGTGATGCCGACGTTTACAATCTTTCGGTCTGGCATGGTTATGCTCCATCCGTCTATTCTGCCGGGTTCAGAGTGCGCCGCTTATTTAGGTTAGCCATCACCCATTTGCCCCACTCCTCGATACCGTCACCGGTAAGCCCGGAGACGGCGAAAAGGGCTGCCTGCTGATTGAGGCCCTTGAAAACGCGGGTGAAAGCTTCCAGGTCGAACCTGACATGTGGCAGCAGGTCGGTCTTGTTCACCACCAGCGCGTTGGCCTGGGTAAAGAGCAGGGGGTACTTGTGCGGCTTATCATCGCCCTCGGGCGTGCTGAGAATGACCACCCTGAGAGATTCGCCGAGGTCAAAGCCGCCGGGGCAGATGAGGTTGCCCACGTTTTCAATGAAGAGAATATCGATGTCATCAAGGTCAAGGTTGGGCAATGCCGAATTCACCATGCTCGCATCCAGGTGGCAGGCACCGCCGGTATTTATCTGAATTGCGGCGATTCCGGCCCGATTTAATTTCTCGGCGTCAATGCTGGAGCTGACGTCTCCCTCAATTACGGCAATGCGGGCCTTGCTTTTAAGTTCCTCGACCGTCCGCAAAATAAGGGTTGTTTTTCCGGAACCCGGTGAGGACATAAGGTTGATGGTCATGATGCGCTTGCTGGCGAGCAGCTTTCGGTTCTGCTCTGCAATCTGGCTGTTGGCACTCAGAATGTCTTTCAGTACTTTGATTTCCATTACTCCACCTCAATGCTCTCGACATAAAGTTCATTGCCGCCGGTGATTTCAATCTCCAGTGACTGGCATCTGGGGCAGCTCCATGCCAGGTCAGAGGGCTGGAATACATGAGCGCAGTTGCGGCAGCGCGCCTGCCGCGGCATGTTCCGGAAGGTAAGCGCGGCGCCCTCGGCGGGCGTGTTCTGGCTGAGCAGCTCGAAGTTCGCCTGGACATAATGGTCGATGATGCCGGTCATCTGGCCGAGCACGACGTTAACCCCGACTATTTTGCTGGCGCCGGCTTTGGCGGCCTCCCCCAGCACCAGGTCCAGAAGGCTCATGGTTACCGACATCTCGTGCATAATCAGCATATCCGGGGCAGCGGCTCGCCGACCAGCATGTCGATAATGCGCGTGGTCCCGAGCCTGGTCTTCATGACCACCCGTCCCGGGTTTTCCTCCTTTACCTCGCCGATAATCGCGGCGTCCTGCCCGTATTTATGCCTTTTCATCCGTTCCATAATGCTATCAGCCTCACCGGGGGCTACCGCGGCCACCAGCTTTCCCTCGTTGGCGACGTAGAGCGGGTCCAGCCCGAGCATTTCGCAGGCGCTGGAGACTTCCTCCCGGACCGGTATTTTCTCTTCATATATGCGGATGCTTACGCCCGACTGCCCGGCGATTTCGTTCAGCGTGGTGGCCAGGCCACCGCGGGTGGGGTCGCGCAGGCAGTGGATATTATGACTTGCCGCCAGCATCTCCGCCACCAGTCCATTAAGCGGCGCGCAGTCGCTCTTCAAGTCCGTGGCGAAGCTGATGCCCTCGCGCTGGCTGAGCACAGCGATTCCGTGGTCGCCTATCGGTCCGTTTAATATCAGCACATCCCCGGGCCGGGCGTTATGGCCGGAGATGTTCGCTCCCGACGGTACCGTGCCGATGCCAGCGGTGTTGATAAAAAGTTTATCGGCGGTGCCGCGGTTGACCACCTTGGTATCGCCGGTGACCACGGCCACGTCGGCGGCCGCGGTTGTCTCTTTAATCGAAGCCACCACTCTTTCCAGGTCGCTCAGCGGCAGACCTTCTTCGATAATGAACGCCAGGCTCAGATAATGTGGCGTGGCGCCCACCATGGCCAGGTCGTTTATCGTGCCGCAGACGGCGAGCTTGCCGATGTCGCCGCCGGGGAAAAAGATGGGCTGGACAACGTAGCTGTCCGTGGTGAAGGCCAGCCTGCCGCCAGGCTCGATTACCGCCGAATCATCAAGCCGGTTGAGAACCGGATTTGACAGCGCGGCAAGAAAGCTGCGAATGACATCGTGGGTCAGCTTCCCGCCACTGCCATGCGCCAGCAAAATCTTATCGGACATCGTCTTCACCGTAATGATAGTAAGCGGCACAGGTGCCTTCCGCCGAGACCATGCAGGGGCCCACCGGGTTGGCCGGGGTACAGGTACGGCGGAACAGCGAGCAATCTCCGGGTGATTTAACTCCCCTCAGCACCTCTCCGCATAAACAGCCATTAGGGGTCGCCGTCGGTCCGGGGTCGAAGTCAAAGTTCAGCTCAGCGTCAAACCGGCCGAACTCAGGGCGCAGCTTGAGGCCGCTCCCGGCCACCTCTCCGAAGCCGCGCCAGCGCGCCGGCGCTGGCTCAAACACCTTTTGCATAATATTCATGGCGGTCTGGTTTCCCTCTTGGCTGACCCCGCGCCGGTAGGCGATTTCGACTTTTGCTTCGCCATTGGCCATCTGCCGTGTCAGCATGTCAATGCACTGCAATATATCCAGCGGTTCAAAGCCGGAGACAACGCAGGGTATGCCGTAGTCGCGGGCGATGAACTCCCACGGCCTTGAGCCGATGACGGTGCTGACGTGGCCGGGACAGATAAGACCCTGCAGATTGACCTCGCCGGAGTCCAGCAGTGCCTTGATTATCGGCGGGCAGAGCTTGTGCAGGGAGAGCACGTAGTAATTTTTCAGGCCCTCCTGCTCCGCCTGCATGATTGAGGCGGCGACGGTCGGGGCGGTGGTCTCAAAGCCGATGCCGAGGAATATAACCGATTTATCCGGGTTCTCCTTCGCCAGCGAGAGCGCATCGAGAGTCGAGTAAACAACGCGTACGTCAGCGCCGGCTGCTTTAGCTTCCTGAAGACTGGAGCGGCTTCCGGGCACCCTCACCATGTCGCCGAAAGACGCCACCAGGACATCGGGCAGCGAGGCGAGGGCGATGGCCTTATCCAGGTCGGCATTATCCGTGACGCATACCGGGCAGCCCGGCCCCGAGGTGAGGGTGAGCGTACTTGGCAGCAACTGGCGGATGCCGAACTTCATGATGGACACGGTATGCCCGCCGCAGAACTCCATGAAGCGCGCCTCTTTGGAAACATGGCGCTGGATACTGCTGACCAGCCCATCGGCCAGCTCGGGCTGGCGGAACTCGCTGACTAACTTCATTCGCTCTCCATGAGTTCGCTCATCTCGGCAAAGATGGCGAGCGTCTCCTCCGCCTCGGCCTGGTCAACGATGTTGATGGCATAGCCGGCGTGCAGGAGCACATAGTTGCCCACCCTGGCCTCAGGAGTGAGCATCAGGCTCGCTTTGCGGGTGACGCCGCCGATTTCAACCTCGGCCTCGGTCCCGTTTATCGATATAATCCGTACCGGTATGGCCAGACACATGCGACTTACTCCTTACCCTCATTTATCTGCTGATTGGCAATGGCTGCCTGTCCCAGGGAGATGCCGCCATCGTTGCACGGCACCACGCGGTGGCTCAGCACCTGAAACCCTTCCCTTTCCAGCGCATCGACTGCCAGGTTGAAAAGCAGGCGGTTCTGGAAAACGCCGCCGCTCAGGGCCACCGTTTTCCGGCCGGACTGCCGGGAAATCAGGCAGCAGGTCTCCAGAATAATCCGGGCCACTGTCAGATGAAACCTGGCGGAAATAAGGCCGGGCTTGACTCCATTTCGCACGTCTTTCACCACGGCGGAAATAAGCTCTTTCAGTTTAACTACGGCCGGCTTTTCATCTCCGGATATGGCGAACGGGTAGGGTTCAAAATGCGCCACATCGTCGGGGGCGAGCATTTCCAGCTCGATGGCGGCCTGGGCCTCATAGTCAACCTGCCCCCGGACGCCGGCCAGTGCTGATACCGCGTCGAAGAGCCGCCCCGCCCCGGAGGTAAGCGGTGAGTTGAGCCTCCGTTCCAGCTGGGCTTTGATAATGTCTGCTTCAGCAGCCGGTATTTTGCTCATAATGGGGAGGTCGTCAAGCGGCGTTTCCGGGCCGAGCAGTGAATAAATATAGCCGAGCGCCATGCGGTATGGCTTGCGAATGGCGGCAACTCCTCCCGGCATCGGTACATATTCCAGATGGGCAGCGCGCTCGAAGCTGCCCCAGTCGCCGACCAAGAATTCGCCGCCCCAGAGGTTGCCGTCGCTGCCGTAGCCCACGCCGTCAAAGGCCACGCCGATGGCCGGCTCTCTGAAATTATTTTCCACAAGGCAGCTCACGATATGAGCATGATGGTGCTGTATGCCGATTGTCTTCAATCCATTCTCAGCGGCGTATTTCAGGGCATACTTGGTGGAAAGGTATTCCGGGTGCAGGTCATGGGCGAGCGCTTCCGGCTGGACGCGGAACAATCGCTGGTAGAGGTCAATCGTGTTCTCAAAATGCTCCACCGTCTCTTCGTTATCCATATCACCGATGTGCTGGCTCAGGAAGGCGTACTCATCTCTGGTCAGGCAGAAGGTGTTTTTCTCCTCGGCGCCGCAGGCCAGCACCTGCCTGG
>DAOUDY010000138.1:0-6751 GCA_034430755.1 Dehalococcoidales bacterium
AGATAAAGGCACCGGCACCGGCCGCTTCGGTGGGAGTGGCTATCCCGGCGAAAATCGTACCCAGCACTCCGAGTATGAGGAGAATCGGGGGGACCATCTGGAATAACATGCGCATTATTTTCTGGTGAGTGGGCACAGCTCGTCTATCTTCTTCGGGTAAAGGAGGGCCATCTTGCGGCCTGAAAAAGCACCTGATGGCAATATAACCCATATATAAAGCGGAAAGGATGAAACCGGGGACAAAGGCCCCGGCAAATAACTTCCCCACTGAAATCTCGGCCATAGGTCCATAAATGACTATCATGATGCTGGGTGGTATGAGGATGCCCAGGGTACCGCCGGCACAGACGGTACCGCAAGCCAGAGATTTACTATAACCCCGGTTCAACATGGGGGGCAAAGCAATAATCCCCATGGTGACCACCGAGGCACCGATGATGCCGGTGCAGGCGGCAAAGATGGTGGCGACAAAGATGGTGGCCAGGGCCAGGCCACCCCTGAGTCCCCCCATGATAAGGTGCATGGTGCCAAAGAGCTTTTCGGCAACTCCGGAATGCCCCAGCATCGTGCCCATAAAGACGAACAGGGGAACCGCCAGGATAACATAATTGGTCATCGTCTTATAGGTTTGGTGAATAGCCATACCGAAAATCCTGCCTTCCCCCATGAAGAGAAGGCCGAAGACGAAGCCCACTCCAGCCAGTATAAAGGCCAGGGGAAAGCCGGAGAATATCCCCACGGCCAGTATGCCCAGCATGAGGATGGTAACCATCATCGGGCTTATGTCTATACCTAGCATCACTTCCCCCTGAAGATAGTTCTTACGTCACGAATAAATGTGGCCACCAGCCCCAGTAAAAGCAGGGAAATGGCTACCGGTGCCACGGTCTTGAAGGGATAGATAATGTTCCTCCAGGCGCTGTCCGAGCTGCGCTCATGAATTGCCCACGAGATCTGGGTCCACTCAATCAATTGCGGCATGACCCAAATCCATAGCGGGAAAACCAGGAGCAGGTAGAGGACAGCGTCGAGTATCGCCTGGCCACGGGGTGACATACGCTGGTAGAACAGGTCCACCCTGACATGGCCTTTCTGGATGAGCACCCAGGAAAACCCCAGGACAAAGAGGCTGCCGCCCACCATCCGCTCTATCTCAAATGCCCACAGCGTTGGCCTATTGAATCCATACCGTGAGGTAACTTCGTAAACGACAGCTGCCATGAGAATTAGCACCAAGAAAGAGGCGAGTTTTCCCGTCCATATACAGATGAAGTCAATTCCCTTCAAGAAGCGATCCAGAGCAACCATAACGAACCATCCTGTTTATGTAATCACTCACCCCCACCTCCGTAAACTGGCGTTTGGCGGGGGTGAGTGTCTGGGCAAAACCTAGCTAAAAATTGAACGACTGGTACTGTTCAAAGAGCTTCCACTCGTCCAGGAAGTCCAGCTGGCTCTGGTACACCTTGGCGAAGAACGGGTCTTCGGCGCACGTCTTCTTGTAGAGGTCATCGGCTATCTCGAAGAACTGCCCTTGCAGCTTGGCCGGGAGACTAACAATCTCCAGGTCCGGCATGGCCGCGAGAGTCGCGAATGCCTTGGCATCTTCAAGCACGAGGTCGGTGTATGCCAGCAATGCATTGGCGTGGTTGACCTCATCGTATATTACCTTGAGGTCGTCAGGCAGTGCTGCCCACGAATCGGCGTTGACCGCCTCCCACTGTACCGTGGCCGGCTGGTGTATCCCCGGGACCATGTAGTACTTGCAGATTTCGTAGAAACCAAGGGCGATATCGGTGGCCGGGTTGGAATACTCCCAGGCGTCCAGAATGCCCTTCTCTCCTGCCGCATAAAGCTCGGCACCGGCGATGGTGGTCACCGCAGCGCCCACCCTCGGGTCCTGCAAAACGTCAGCCCAGAACCCCTTGGTGCGGAATTTTACCCCTTTCCAGGCTTCCAGTGTGGTCATATCAACGTTGGACCAGCAGAGACCTTCCGGGGTGGTGACATAGGTATAGCCGGTGTAGCCGAAGTTGAAGGGCTCAAGCACCTCATACATGTACTCCATCCCGCCATAATGCTCCAGCCATGCCACCATTTGCGTGGAGCTAAGTCCCAGAGGCCGGGCGGAGAACAGCGGGGAGGACGGTACTTTGCCAATCCAGGTGTGCATGGTCGAGTTAAGCGCGTCAATGGTGCCCTCATTGGTGGCATCGAAGGCCTCTTTGCCGTCCATAATGGCGCCGGTCGGGTGAGACTCAATGATAAAGCGACCGTTGCTGGCTGCTTCAAGCATGTCGTTGCGTTTGTAAAGCCATATCATGTTGTGCATGGGGTCGCTCCACTGCGCTACCTGCACCCACTTAATCACTTTTTCTGGTTGTGCTGGAGCTGGGGCAGGCGCTGGAGCCGGTGCTGGAGCTGGAGCTGGGGCAGGTGCCGGTGCTGGAGCTGGGGCTGGGGCAGGCGCCGGGGCCGGGGCTGGAGCTGGAGCTGGGGCCGGAGCGGCACAGGCGCCTATCAAAGAACCGACTATCGCCACCAGTATGACTAGAGCTCCCAAATTTCTTTTACTCATAATTATAGTCCTCCTATAATTTGTATAAACCATTACTATACAATTCGCTTTATTGAAAACAATCACCCCCTGATTAAAGATTTACAGAATAAAAAAGCACCGGCATACATGCATATGACTACCGGTGCCATAACCCATCGCTACCGTTGTCCTTAAAAAGGCGAACAATATTAAAAATCATTTGGATTAAATCTCATTATACTCTCATTTAACCATTTGTCAATACAATAAAAACCAGATTGTAGATGACGGTTTGTTTTCCAGCAATAGGGTTACATTTTAAGCATTTAGAATTATTAAAATTAGGTATAACTGCGAAAGCTTACGTGACTGGCAAAGTACTATGATGAAATTGACCCTGCTGATTGCAGGCTATGTACCCGTGCAAAAAGCAAAACACAGCCGGACAACCAGACTATCTGCATATCTCTAAAACGCTGGTCTCTACTCAGTAACGCCTGCTGTTAATTTACATAAAACGGCCTTTTAATCTATCAGCTAAAGAAGTAAAATGAGAGAGGAGGGCATAAAGATGGACTGGGGATGGCTTGTGGCGCTGATATTAATACTGCCTTTCGTTGTCATTATACCCGTCCTGTCTTTTGCCGGCTTGATTTGGGGCCTGTTCATAGTTATTCGTGATAATGTACGCGAGAGAGCGGCAACGAAGAGGGCGAGTGAAACAGGCGCCAAAGGGGCATTAGTTATCAATAAGACCTTTTAATTGATTTATAAATCTCTTTATTATTCCCACATAAGGTACTAGGTAAATGTTAGTAGTTGCCTGCATTAAGCAGGTGCCAGATACAACCCAGGTTGAAATTGACCCAGAAACGGGGACCCTGAAGCGGGAAGGGGTGCCCTTTATTGTAAATCCTTTTGACGCTCACGCTCTGGAAGAGAGCCTCCGTCTTAAAGACAGATACGGATTCCACGTAGCCGTTATTTCCATGGGGCCTCCGAATACCGAGGTTACACTGCGCAAGGCTCTGGCACTTGGCGTAGATGAGGCGGTGCTCCTGAGCGACCGTGCTTTCGGTGGTGCCGATACTCTGGCAACGAGTTATGTGCTGGCGGAAGCAATCAAGCAGTTGAATCAGAAGGATGAAGTGGTGGCAGTGATTTGTGGGCGGCAGACTATTGATGGTGATACCGCCCAGGTTGGGCCGGGCATTGCTACCCGCCTTGGTTTCTCCCAGCTCACGCTGGTTGACCGTGTCGAAGATATCGACCTCGAGGCGAGGAAGGTTAGAGTAAGACGAAAAGTGGGTAGCTGGCGAGAGATAGTCGAGGCGCCGCTGCCCGCGTTGATTGCCGTGGTACGGGAAATCAACCGATTACGCTACCCCACGGTGCCCAGGCGGCTTATGGCAGAGAAAGCCCCGGTGGTGTTATGGGATAACAAGGAACTGAAACTGGACGAAAATATGGTCGGCCTGAAGGGTTCGGCAACACAGGTGCGCCGAATCTTTTCACCGCAAAGAGCCAAGGGTGAGATTCTGGGTGACGGGTTAAACAAACCGGAAGAGGCGGCCAACCTGCTGCTGGGAAATCTAATCGAAAAAGACGTGCTCTATTTTGATTCAGAGTAGATAACAGACAGAGGCGCATGGAAGACAGGAAGAAAGCGAAGAGACCGCGCGGCGTAGCCCGACTCATTCCCGGTAAATGCATTGCCTGCGGTGCCCGCTGCCAGAGTTCCTGCCCCAAAGACGCCATCGAAATGAATGAGAAAGGCGAGCCGGTAATACTCATCGACAAATGTATCGGCTGCCGTAAATGCCTCAAAATCTGCCCCGCGGATGCCCTGGAAATTTATTTAACTCCGGAAGAGCAGAAAATCCTGGCCGAACTGGCGGCAAAAGGAAAGGCCCCTGTCGCCGAAGAAGCTCCTGAGATAAGTGAAGAGGAAGCGGCATTACTTGCCAGGCTCAAGGAATACCGGGGAGTCTGGGTATTTGTGGAGCAGACGGGTGGCGAACCGGCCGGCGTTTCCTGGGAGTTGCTGGGGGTCGGGGCTGATTTGGCCAGAGCCCGCGGCGAGGAATTGTGCGCCGTGGTTATCGGCGATAAGGTGGAGCATCTCTGCCACGATTCATTCGCCTATGGAGCAAGCAAAGCATACGTTATCGATGCCCCCTTATTTCATTACTACCGCACCGAGCCGTACTACAGGGCCATATGTTATCTGGTCAGAAAATACAGGCCAGAAATAATGTTAATCGGGGCGACCGGACTGGGCAGGGACCTGGCCGGGGCGGTAGCTACCGAGCTTCAGACCGGCCTTACCGCTGATTGCACCGGGCTATCAATCGATGACCGGGGATATCTGCTGCAGACCCGTCCTGCCTTTGGCGGCAATATCATGGCCACCATTCTGACCGAGCGTACCCGGCCTCAGATGGCCACGGTTCGCCCGCACGTCATGCCCCCGCCGGCGAAAGACCCTTCACGTAAGGGGGAAATTGTCCGCGAGATGGTGCCGTTCCAGGAGGCAGACATCGCGGTCAAGGTGCTTGAGGTAATAGATGAGCGCAAGGCCGGCGAGGTGGATGTCGCCGCGGCGGATATCATCGTCTCGGGTGGTCGCGGCATGCGTGCCAAAGAAAATTTCGCCCTCCTTCAGGAGCTGGCCGATGAGCTGGGCGGGGTGGTCGGTTCCTCCCGCGGCGCCGTCGAGGCCGGCTGGATGCCCGCCGAACGACAGGTCGGTCAGACCGGGAAAACGGTCCGCCCCAAGCTTTACATCGCCTGCGGCATCAGCGGCGCCATTCAGCATCTGGTCGGCATGCAGGACTCTGACATTATCGTGGCCATCAATTCTGACAAGAGTGCCCCCATCTTTGAAGTGGCCACCTACGGGATTGTCGGCGACGTGCTGAAAGTTGTCCCCTCCCTGACGAAGAGAGTCAGGGAGCTTCGTGCTCAAGGCGTGGATTTCAAAGTGGAGAGTCATTGAGCAAATGGAAAGGGATAAGAAATTAATATGAATCCGGTGAGCCATCTGGGCGCTATGGGGTATGTCCTGTTCTGGGGACTCACCGTCCTTGCCGCCATTGTCTTCAGCCACCGGCTTTACCAGCTCTATCGCTATCTGGCTCTGGGTAGAAAAGAGGGCAGTTACCGCCAGCTTTTCCGAAGGGCAGCGACGGCCATCGTCCACTTAATCGCCCAGCAGTGCCAGTTTAAAAACCTTACCCGGAAAGACCGCGCCGGCCTGGGCCACATGCTTATGGCCTGGGGCTTTCTCTTATTTATCACCTACTACTTTTTCTTTATCATCCTTGGCTCCGGATTCGGCATCTCCGATGTCATTGAGCATAATCCGGTCTATGTCATCTATACCTGGATTATGGACATCGTCGCTCCCTTCATCATGCTGGGCGCACTGTGGGGCATTGTCCGGCGCTACATTATCCGGCCCCCACGCCTTAAAGGCCACCAGACTTTTGAGGCGCTGGTGATACTGGTCACCGTTCTCATCCACCCCATAACGCACGTGGGGAAAATTGCCACCCAGATAGCCGCCGGACACCCGCCGGCCGGCCTTGGCTTGGCCACACCACCCATAAGCACCGCCTTCAGCCATGTCTATACTGCCGGCGCTTCACTGGAAATGTGGCACAGCGTCTGGTTCTGGAGCCACTGGGGATTTGTCCTGCTGGTACTGATTATCATCGGCTATACCAGATACCTGCATATGCTCGCCGCCCTCTTAAATGACCTTTTCTCTGCGCCGCCTCCCCTCGGCATTCCCAGCCGCATCAACCTTGACGACGAGGCTACTTTCGGCGTCACCATGATAGACGGCTTCGGCCGCAAGCAGCTCCTCGACCTCTACGCCTGCGTTGAACCCGGTCACTGCCAGGAGGTCTGCCCCGCCTATGCCACCGGAAAACCCCTTAACCCCCGCTCGCTGATTCAGGACCTCAAGCGCAACCTGCTCGCCAATGGGCCGCTGCTCCTGAAGAAAAAGGAGCCAGTGTTGCCGTTAATCGCCGAGAAACAGGAAGGCAGCATCTCTGAAGAAGTGCTCTGGGAGTGTACCACCTGCGGCGCCTGCATGGAGGTATGCCCGGTCAACGTTGAGCATGTGCGCCACATCATTGATATGCGGCGAAACCTGGTACAATTACAGGCCAGATTTCCCGATGAACTGCTGAACCTGTTTGA
>DAOUDY010000139.1:0-1765 GCA_034430755.1 Dehalococcoidales bacterium
ATCGAGGGCATGACCTGCGGTACCGCCCTGGTCGAGTCGATGCATGGCGCTGGTTCCCCGCAGGCGCAGCGAATCATGATCATGCGGCGTTCAAACTGGGCACGCAAGAAGCGGCTCGCTCAGAAGCTGGCCAGAATCGGAGAGCAACCAAAACTGGTGTGAGCAACCACAAATGAAGGTGGCCTTCACGTACTGCGGTTCGTGCAATCCAGAGATTGAGCTTTCCGATATTGGCCATGAGATAGAAAAGGCGCTTCAGGAAGCGCCTGACATCGAAGTTGTTTCGCGAAGAAGCAAAGCGATAGACATCATGGTCATCCTGTGTGGCTGTCCCAGAGCTTGCGGCGACAAAAAGCGCGTCCGGAAAAGGGCCAGCCACTGCATTGTCGTGGCCGGTGAAACGGTTGACCTCGTCCCCGTTGCGGAAAAAGAACTGGCCACCCAGGTAATACAGAAGGTCAAGTCATTTTCTTCCCCGGAGAGCTAGTTCAGGTCGTATAATCCGGCGGCGGGCCGACGAGTTCACCGCCGTCAACAACGATAACTTCCCCGGTAACGTAGCTTGACGCATCGGAGGCGAGGAAAAGCGCTGCTCCGGCAATGTCCTCGGGCACCCCGATATAGCCCAAAGCCTTACTTTTGGCCGCCTTTTCCGCCTTCACGGGATCTTTCCACAGTGCCTCGCTCAGCCTAGTCTTGACCACGCCCGGGGCAATCGCGTTCACCCTGATTTTATACTGGCCCCACTCTTTGGCCAGGACCTGCGTGAGCATGATGAGGCCGGCCTTGGTCACGCTGTAAAAGCCAAGCTCGCTGGGGGCTATGCCCATAATCGATGCCATATTGATGATGCTGCCGCCGCCCTGCTCCTTCATCACACGGGCGACCATCTGGCTCAGGATAAACGGCCCCTTGAGGTTGACGTTCATGATTACGTCCCAGGCCCATTCCTCGGCCTCCAGCAGCGGCCCGGCGTACGGATTGGTGCCGGCGTTGTTGACCAGGATGTCTATTTTCCCCCACTCCCCCTTCACTTTATCTACCAGGGCTTTTGACTCTTCGCCCTTGGCGATGTGGCTGGCCACCGCCATGCTTTTCACGCCCTTCTTCTTGAGTTCCTCGGCCACCGCTTCCAAATCAGGGAGCTTCCGACTGCTGACGGCCACATCGGCCCCGGCATCGGCAAAGGCAAGGGCGATAGCACGGCCGATGCCTCTGCTGCCCCCGGTGACCAGGGCGACCTTCCCTTCCAGAGAAAACCGGGACAGGTTCATGCCCGCTGCCCTCCTTGTCTAGACACGCTTCTTTCTGCGGCGCCACCATGAGAAGTACAGTATAACGCCGATTACTATCCACACCGGGCTGAAAATGCCGAGCCAGATGAAGATATCGGCCAGCACCCGTCCGAAGGTAACGAGGCCGTTCCAGGCGCTGTCAACGATGCTGCCGGCGCTCCAGCCGGGCAGTACCGTGATATATTCGCTCCTCTTTTCAATATCTTGATTGCCGCGGTCATCGGTTACCGTCAGAATAACAGTATAGGTTCCCTTTGACTTGTATTTATGCCTTGGACTGTTGTCCGTGCTGGTATTGCCGTCGCCGAAGTCCCACTCGTAGCTGTAAGGTCGGATGCCGCCGCCCACATCACTGTCAAAACGAATCTCCTCTCCCTCTTTGGCCGTTACCTTATTGGCACTCAACCATACCTCAAGCTTGGACTGCTCCAGCGAGACCTGGATGAGCGACATCGCCGAGGTCCGCTCCA
>DAOUDY010000140.1:0-7584 GCA_034430755.1 Dehalococcoidales bacterium
GTTTGATACTAAGCGGAACTGCTTCTTACCTGTCTACTATAAAAGATTTTAACGTTTTTACACCTCTTTTTATTTGGCTGCTTGGTTTATCAGCGATAGGCTACAGCATTTATCGTTTGTGTAAATCTTTAAGGGTCATTGAAAATGTTGCTGTAACTTCTGAAGAAGCATGGATAACAAAAACTGTAGAAGCGTTTAAAATAGCTCAAAAGGAACTCGAAGAAGAAAAGAAACCAATATTAGAATTAATGTTTATGGACAATAGCCCTCCTTATTCCGTAGAAGCTGAATCTGAGATATCTATTAAATGTCGTATCAACGTTATTAGAGGTGATTCAGCAAGAAATGTCTGTGTTATATTTATTGCTCCTCCGGATTTCAGCTTCCCCAATACCCCTACTGGACCTACTCCTTTAGCTAAATATTCCGGTTATGCTTCTACTTTAATTGAACTTGGAGATAAGAGAAGGCCAATTAAGAGAACAGGTAAAGTTACATTAAAAGCACCGCATGAGGTTAAGAAATATACGGCTGCCTATAGAGTTTTTTGTGATGGATTTGACAGCGATTTTATAGAATTTGATATTACTGTAGAGGAACAAGAATTACCGTTTTAGATTAGTGTTTATTAGATTTTTACCCCACCACCACGTTATCAATCAGCCTCGTTTTGCCTATCCTGGCCGCCAGCGAGACCAGCGCCGGCGTTTTTATCCCGTCCATCTCCTCCAGCGTCTCCGGGTCGGCGATGCTCACGTAGTCGATTTCCGCCAGCGGCTCTCTCTCGATAAGCTCCCACATCTGCTGGCGTATTTTTTCGGCGTCTTTTTCGCCCTGTTCCCACAGCTTCCGGGCCAGGCAAAGAGCGCGGTAAAGGACGGGGGCCGCCTCACGCTCATCGGGGTTTAAATAGGCGTTGCGGCTGCTCGTCGCCAGGCCATCGGCCTCGCGCACCGTGGGCAGGGTGATAATCTCAACGCCAAGGTCAAGCTCCCGCACCATCTTCCGGATAACGACCGCCTGCTGCGCGTCCTTCTGCCCGAAGTAGGACACGTCCGGCTGGATGGCGTTGAACAGTTTATTCACCACCGTGGCCACCCCGCGGAAGTGGCCGGGCCGGGAGGCGCCCTCAAGCCTTTCCGTTACTTTTTCCACGTCCACCCAGCTACTGAAGTCGGGAGGGTACATCTCCGCCACCGGTGGCGCGAAGACAACGTCAACCCTCTCTTTCTCCAGCAGAGATAAATCGCGGGAGAGGTCGCGGGGATAGGTGTCAAAGTCGTCGGTGGGGCCGAACTGGGCGGGGTTGACAAAGATGCTGACCACCAGGGAGGGATTTTCCTCGCGGGCCTTTCTCACCAGGCTCAAATGCCCCTCGTGCAGGTAGCCCATCGTGGCCACGAAGCCGACCGGCCCCGCCAGTTTCATCCTGGCCTGTCTCATCCCGGCGACGGTTTCAACAATCTGCATAGCGTCACTTCCCCTTTCAAATAAAAAGGCCCCCTCAGCTATTGTTGAGGAAGGCCTTCTGCCCGTACTTTTCATTTTGCCGTCTCGGTCATTCTCGATCCAAGCGACCATCATTTAAAATAAATGCTTTCCGGTGCTCACCGCCCGATGGGTCGATGGCCAATACCAGCAATGACAGAGTGATTGTATAACCCTGTCCGCCATTTTGTCAACAATGTTTTAGCCGGGGTGTCCAAGAGGGGCGCCAGCCCCTATTCTCCAGGGCGATTTGTCTTCGTTCCCCGCATTAACCTATAATAAGGGGAAAATCGGGGGTGGCAGGGCGATAGAAATCATTCCCGCAGTGGACATCAAGGGCGGGCGGTGTGTTCGCCTTTTCCAGGGCGACTAC
Source organism: Dehalococcoidales bacterium (assembly GCA_034430755.1). Taxonomy (GTDB): domain Bacteria; phylum Chloroflexota; class Dehalococcoidia; order Dehalococcoidales; family RBG-16-60-22; genus E44-bin89. Next base: position 1,862 of record DAOUDY010000140.1, read on the forward strand.
GAGCAGGAAACGGTCTTTTCCGACGACCCGCTCGAAGTGGCCCTGAAGTGGCAGGCCAGGGGTGCCCCGAGGCTGCACATCGTTGACCTGGACGGCGCCAGAGCGGGCGAGCTGCGCAATCTGGGCATCATCAGGGAGATAGCCAGAGCCATGCTGGTTCCGGTGCAGCTCGGTGGCGGCATCCGCCGGCTGGAAACAATCGAGGCGGTGCTGAAAGAAGGCGTGGAACGCGTCGTGCTGGGCACCGCGGCGGTGGAGAATGCGGAGCTTGTTACTGAGGCCTGCCGCAAGTTCCCGGGTTCGATTGTGGTGAGCGTGGATGCCCAGGAAGGACAGATAGCCATCCAGGGCTGGCAAAAAGCGACGGAGCTAACTGCGCTCTCCTTCATGCGGGCCATGATAAAGCTCGGCGTGAAACGCTTTATCTATACCGATATCAGCCGCGACGGCACGCTTACCGAGCCCAATTTCAACGCCATTTCCGAAGTCATCGACGCGACAAGGGCGCCGGTGATTGCGGCGGGCGGTATATCCTCGCTCAACCACCTGAAAATGCTCAAAAAACTCGGCGCAGAGGGGGCGATTGTGGGCAGGGCCTTGTACACCGGAGCTATAGACCTGAAACGGGCCATCGCCGCCATCAGCCAGATAGGATAAGACAAAATGGATTCGTTTGATAACCTGAAATTCAATGAGAAGGGATTAATTCCGGCGATAGCTCAGGACGAGGATACCGGTGAGGTATTGATGCTGGGCTACATGAACGCGGAGGCGCTGCGCCGGACGCTCACCAGCGGCGAAGTCTGGTTCTACAGTCGCAGCCGTCAGGAACTATGGCACAAGGGCACAACTTCGGGCAACCGCATGCTGGTGCGTTCGGTGTGGATTGACTGCGATGATGACACGATACTGGTGAAGGCCAAACCTCTCGGCCCCGTGTGCCATACCGGCAGGCGGACCTGCTTTTTTCAGAAGATTGATAAAGATGGCTCTATTACCCTGTCTCAGGACGAGGGCTGAGGCGCTTCTTCAGCGTCTATCTCCAGCGCCGTCTTTAAAGCCACCAGTGCCACCTCTAGCTGGTCGTCCTCAGGTTCTTTGGTGGTCATGCCCTGCAGCCAGAGCCCGGGGAGCAGCACCGCTTTGACCAGCGGGTTCCTGACGTGATTGGCGCCAAACTGGATGAACTCATAGCCTAGGGCGGCAATCACCGGAATGAGCAGGATGCGGGAGAGTATCATCAGCCACAGCGAAGGCCGTCCGACCAGCGCAAAAACCACGATAGCAATGACCAGCACCATAAAAAGAAAACTGGTGCCACAGCGCACGTGCGCCTTGTCATGTATTTTCACGGCTTCAACCTCCAGCGGCACACCATGTTCATAGGCATTCACTGCCTTGTGCTCGGCACCGTGATAGGTGAAGATACGCCTGATATCCGGCAGCAGGCCAATCAGCTTCAGGTAGACAATGAAGATGACCAGTCTTATGGCGCCTTCGATGAGGTGAAAGACCAGAGACGAGCCGATGTACGGGTTAATCAGCCTGGTCAGAAACAGCGGGATGAGCAGAAACAGGATGATGGCCAGCACAACTGCCGCGGCAATCATGAGCCATACCGCTTTGCCGGTGATTTCTTCCTCCTCCTCTTCCAGCGATACATTCGCCGAATAGAGAAGGCTGCTTATGCCCAGCACCATCGCTTCAATGATGACGATGACTCCCCGGAGTAAAGGCGTTTTTCGCATCCAGCCCGTATAGACCGAGGGCAAAGGTCGGCTATTGGCAATCACCTTGCCATTCGGGCGGCGCACCGCGGTGACCACCACTTTCCGACCCCGTATCATCACGCCTTCGATGACCGCCTGTCCCCCGTAACGAAATCCAGCCTTCATCAATGTGCTCTCTCATAAAGAAAAAGGAGCGGTGCTGATAGCTCGCTCCTCATCCTGTAGCCAGCATACAGGTTTAATCTTTCACCTTGTAGCGCCTCTTGAAACGCTCCACTCTACCTGTGGCATCAAGGACACGCCTTTCCCCGGTAAAAAACGGGTGGCACTGGCTGCATACCTCAACCTTGAGCTCCTTTTTGGTGGAGCCGGTGGTAAAAGTGTTGCCACAGGAGCAAACTACCCTGGCATCATTGAAATATTTGGGGTGAATCTTATCTTTCATAGCGGCTAGCTGGCGTAAACGCTGACCTTCCTTCGATTATTCCCCGCCGGTTCAAAATTGACCACACCGTTAATGAGCGCGAAAAGCGTGTGGTCCCGGCCAACACCGACATTGCTGCCCGGGAATATACGGGTACCTCTCTGCCTGACCAGAATGGTCCCGGCATTGACTGACTGCCCGGCGAATCGCTTCACGCCGAGTCGTTTGGGCTGGCTGTCCCGCCCGTTGCGGCTGGAGCCGCCTCCCTTCTTATGTGCCATCTTTTATCACTCCTTTTCGGCGGCGACGTGGCTTCTTCACCGGCTCTTCTGGAGCCGCTCCCGGCTCAACTATCCGGTCGATGACCAGCTTGGTAAAAAGCTGTCGGTGCCCGGTCTTGATGCTGTAGCGGACTTTCGGTTTATATCTGAAGACAACGACCTTATCGCCCTTTCCCTCTCCCTGAGAGGTGGCAATCACCTTGGCCCCCTCAACCGTTGGCCTTCCCAGCGTTACCTTATCGCCATCGGCGAGGCAAAGAACCTTATCCAGCTCCACGCGGCTGCCTTCGGCCGCGCTCAGTCGTTCCACTTCTATTGTCTGGCCGGGAGACACTTTATACTGCTTGCCGCCGGTCTCAACTATCGCGTAAATGACAGACCTCCAACTACAAAAGCCAGATTATTATACCAGTTGCCGAGCGCGGGTGTCAAATACGCGAGCGCAGTTCACCCCAGAGCTCTACGACCCTGTCCTTTAGCTCGTCAAGGGTGCAGTCGGTATAGATGACCACGTCTGCCTGGCTGATTCTCTCTTCATCACTCAGCTGAGCATGGATGCGGGCCAGTGATTCAGACTCTGGTGTGCCCTTTTGTTCTTTTAGTCTGCTGATTACCGTAGCCTGCGGGGCGCTCGTTACCCACACCTCATCAACCATGGACTTCCACCCCGCCTCCAGCAGCAGCGGTGCTTCGATGACGACTATGCCAGCACCGACCCTCTCATATTCTTCAATCAGGGCTTTTACCCGCTCGTATATACGGGGATGCATTATCTGGTTCAGTCGGGCTCTGGCATCAGGGCTGCGGAAAACTATCTTACCCAGCTTCCGGCGGTCAATGGTCCCATCAGTGCTGATAATTGCCTGGCCAAAGGCGCCAACCACCGCCCGCCAGGCTTCAGTGCCGGGCCTTAAAACCTCATGCCCCACCTTATCGGCATCAATTACCACTGCTCCCAGCTCGGCCAGGAGCTTTGCCACTGTGCTTTTGCTGCTGCCAAAGCCGCCAGTCAGACCGATAATCTTCATTTCATCACCGTATACCGGAATCCAAATCAGTCTACTGTCCCCTCTTATAATAGTCAAGCGATGCCGCAGTGGATGCTGGACAATCTTGAAGTCTTTCCGATATGATAAAGGACATCTGAGATAAATCGCTGCCGCGGCAGTGATGCCAACCAGGGAGGGGAAGATGCCCAAAGTATTCATTACCAGGACCGTAGCTCAGCAGGCCGTCGACCTGCTTTCAAAATACGCCGAGGTTGATGCCTGGGAGCCGGTGGAGCGTGTACCGCGTGAGGAGTTTCTCCGGCGTATCGCCGATGTCGATGGCATTCTGCAGTGGGGCGCTGACCCGATTGATGGTGAGGCCATGGACGCCGCACCGAAGCTTAAAGTCATCGCCAACGTGAGCGCGGGATATAATAATATAGACGTTGAGGCGGCCACGCAAAGAGGCATCAGGGTCAGCAACACCCCGGACGTGGTCACGGGCAGCACCGCCGACCTCGCCTTTGCCCTAATGCTGGCCATATCCCGCCGGCTTGTCGAGATGACCAAAGTTGTCATCAAAGGCGAGTGGCGCAGTTTCGGCCCGATGGAGATGCTCGGCCATGACGTGTATGGCAAAACACTGGGCATCATTGGCATGGGCCGAATCGGCGCCGCCGTGGCGCAGCGGGCCAAAGGCTTCGACATGAAAGTGCTCTACCATAACCGGCATCGTCGCCAGGATGAAGCTGAATACGGGGCCGAATATGTGAAAGACATACCGACGCTGCTCAGACGGTCCGATTTTGTCAGCATCCATGTCCCGCTGAGTAAGGAGACCAGGCATTTAATCGGCGCCAGAGAGCTGTCATTCATGAAGCCGACGGCGATACTGGTTAACGCCGCCAGGGGTGCGATAGTCGACCAGAAGGCGCTTTATGAAGCGCTGCAGCGAAAACAGATTCTGGCCGCAGCGCTGGACGTCACCGAAAAGGAGCCGATACCGCCGGAAGACCCGCTGCTGAAACTGGACAATGTGATCGTTATGCCACATATAGGCACCCAGACCTTGGACACCGGCATAAACATGAGCCTTATGGGAGCAAGGAACCTGATCGCCGGCCTGAGAGGTGAGCCCATGCCGAACTGCGTGAACTGCCACCTTCTTGACAACAAGTAGTGTATAGATAGCACTATGTGTATTATTATTCCTCCGGCGAGCGTCAGAGTCGCTCCCAGATAAGCCTGCCGACCACCTTTTTGCCACCCATCAAAAGCGGCCCGGTGCGGAGTGTCAGACGGTTCCCGGAGAACTCGTAGTAGCGGACGTGCTCCACTCCTCCTGTCATCCAGTTGGGGAAGCTGCTTCCCTGAACGTGATGGGTTACAATCTTCTTCTCTTCATCCACGTCGTAAGTGCCGAAATAGCACCGGTAGCCCTCAAAGGCTGCCTTTATCTCTTCAGGCGTTCCTTTCAGCCAGTCATTCGAAGCAAAATCGGGACGCTTGGTCTTGATAATCTGCACCGCCATGTTCCGTTTGCCGTCATACATCAGCTGGCCGATGGTCTCCCGCCCGAACGGATAAATCACCTCGCCCTCTTCGCTTCGGTACTCCGTAGAGATGAGTCTCCAGGCGCCAGTGAAATCCTCTTTATCCATGAGGCCTCCCCAGGCTAGCATTCAGTTACAAGACAAGAAAAATGGGCGGTGCAGGACTTGAACCTGCGACCCCCTGCGTGTGAAGCAGGTGCATACACTCAAACTACTTAACAAACTAACTGTTACTGAACTTGCACAGTTAAGTAATTTAAGTAAATCCTACATCAGTCAAGTTAAGAACGGGAAATGCCCGCCTTCGGAAAAACTGCTTAACACCATTGAGAAGTATTATGAACCAAAGGAACGACCTTGTAAAGATTACTATTCCTTGTTTCTACAATCAAGGCAAGCAATGGGAGTAAGTCCCAAAACGCTACAGTTCTATAAAGAACGGCTTTCAGCATTCATCAGTCAGGTTGATTACACAAAAGCGTCACGTCAAGACATTCAACGTTTCCTTAATTCAATACCACCTAATCAATATGGACTGGCTACCCGCCATGCAACATATAGGGCTGTAAGCACATTTTATCGCTGGCTTAGTGAAGAACATCATATCCCTAATCCGATAGTAGGTCTACCTGCTCCTATTTTAAGCAAGCCAATATTACCCAGCCTTCAGCAGGAACAAGTCATAGATTTAATCCAACAGGTAGAAAATACAAGGGATAGGGCGATTATCGCACTATTTGCAGAAA
>DAOUDY010000141.1:0-11928 GCA_034430755.1 Dehalococcoidales bacterium
TCTTCAATGAGGTCGACCTCCCGCGCAATATCGCTGCGCCAGTAGGGGGCGGTGGCTTTTATCTCTGCCTTTGAGGTTCCGGGCTGGCACTCAAAGCCCAGTGCGGTCAGCGTGTTACTTATCTGGTCGCGGGTGAACGCCACGCCTAGAATTTGCTTGGTTCGCTCCGTGGAAATCACGATTGGTTCCGGTTCCCGCTTGCCCGGGTAGACATCCGCCACGCCTCTGGCCGTCTGGCCGCCGCCAAGCTGCATAATCAGCTGCGTGGCCCGTCTCAGCGCCGGTATGGTCAGCTCGGGGCGGATGCCCCGCTCGAAGCGCATGCAGGCTTCGCTGGGCAGAGATAGGTGATGGCCGGTGTAATGAATGCTGGCCGGATTGAAGTTGGCCGCCTCAAGTAAAATCGATGTCGTGCCTTCGGTGACCTCGCTGTTGGCACCGCCCATGACGCCGGCGATGGCTACCGCCCGCTCGGCATCGGCGATGACCAGCATGTTGCGGGAGAGCGTTCGTTCCACTCCGTCCAGGCTGACCAGAATTTCACCCTCGGTCGCCCGGCGGACGATTATCTTCTTTTGTCTGATTAGCTCGTAGTCAAAGGCATGCAGGGGCTGTCCCAGCTCGAGCATGACGTAGTTGGTGACGTCGACCACGTTATTAATGGGGCGCATGCCGCAGGCAAGAAGGCGCTGCTGCATCCACGGCGGTGATTCATCGATTTTGACGCCGGTGATGAGGCTGGCACAGTACCTGGGGCAGAGGTCGGTGTCAATGATTTCCACGGCGATGTGCTGGTCAATTGGTGCCCCCGCTTCCTCATAAGCGATTTCGGGAGCGTGGAGCTTCTGCCCGGTCAGTGCTGACACTTCACGGGCGATGCCGATAACGCAGAGGCAGTCGGGCCGGTTGGGCGTCACGTCTAGGTCAAGGATAGCGTCTCCCAGGTAATCGGCCAGAGTCATGCCCACCGGCGCATCAGCAGGCAGTACCAGAATTTCGGTGTGGTTGTCCGAGATGCCGAGCTCTTTTTCCGAGCAGACCATGCCGCTCGACTCGACGCCGCGGATTTTCGCCGGTTTCAGTTTGGCCGTCTCCCCGGTGTGCCCGTCGATGAGCTCGGCGCCAACGCGGGCAAAGGCTATTTTATCGCCGATGTTGAGATTCGGGGCGCCGCAGACCACGGTCTGTTTCTCGTTGCCGATATCTACCGTGGGCAGCCGAAGGCGGTCGGCGTTGGGGTGAGGATTGACCGCTGCAATCCGGCCGACCACAATGTTATCCCACCTGCCGCCGACTGTCTGTATCCCCTTGGACTCAGTCCCGGCCATGGTCAGTCTGTCCGCCACCTCTTTTGGCGACAGGCTCACGTCAACGAATTCCCGGAGCCACTTGAGCGGAACTTTCATCTTTCCATCTAAAACTGTCTTAAGAATCTGAGGTCGTTGCTGTAAAAAAGCCGTATGTCATCGATGCCGTAGCGGAGCATGGGCAGTCGCTCAATGCCAATGCCGAAGGCAAAGCTGCTGTACTCGTCAGGGTCGATGCCACCCCGCCTCAGCACCTCGGGGTGGGTCATGCCGGCACCGAGTATTTCAATCCAGCCGCTGTACCCGCAGAGCCGGCACCCCTTTCCGTTGCAGGTCAGGCACTCGATGGCCATCTCCACGCCGGGCTCCACGAAGGGAAAGAAATCGCAGCGGAACCGTACCTTCCTCTCCTCGCCGAAAAAGCGGCGGGCGAACTCATAAAGCGTACCTTTGAGGTCGGCCATGGTGATGCCTCTGTCCACGGCCAGACCATCAATCTGGTAGAACATGGGGATGTGGGTAGCGTCCGTGGCCTCGTAGCGATAGACTCTGCCGGGCTCTATGACCCGTATCGGCGGTTTCATCGTTTCAATGACGCGCGCGGTTACCGCAGTGGTGTGGGTGCGGAGGAGCATGGTGTACTGGCCGCTTTCCGACTTGGGTTCCACCCAGCAGGTCGACATGGTATCGCGGGAGGGATGTTCGGCGGGAATATTCAGGGCCTCGAAGTTATAGTAGTCCCGCTCCACATCCGGCCCTTCGAATATCTGAAAGCCCATGGAGGCAAAGATATCGAAGATTTCATTGAGGGTCTGCGTTATCGGGTGCAGACGACCGGTCGGCAAAGGACGGCCGGGCAGGGTGATATCAAGGACTTCCTTCTGCGTGCCGGATATAAGCCGGGCTTCCCGAAGTACCTGCTCTTTCTCCCGTAGCCCGCTTTCCAGGCTGGTTTTGACCTGATTGGCCCGGGCACCAACCGATTTTCTCTTTTCGACCGGCAATGTGGCCAGACTGCGTAAAATTGAGGTCAGGGAGCTCTTCTTACCGAGGTAACGGACCCGCCATGATTCCAGCTCTTTTACGTCCTGTAGTTTATCCAGCTCCTGGAACGCCTTTGTTTTCAGTTCATCAAGCTGCTGTATCATTTTTCCCTTGGTATGGAAAGACAGATGAGGCGGTGGTAGCAGATACCGATTGTTTCGTTCTGAACTTAAGCCTTCTCTTTTGCGGCGTTGACCAGATTGTCAAAAGCCTCTGGCTCTCTCACCGCCATTTCGGCCAGCATCTTCCGGTTTAGGCCAATGTCTGACCTCTTCAGCAGGTTCATAAACTGGCCATATTTCAAGCCCCGGGCACGGCTGGCGGCATTGATGCGCAGAATCCAGAGCTTTCGCATATCACCTTTTCGCTCGCGGCGGTGCTGGTAGGCATAGCTCAGGGAATGCAGCATCGCCTCATGAGCACGGCGGTAGAGGGTATGCCGGGATGCCCTCTGCCCTTTGGTCATGGCGAGTATCTTTTTGTGCCGGCGGTGGGTGGTAACCCCCCTCTTCACTCGTGGCAAGGAACGGCCCTCCTATCTAGCCAACCCCGTAGGGAATCAGTCTTTTAATTCTGGTTCGGTCAGCGGGATGCAGTTCAATTTTGCTATCGAAGAGCCGCTTTACCCGCTTGGCCTTGCGCATTCGCAGGTGGCTTTTCGGGCCTTTCATCCGCATGATTTTACCGCTGCCGGTAATATAGAAGCGACTTTTGGCACCTTTATGCGTTTTCAGCTTTGGCATCTTGACTTTCCTTTGTCTCTTCTTTGGCCTTTGCTTTTGCTGTAACCGGCGTCAGGATGATATTCATACGCTTGCCTTCCATAGCGGGCTGCTTGTCTATCGAGGCGTTCTCATTGAGTGTCTCGGTCATCCGCTGTAAAAGTTTCCAGCCCAGTTCCGGGTGGGTTATCTCGCGCCCCCGAAAAAGCACGGTTACCTTTACTTTGTCACCCTCCGCCAGCAGCTTCCGCGCCTTCCTGGCTTTGGCCTCAAAATCATGGTCGCCTATTTTCGGGCGCAGCCGTATTTCCCTGAGCAGGGAGACTTTCTGGCCCTTTCTCATCTCCTGCTCTTTCTTGGCCTGCTGATATTTGTACTTTCCGTAGTCCAGCAGACGACATACCGGGGGGACGGCGGTCGGGGCTACTTCAACCAGGTCAAGGTCGTGCTTTCTGGCGGTATCCTGTGCCTGACTCAATGGCATAATTCCTAACTGCTCACCCTTCTCCCCCACAAGACGAACTTCCTGAGCTCGGATCATCTGATTGACGCGCAGTTGTTTGATTATGTCCTTATCTACCTCCTTCAAGCACAGCTATTATACGTCAAAAGACTATATCATATTATGCGTCAATAATCAAATTCAGAAAACACCGAGCTACCTGAGCATGTCACTTTTGCTCGTCACCGCCGCTCTCGATATCTCTGGCCCGGCGGGCAATGGCTGATTTCACGGTATCCTTGAAGCGCTTCAAGGGCTGGGCAGCGGTCTGCTCTCCGCTGCGCCGGCGAACGGATACGGTTCTGGTCTCCGCCTCTTTATCACCGACCACGAGCATATAAGGGATTTTTTCCATCTGTGCCTGACGGATTTTGGGATTCATTCTTTCTGTTCTGGCATCAATATCGGCGCGAATGCCCTCGTTTTTGAGTTCAGTCTCAATCTGACGGGCATAATCGAGGTGGCGGTCGGCCACGGGGATTATCCGTGCCTGAACCGGTGCCAGCCAGACCGGGAAGGCACCGCCGTAGTGCTCCAGCAGGGTGGCCAGAAAGCGCTCCATGCTGCCGAGCACGGTGCGGTGCACCATGACCACCGGGTGCTCCTTGCCATCCTCGCCGATGTAGTTAACGTCGAACCGGGGCGGCAGATTGAAGTCGACCTGAATGGTCGGGCCCTGCCATGCCTTGCCCAGCGCGCTCTCAAACTTGATATCGATTTTCGGACCGTAGAAAACGCCTTCTCCCGGGTCAATCTCATAGTCGCGACCTGACCGCTCCAGTGCCCGGCGCAGGGTTTCCGTGGCTTCCTCCCAGATTTCCACCGTGCCGGCGTATTTCTCAGGCTTGGTGGAGAGCAATAATTGATAGTTCTGGAAACCGAAGGTGTCAATCATAAAGAGGGCGAGGTCAAGAACGCCGACGACCTCGTCTTCCAGCTGGTCAGGCCGGCAGAAAATATGGGCGTCATCCTGGGTAAAACCCCTGACGCGGGATAGCCCGTGGAGCACGCCGGAGCGCTCATACCGGTAAACGGTGCCCAGTTCGGCATAGCGCAGCGGAAGGTCGCGATAGCTGCGCAGCCTGGTCTTGTAGATGGCGATGTGCCCCAGGCAGTTCATCGGCTTGAGTATATACTGCTGCCCCTCGACGTCCATCGGGCTGTAAAGATAGTCTTTGTAAAATTCAAGGTGTCCGCTGGTTCGCCACAGGTCTATTCGGGCGATGTGCGGCGTGTAGACCAGGTCATAGCCGCGCCTGAAGTGTTCGTCCTTCCAGAAGTCCTCAATGATACGCCGGATGACGGCCCCCTTAGGGTGCCAGAGGACAAGGCCGGGGCCGAATTCATCCTGAATGCTGAACATGTCAAGCTCTCTGCCGAGCTTGCGGTGGTCTCTCCGGGCGGCTTCCTCCAGCCGTTGCAGATGCTCCTCTAATGCCTCTTCGGTGTCGAAGGCGACGCCGTAGATGCGCTGCAGCATCGGGCGGTGTTCATCGCCGCGCCAGTACGCCCCGGCGATGTTGATGAGTTTAAAGGCCTTGATTTCCCCGCTTGATTTCACGTGGGGGCCGCGGCACATGTCCAGAAACGAGCCCTGCTGGTAGAGGCTCACCTTCTCATCGGGCAGCTCGTCGATTAATTCCAGCTTGTAGGGCTGCGCGGCGAAAATCTGCTTTGCCTCTTCCCTGGTTGCTTCACTGTGAACGAACGGGGCGTCAGCCGCGATGATTTCCTTCATCTTGTTTTCAATAACGGGCAGGTCATCCGGGGTGAGCGGGCGCGGCAAATCAAAATCGTAATAAAATCCGTCCTCAATCGCGGGGCCGATGCCGAATCTGGCATCAGGGAAAACGGACTTGACCGCCTCCGCCATCACGTGGGAAGCGGAATGCCGCATGGTCTCCAGATTCTGTTCTCTTTCCTGACTTGCCTTTGAAACCACTTTTCAGCCCCGGTCGTTAATAATGAAAACCTCTCACCCAGCTTCGGGACGAGAGGCTTCGCCTATCCCTATCTATCCATCAGCCTTATTATACCAGCGACGTTCTACGAGTGCAAACGCGCCGGTCGAAACCCGCGTTCAGCTTGCCTGTCACAACGGCAAATAGCTATAATGCGATATATCCGCATGATAAAACGAGTATTCCCCATTTTGGCTCTGGCCATATTCTCTTCCATGCTGGGCGCCGGCATTGTTGTCCCGCTCCTGCCGCTCTATGCCAAAAGCATGGGGGCAACTGGCCTGTCGCTGGGATTTATCTTCGCTGGCTTTTCCATTTCCCGTACCATCTTTACGCCGGTCTTTGGCCGGCTCTCCGACCGCAAAGGGCGGAGGTTTATTCTTGTTATCGGGCTTTTCGCCTACGCACTGATTTCATTTACGTACGTTCTGGCAGACAATGTCTATCAGCTGGTCTTAATCCGCCTGGTGCACGGCGTTACCGGTGCCATGATTTTACCCATTGCGCAGGCGTATATCGGCGACCTCTCTCCTGAGGGTGAGGAAGGGAGGTGGATGGGGTACTCAAACTCCGCCTTTTTCAGCGGTTTCGGTTTCGGGCCGCTCATGGGCGGAGTGCTCGCCACACAGTGGGGGATGGACCTCGCCTTCATCACCATGGGTGTCCTTAACCTGGTGGCGTTTTTAATTGCGGTTATCCTGCTGCCCCGCAGTGATGTGAAGAAAAGGGCGGCGACCCCACCGCTGTCCTTTCTCGATATGCGCCGCAGCGGCACTATGGTAGGTCTATGCAGCTTCCGGCTGACAATCTCCCTGGGCCGGTCTTCCTTTTTCACCTTCCTGCCGGTGTTTGCCGCTATGAGCCTCGGCCTGCCGACCAATCTTATCGGGCTCCTGATAGCGGTTCACGTCTTGCTGGTGTCGATACTCGGTGTTCTGGGGGGGAGAATAGCCGACATTTTCAACCGCCGGGCAATGGTGGTTATCGGGTGTTTCGTGATTTTCACCTATCTGTCTCTGGTGCCACAATCACCGGGCTTCTGGTCGCTGCTGGCGCTGTGTATTCTGGGCAGTATCGGCAGCGCCGTTTCCACGCCGGCGGCCCTGGCTATGACGGTGGAGGAGGGGAGGAAATACGGCATGGGCTCGGCCATTGCTGCCATAACGATGGCTCTGAGCATTGGCATGGCGCTCGGGCCAATTCTGAGCGGTGCTATTGTTGACCTTAAAAACATCAAAGCCGCGATCTATTTCAACGCGGGTCTGGCCTTAATCGGCGCGGGTTTATTCGCGTGGTTTACCCGGCCGCGGTAGAGAGCCTCAGCGTGCCTTCGCCCGGAACCGGCGGTGAAGATAGCTGACCAGGAAAAGAAGCACCCCGCTGATGAGCAGCGCTCCCAAATCCAGGTACTTGATGCCGAGCAGTTTGCTGATGAGACCGGCGGAGCCACCGCCGATGAGCGCCGCCAGTGCTCCGGCGGGAGTAACTTTCAGGCGATTTTTAAAGAAGCCGGCAATGACGGGAATAATTACACCGGACGTGTATATCGTGTAGGCAAAGAGAAGGGCGCTGATAACGCCCTTGAGCATCAGGGCTACGATGAGCGCGCATATGCCCAGCAATACTATGGCCCACTTGGAACGCGGCAGTATGCTCGTCTGGCTCGCTGCGGGCTTGAACCGACCGATTATGTCTATGGTCAGTATGGTGCTGGCGCTCAAGAGGGTGGTATCGGCAGAGGACATCACGGCGCAGAGCAGGGCGGCCAGTATGATGCTACTTGCCAGCGGTGAGAATAGTTCCCTGACGACCGTGGGAAATGCCTGTTCAGGCGCGATACCGGGGAACATGACGGCGGCGCCCATGCCGATGATGGCGATGGCGAAGGCCAGAGGGATGATGAGGACCGCAGCCCACAGGGTGGCCGAGCTTGCCGTTCGGTCATCCCGGGCGCAGAAGATTCTGGAGTACATGTCTGGCCCAACAACATAGGTCAGGCCGACGAGCAGCAGGAGAGTCATCAGGGCCACGCCATCGAACTGCGGGCTCAGCGGGAAGGCAAACCGCTCGGCGGGCAGCGAGCTGCGCAGCCCTTCCCAGCCTCCAAGTTTGGGCAGAAGCAAGGCCAGGCCGGCAAAGACGCCAGCAAAAATGATTATGGACTGCAGGAAATCGGTGCGGATGATGGCGTGCTGGCCGCCCAGCACCGTATAGGTTACGAAGATAGCGGTGAAAACCACCATCCATATGACCGGACTGCCAGCCCCCAGGATACCGAGTATCTGCCCGGCAGCGATAATCTGGGCGGCAACAATCCCTACCCAGGCGACGACAATGAGAATGGAGGCGGCCAGGGCCATCCGCGGGTCATATTGTCTTTCCACCAGCTCGGGAAGGGTATAAAGCGCCAGCTTCCTGACCTTTCTGGCGAAGAAGAGCCCTAAAAACACCAGGCCGATACTGCCGACGAGCAACCACCACGCCCCGGTCAACCCCTGTTTGAAACCCAGCCCCGCCATGCCTATGGTGGCTGAGCCGCCGATGATGGTGGCCAGCAGTGAACCAACGATGAAGAGAGAAGAACCTTTTCTCCCGGCAACAAAAAAATCATCGAGCCCTCTCGCCTTCCGCCGGCTCACCATGCCAATGGCGAGCATGGCCAGGAAGTAAAGGGCGATGATTATCAGTCCGCTCATGCTGATGGCTTACGTTTTTCTTTGCTTAAAACTTTTCGGTCACTATTCCAGGGAACTGGCTGATATATGCTTCTTCAGGTTATCAAAGCTGGTTTACCCAGAAGGGAGCAGAGTCTGATGTGCAAAAAGAAGATGACCTCAGCGGTTTCGAAAACAGTCTTATTTCCTCGGCTTTTCCAGTCCGAGGAGTGCGATTTCCATGGTCTGCCCGCATTTGGAGCAGGTGATATTGACCGTAACCGGCTGCCTCATTACCCGTTCGGCAACGGCGGTAACCATGGAATCAATGCTGTCCAGGCGCTCGTCAAGCATATCCAGGCGCTGGTTAAGGCGCTCTATATCAGCTTTTGCATCCTCAGCCACCGAGGCTGATTTCCTGTCCTGAGCCAAACCAGGACCTCCCATAGATGTGGTTAACTAATTATACGCACCACAGAACAATATGTCAAAACGGCACGCCGCGTATTGATTTATAAAGGCTGTGGGGGTATAATTTCAAGACCAAAATCAGGTAAATTAAATATCAGGTAAGGAGGGAGTCAGATGCCTGAGGAGGAGATCGGGAAGGTTAGCGATTTCTTCGCTCATCCGGTGGTCGCCGGCATTGAGCTCACCGGCACGTTAAAAGTGGGTGACCGGATCCACATCAAGGGACATACTACCGACCTTGAACTGACGGTGAACTCGATGCAGATCAACAATGTGGATGTCACTGAAGCCAAGGCCGGTGATTCCGTCGGCATCAAGGTGACGGAACGGGTGCGACACGGGGATGTTATCTATAAAGTCACCGACTAGGTGAAATGCCAGGCTGCTTGTCGGGGCTTGGCAGGTAGTATTGCTGGCCCGGCATTTGTTACTGGCTCATAGATTTAAGCAGGTTCACCGTCTCGATGGCGCTGACCGCAGCGTCAAATCCTTTGTTGCCCGCTTTTGAGCCGGCACGTTCCACGGCCTGCTCGATTGTCTCCGTGGTGATGATGCTGTTGATAACCGGCACGCCGGTCTCAAGGCTGACGCGGGCTATTCCTTTGGTGGCTTCCGAAGCGATGTACTCCCAGTGAGGTGTGCCGCCGCGGATGACCGCTGCCAGGCAGATAATGGCATCATACTTTTTAGAATGGGCCATTCTCTGGGCCACGAGCGGGATTTCAAATGCCCCCGGCGTCCAGGCAACCTCAATGTCTGTTTCGTTAACACCGTGGCGGAGCAGGGCATCCTGCGCTCCCGCCAGCAGTTTTCCAGTGAAGAACTCGTTGAAGCGGGAGACAACTAGGCCGAATTTAAGCCCTTTGCCCAGCAGTGAGCCTTCATAGCTTTTACCCATAGTCTTCTCCTTTTAATCGGGATTAATCACCATTTTCAGGTGTCGTCTGTGTCAGTTTAATCGTATGCCCCAACTTTTTCCGTTTCGTTTCCAGGTAGCGGGCGTTGAACGGGTTCGGTGTGGTTATGATGGGCATGATTTCCACTACCTTGAGCCCGTAGCTCTCCAGACCGATTACTTTCTTGGGGTTGTTGGTGAGCAGGCGGATATTGTGCAGGCCGAGTTCGGCCAGAATCTGGGCGCCAACACCGTAATCACGCAGGTCCGGGGCGAAACCGAGCGATATATTGGCCTCCACGGTATCCAGTCCTTTGTCCTGCAGTTCGTAAGCGCGGATTTTGTTGTGGATGCCGATGCCCCGTCCTTCCTGCCTCATATAGAGAAGGACACCGCGTCTTTCCTCGGCGATGCTCTGCATCGCTATCTTGATCTGCTCCCCGCAGTCGCAGCGCAGGCTGCCGAATACCTCGCCGGTGAGGCACTGGCTGTGTACCCTGACCAGCACCGGTTCATCGGTGGCCACGTCCCCCATCACCAGCGCCAGGTGTTCATCGGGGTCGATATTGCTGCGGTAGGCGATGGCGGTGAAATTGCCGTACGGCGTCGGCAGCTTGGCTTCGGCCACCCGGTGCACCAGCCGTTCGTGTCTATACCGGTAGGCAATGAGGTCGGCCACGGTCACGATTTTAATCCCGAATCGCTTGGCCATTCTTCTGAGCTGGGGCATTCGTGCCATGGAGCCATCTTCGTTTAAAATCTCGCAGATGACGCCGGCCGGGTAGAGGCCGGCCAGCCTGGCCAGGTCAACGACCGCTTCTGTGTGACCGGCACGTACCAGGACGCCGCCTTCTCTGGCACGCAGCGGGAACATATGTCCCGGCTGGACAATATCTTCAGGCTGCGTGGCGGGGTCAAGCACCGCCTTTATCGTCTCAGCGCGGTCGGCCGCGGAAATGCCGGTGCTCACCTTATGCTTGGCTTCGATGGACACGGTAAACGCGGTGGCGAATTTGGCGGTATTCTGCTGTACCATCAGGGGGATTTTCAGCTCATCCAGACGCTGGCCGATGATGGGCAGGCAGATAAGCCCGCGGCCGTGCTTGGCCATGAAGTTGATGGCATCGGCGGTCACCTTCTCCGCCGCCATGACAAGGTCGCCCTCGTTCTCGCGGTCCTCATCATCGGCTATGATGAGGAATTTGCCGTCTCTGATGTCTTCAATTGCTTCCGGAATCGTGGCCAGACCGGTACTCATTTTCACTCCATTAGCTTATCATCCGATAGTGAAGCCATGCTCAATTAAAAATTCTGCGGTCAGTCCGGTAGTCTGCGGCTGGGTAAACTGCGTCACGTACTTGGCGATGATATCCACTTCAAGGTTTACCACATCGCCCGTTTTTCGGCTGCCCAGGGTGGTATTCCGGCGCGTATACTCAACCACCGAGACCCGGAATGAGCTATTATCCTTCTCCGTTATGGTCAGGCTGATGCCGTCAACCGCGATAAATCCCTTGGGCACGGTGTAGCGCAGGACCTCAGGCGGCGCTTCGAACCGGAAAAGAAGCGCTTCTTCTTCCTGTTCCCATGCTACAATGCGGCCGATATCGTCAATGTGGCCCTGAACCAGATGGCCGCCCAGCCGACCGCCCAGCGCCATCGGTCGCTCCAGGTTCACGCCGTCTCCGGATTTGAGCAATCCGAGGTTGGTCCGCCGCAATGTCTCCGGCATAACGTCGACGGAGAAAGAAGCGCGGTCGAAATCGGTGACAGTGAGGCAGGCGCCGTTAATGGCGATGCTGTCGCCCGGCTTCATTCCGCCAGCAACCTGCGGCGCGGCGATTACCAGCTTGGCGGTTGATGCCGAGAGGACCTTACCTACCTCTTCTATTATACCGGTAAACATGGCTTATTCTTAACATAAAATTCAGATTATGGCCATTGTAGCATTTTGCCGGCCGGAAACGCAAGAGCCGGCTGATTTTGAACGCAGTATGGAGTCCTACTCTATGCTGTAGACCACCTGTACGGACAACCTTATTTCCGTTTCACCGGGGCTTATCGGGGTGGAGGGCGCGGCGGGCATGGCTGCTTCAGGGTAGAAGTCGCGCACCACGGGTATTGAGGCCCCGCTCTCGCTGATGTACGTGGGCTTACCCAGCTTTACATTTCCCAGGTCAGCCAGCTGCTTCGCCTTGGCCGCGGCATCGGCCATCGCCCTGACCCGGGCGCCATCATAATGTGCCGTTGGATTGTCCACGGTGAAACTGATGCTGTTGATTATGACGTAGTCTCCGCCAGCCCTGGCCGCGGCGTCAATAATGGCGCCGGTATCTTCAATCTTCCTTATCTTGGCGATTACCGTATTGGTT
>DAOUDY010000142.1:0-8363 GCA_034430755.1 Dehalococcoidales bacterium
TAAAAGAGCCGTTGCCCTACGTCAGCCGCGGCGGTATCAAGCTGGCGCACGCCCTTGACGCTTTTCAGATGGACGTTTCGGGGATGGTGGCGGCGGACATCGGTGCTTCCACCGGCGGCTTCACCGACTGCCTGCTGCAGCGGGGGGCAAAAAAAGTTTACGCCGTAGACGTGGGCTATGGTCAGCTCGACTACCGTTTGAGGCAGGACGCGCGGGTGGTGGTCATGGAGAGAATCAACGCCCGCTATCCCGTATCCCTGCCGGAAAGCGTCGACCTGGCGACCATCGACCTCTCCTTCATCTCGGCAACGAAAGTGATACCCTCGGTGGTCGAGCTGCTCAAGAAGAACGGCGACCTGCTGGTGCTTATTAAGCCGCAGTTTGAGGCGAAGCGGGCGGAGGTGGGGAGGGGAGGGATAATCAAAGACCCGCAATTACATGCTAGAGTCCTGGGGAGGTTTATTAAGTGGGCGGTCGAACACAAACTGCGCTTGAAAGGCCTGGTCGCGTCACCCATTCTCGGCTCATCGGGGAACAGGGAATTCTTTGTGCGCTTGAATTTGACATAATGATAAAAAGGGTTACTCTCACCGTTGATAACATTCCGATTGTTGGGCAGCTCTACCTGCCGGAAGGAAAAGGCCCGTACCCCACCGTCTGCATCTGCCACGGCATCCCATCGGGTAAGCCGAAGGCCCCGGATGATGGCGGTTATCCAGAACTGGCGCAGAGGATGAGCCGCGATGGCTTTGCCGCCTTCATCTTCAATTTCCGGGGCGCCGGGGAGAGCGGAGGCAACTTCGATATTGCGGGCTGGGCGCATGATTTAACGGCGGCGATTGATTACCTGTGGGTACTGCCCGAGATGGACCGGGCGCATTTATCTCTGCTCGGCTTCAGTGGTGGGGCGGCAGTTGCCATATGCGTGGCGGCTCAGGATAAACGGGTATCCGGTGTAGCTGCCTGCGCCTGCCCGGCGGAATTCACCTTTATCGGCGAGGTCGATGAGCCGCAAAAGGTTATCGACCATTTCCGGGGTATCGGCGTGATTCGTGACGAGGGCTTCCCGGCATCGGTGGAGGAGTGGTGGAGTGGCTTCAATGAGGTTCGCCCTATAGATTGCGTTGCCGGAATTGCCCCCCGTCCCCTGCTGATTGTTCACGGTAACAGGGACGAAACGGTAGATGTCAGCCATGCCCGGCGGCTTCAGGAAAAGGCGGGAGAACCGAAGCAGCTCGCTATCATCGATGGTGCCGGACACAGGTTGCGACAGAACGAGCGCGCCATGAAACAGGTAATCGGCTGGTTGAAGACACATTGCCAGGTGTCTGCATGAGCAGGCTGATTTGACCCGAAAGTCAGAGAGGGATATAATTAATGGTGGCAGGGTCAATCGGGACCGGAGATAAGAAGCTGGACAAGTTGCAAGAAAGCTGCGGTGTTTTCGGTGTTTATGCTCCCAATGAAAATGTAGGTCGCCTTACCTATTTTGCCCTCTTTGCTCTGCAGCACCGGGGTCAGGAAAGCAGTGGCATTGCCACCGCCGATGGCAGGAAACTCAGCGTTTACGCCAAGATGGGCCTGGTCGCTCAGGTTTTCACCGAGGAAGCGCTCAACCATCTCAGCGGCAATATCGCCATCGGTCACAATCGTTATTCCACGCGCGGCTCAAGTCAGGCATGCAACGTCCAGCCCATGGTGGTGGGCAAAGGAAATAATGCCATTGCCATAGCTCATAACGGCAATATCGTCAATGCCGAGTTCCTGTTTGAGCAGCTTTATGAACAGGGCTACACTTTCCAGAGCTCCACAGATAGTGAGGTAATCGCCAACCTCATCCTCTCCGCACCGGAGGATAACTGGGTAGACAAGATACGTTATGCGATGAATCGGCTGAAGGGGGCGTACTCGCTGACGCTCCTGACCAAAGACATGCTCTTCGCCGTCCGTGGCCCACTGGGGGTACGCCCGCTGTGTCTGGGCAAAATTGACGGCGGCTGGGTTATCGCCTCGGAGACATGTGCCATCGACCACATTGGTGCCGAGTTTATCCGCGAAGTTGAGCCGGGTGAAATCATCAAGATCGATGCCAAAGGTATTGAGAGTTATCCTAGTAAGCGTGACAGGCAGGCACTGTGCATCTTCGAGTATATTTATTTTGCCCGTCCCGACAGCGTAATCAACGATCGGTTGCTGTCTCCAGCGCGACAGGCGATGGGTGCCGGGCTGGCAATTGAACATCCGGTGGCTGCCGAACTCGTTGTCGGCGTGCCTGATTCGGCAACCAGCGCCGGTATCGGCTATGCTCACCAGTCCGGTATTCCGATCGGCGAGGGATTGATCAGAAACCGCTATGTGGGACGAACGTTTATTGAACCGGACCAGCGCATCAGGGACCTGGGCGTCAAGCTGAAGTTCAACCCGCTCCCCCGCATGCTCAACAACAAGAGGCTGGTGGTGGTGGATGACAGCATTGTGCGCGGCACCACCACGCCGAGCGTGGTAAAAGAATTGAGGCGGGCCGGGGCCAAAGAAATCCACATGCGCATATGTGCGCCGCCGATTCGCTATCCCTGCTTCTTCGGCGTGGACATGGCGACCCGCGGCGAACTGATAGCCGCCCAGAAGTCAATACCCCAAATCTGCCGGTTTATTGGTGCCGATTCGCTTGGTTATCTCAGCATAGATGGTCTGCTGAAAGCGGTTGCTTTGCCCAGAGACCAGTTCTGCCTGGCCTGCTTTACCGGTGATTACCCCATACCGGTGCAGCTTGAGATGGACAAGCTGGCACTGGAGACAATTCAGTCGCAGCAACAGGTGTTTTCCCAGGCCGGGCGACGCTAAAAAGCGCCCTTTTACTAATTTTTTTCTTTTTTATTTGACAACGTATTCCATTTATTATAAATTTTATATAGAACAGTTGTTCTCCATGAAAAGGGCATGAAATGAAAAGTCAATTATCGGTGAAAAGACGGCAGATCGTTGATTTTATCCTTCAGTTTATGGAGGAAAGAGGTTATCCGCCAACCGTAAGGGATATACAGAGTGGCTGCGGCATCAGCTCAACATCCGTGGTTGACTACCATCTGAAAGTGCTGGAAAAAGAGGGTCACCTACGCCGCGACCCTGAGGTATCGCGCGGCATTGAACTGCTTGGCCGTGCCTCGGCGTTAGCAGCAAAAGTACAAATACCAGTGATTGGGCAGATAGCTGCCGGGGAACCGATTCCGGTACCCGATTCGGGAACATGGGACGCAGCGGCCGGTGCCGATTTTCTTGAGGTAACGGCCGACATCGCCCGGGGCAGGCAGGATATTTATGCCTTGAAAGTCAAGGGCATGTCCATGGTTGATGCCCTGATAAATGATGGTGATGTTGTGCTCATGCAGTATGTCAGCACGGTGGATAACGGCGAGATGGCGGCGGTTTGGCTCAAAGCAGAAAGGGAAGTTACCCTGAAAAAAGTCTACATCGAGCCTGAGCGCGTGCGCCTTCAGCCGGCGAACAGCCAGATGAAACCCATCTATGCTGACCCGCGGAATATTGAAATTCAGGGGAGGGTTATTGCCGTCATCCGGCAGCTGGGAAAACCAGCATAAAGAATAAAAAGTAAATCATAGCTCGATTTGCTTTTTCCACGTCTGCCATTATAAACTTGATTTGATTTTTTCTGGGCATTGGGTATAAATTATTTACAGCCGTGCTTGAGCGGAAGTTGAAGTAAATAATGCCAATGCGGTATAACTGAAAAGAGAGCTATGATTTCAGAGCAGTTTCAGACGGTGGGTCGGGACCTATTTGCCCGGGGTCTCGTTTCCTCAAACAGTGGCAATCTCAGCATCAGGCTGGGAGACCAGGTCATAATTACCCGCCGCGGCGGCATGCTGAACTGTCTTGCGGAAAATGACCTGATTGAGACCGGCGTCAGCAAGAACAACCGGGCCACGCCATTGGCCTCAACCGACCTGCCTATTCACCGGGCGATTTACCGTGAAACGCAGGCCCTCGCCATAGTTCATGCCCATCCACCTCATGCGGTTGCTCTCTCGATAACGGAGAAGGAAATTGTGCCCAGTATGGAAGACTTCTCGCTGATCGGCACCGTGCCGGTGGTGGGGTGGAGTGATGAACTGAAAAAGGAATGCCTGGCTGATATTGTGGCCAGGGCGTTGAAGCAGCACCGGATAATCATGGTGCACAATCACGGCAGCTTTGCCATCGGGCAGTGGCTTGATGAAGCTTACAACATCACCACAGCTCTCGAGCAGTGCAGCCAGGTTCACTGCCTGACCAGGGCCTGGCAGGTCGGTCCAGTCAGGGATTGAGCTATTTCTCGTATACGGGCGTACACCAGTGAAGGTACTTGCTGTTTTCCCCTCGTATTACATCAGAGTAGATTTGCTGTAGCTGCCTGGTTATTTTGCCGATTTCCCCGTCACCCACCTGGCGATGGTCTACTTCCGCGACCGGCGTGACGTGCGCTGCCGTGCCGGTGAGGAAGACCTCATCGGCGAAAAAGAGTTCGGCGCGGTCAATCGGCCTCTCTGCCGTCTCGATACCGAGTTCGTTTTTCGCCAGCGTGATTACACAGTCGCGGGTGATGCCCGGCAGAATATTGTTCCAGGTCGGTGGCGTGATTAACTTCCCGTTGATTGCCAGGAAGATGTTTTCGCCGCTGCCTTGGGCGACATAACCGTCATGGGTAAGCAGGATTGCCTCATCGAACCCTTTTTCCACCGCGTCTGACTTGGCCATTGCATTGCCGGCGTAATGGCCCATTATCTTCACCTGCGGCGGAATTGAATTATCGGTGGGGCACTGCCAGGCCGAGACACAGCACTTCGCCTTATCTACGTCTATGTACCGTCCCCAGGGAATGATAAATACGGTGTAATCGTCAGCAATATCGTGCACCCGAACACCTAAGGCCTCACTGCACTTGTAGGCCAGAGGGCGTACGTAGATATCCTGTTCAAAGGCGCACTTCCGGGCCAGTTCCACCGTGACCCGACACAGCTCATCGATACCGTAGGGGATATTCATTCTCATTACCTTGCAGCCGTTGATGAGCCGCTGATAGTGTTCTTTCTGGCGGAAGAGGTAGATCTGCTTGTGCTGGCTGTTCCAGTTGCCCCGGATACCTTCAAAGACGGCTGTTCCATAATGAAGGGCGTGGGTCATGATGTTTATGTTGGCTTCGGCAAGAGGGATGAATTTCCCTCTAAAAAAGGCGTAGGATGATGGCATGACGGGTCTCCTTCTTTAGGCAATAGTTATCAAACATTATAATGGCTGTGGGTGGAGATTACAAGAGGGATTATTTTATCTACCTCACCCCCTTTGTCCCCCTCTCCTTGAAAGGAGAGGGGGGAGGGAAATAAAAAGAGGGGCTGGCGCCCCTCTTAGACACCCGCAAAAGAAGCTGGATTTCAGCGTAACAGCGTGCTAATATACATCTACATCGGGTTAATGGAGGTAAAAGATGCTGGAGCAGTTTTCCGGTGAGTTGCTGGAGGCGATTTTCGATGCGTTGCCAGTGGACGTGACATACGTTGATGAAAACGATACGGTGCGGTATTACAGCAAGCATGACGAGAGGATATTCCGGCGGACGCCGGCGGTCATCGGGCGCAAGGTGCAGAACTGTCACCCCAAAGATAGCCTGGACGAGGTAAACCAGGTAGTCAGCGGACTGAAGTCGGGTAAGAGAAACGTCGCCGAGTTCTGGATTGACCTTAAAGGGCGCAAAGTATACATAAGGTACTTTGCCGTGCGGGATAAAGAGGGGAAGTATCGCGGTATCCTTGAGGTGACGCAGGACATCACCGATATTCAGAAGATAGAAGGGCAGAAGCGGCTGCTGGACGTAAGTTGAGTCAAGCGTTTCTCTGCCTTTTACCTTGACAGGCTCGGCGTGTGCAGGCTGTAGCCGTCGTTGCTTTCCGGGAAAATATCCCTTAACTGAAGTGTTCTTCCCGTCTGTATGGCGGTGAAGCCGTACTTTTTGCGTATGCGGTCGATGGCCGTATTTAGCTGTTCCAGCCGCTGTCCCTTCGCGTCCAGCATATCGGATTGGCGCCCCGCTTCTATCAGATTTGACACCCCGATGCCAACCAGCCGGACCGCCTGTCTACCGTGGAGCAGTTCGTTTTTCAGCAGTTTTACGCCGGTCTCGAATATCGCCTGGTCGGCATCATTGGGCTGGAGAAGCGTCTGCTGTCGGGTGGTGGTGGTGAAATCGGCGTATCTCAGCTTGAGCGTGATGCACCTCGCCAGCTTTTCTTCCTGACGTAATTCGCTGCCCACCCGTTCGCTGAGGTAGCGGAGTGTCGCCTGCACCATTGCCGTATCTCTGGTGTCCCGGCTGAAGGTGGTCTCCCGGCTGATGGACTTGGCGGCAGCGGGAGGCTCCACTTTACGGTCATCAATGCCGCTGGCATGGTCGTGGATGAGTTTGCCGTAGGCCCCAAAGTGGCTCTTCAGAACCACCACCGGCGATGTTGCCAGCTGCCCGATGGTGCTGATGCCCAGGTTTTTCAAAACCGGCTCGCTCTTTTTCCCGATGCCGGGCAGCCTGTTCGCCGGCAATGGGGCGAGGAAAGCGCTCTCTCCACCGGCGGGCACTTCCAGCAGTCCGTCCGGTTTGGACGCCTCCGAGGCAACCTTGGCCACCACCTTATTGCTGGCGATGCCGATTGAGGCGCAGAGTCCCAGCTCGCCTTTCACGCGCTGCTTTATCTTCTCCGCCATCTTCTTTATTGAGCCGTGGAGCGATTCGAAGCCGGTAGCGTCAAGATAGGCTTCATCGATGCCCAGCGGCTCGAGATAGGGTGAGAAGTCAGCCAGTATCGCCATGAATTTTTGTGATGCCTGACGGTAGCGCTGATAATTGCCCTCGATGAATATGGCCTGGGGGCAGAGGCGGCTGGCGGTGAGCAGCGGCATGGCGGAATGCACGCCGTAGGCGCGGGCCTCGTAGGAAGCAGCAGCCACCACGCCCCTTCTATCCGGCTTGCCGCCCACGACCACCGGTTTGCCCTTAAGCTCCGGGTTGAGCACCTGCTCCACGGAGACGAAGAAGGCATCAAGGTCAATATGCATTATTCGGCGCGGCTTCTGGGCATTCATTTTCACATTCTCATTATTTGCACCGCCTTCAGCGGGCAGGCGCGGGCGCAGTCACCGCAGCCCTGGCAGGTAGAGGGGTGGAACATGGGTTTGTGATAGGGAGCTTCCTGTTTAATCAGTTTGTGCGGGCAGGCCGACAGAGCCAGACAGTTACCATGCTGGCACTTTTCTGGCTGGCACTTATCAAAGACTACCAGGTCTATCTTACCCGGCATCTCCGGTTGTTTCTGTCTCCTTTTTCAATCTCTCCATTTCCTCTTCAAGTTCCTCGCGCTGCTGCCACATGGGCAGCGGCACCGAGTGGGCGGGCCAGCGCGCCAGCAAATCGGCTAATTTCTCTTCGAGCTCCCTCATACTTTCACTGGCTGTCTTTCTGGGCGGGGGTTCTTCTCTGGAGATAACCGCCTTTACTCTGCGCTCAAAGACGCTTCTCGGCAGGAGCACGCGGCGCTGGCATTGTAAGCATTTTATGCCGATATCAGCACCAACCCGGACCACCTGCCACTCGTAGCTGCCGCAGGGGTGTTTTTTCTTCAAACGGACAGTATCGCCGATTTTTATGTCCATGGCTCTGGCTCCAGGCTGGAAGTACAAATCAGGAGGTGGTCTCTTTGATGTGGTTTATCTGTTCTCTCAGCTCGATGGCCGCCTGGCGCGCCGCCGGGGCGAAATCCTTTCCCTTTGAGGCATAGAGAATCTGACGCGAGGAATTTATAATTGCCTTCTCGCCGTGGCGGTCAACGCCGTAGCGCACGGTCAGCGCCAGGTCTCCACCCTGGGCGCCGATGCCGGGAATTAAAAGCGGCATATCAGGGTGCTGCTCGCGGATGACCTTCAGCTCATCGGGGCAGGTAGCCCCCACCACCAGCCCGATATTTCCGTGAACGTTCCATTCGGCGGCTTTTCGGGCAACAATCTCGAACAGAGGAAGACGCTTATTATCTCCAGATTCAATATTGAGCGCCTGGAAGTCAACGGCGCCGGTGTTTGAGGTGCGGCAGAGGATGAAAACACCGCGCTCACGGTACTGCAGGAACGGCTCTATGGAATCATAGCCGAGGTAGGGGTTTACCGTGGTGGCGTCAAAGTCGAAGTGATTGAAAATAGCCCGGGCATAGGCTTTAGCCGTGTTGCCGATGTCGCCGCGTTTGGCATCGCCGATGGCTGGAATAGCATCGGGGATGAAGCCTCTCGTCTGTTTCAGGATGCTCATTCCATCATCACCCAGCGCTTCA
>DAOUDY010000143.1:0-8842 GCA_034430755.1 Dehalococcoidales bacterium
AAGAGGAAGAAGTAGGCCGGGCCGCTGCCGCTTATGGCTGTGGCCATGTCGAGGTACCCCTCATCCGCCACGAAGATTTCCCTGCCCATGGTGCTCAGGATTGACCTGGCCTGTTCTTTCTGCGTTTCAGTTACCTCCGGAGTAGCGGTCCAGACGCTGATTCCCTCGCCGACCTGGGCGGGTGTATTGGGCATCACCCGTACTATCCGGCGATGGCCAAGTCCTTTACATAATGTAGCTATTCTGGCGCCGGCGATGATGGAGAGGACAAGCTGAGCCGGTTTTATCCGGCCGCTCAGTTCGGGCATGACCTCGGGTAAGTTTTGTGGTTTTATCGCCAGAACTATAATGTCGCCCCGGGCAGCGGCATCGCGGTTGCTCTCGGTAACAGATATTGTATAGGTCTGTTTCAGGTGCCGGCGGCGTTCCTCCCTGACATCGCTGACCCATATGGCCTGCGGGGTGCTCAGGCCGTGGTTCAGCACCGCGGCCAGAATCGCCTCCCCCATCGCCCCGCCGCCGATAAAGGCTATCTTCATTGTATCCATGGCTATTTACGCTTACTGCACGACGAAGTTTATCAGCCTGCCGGGCACATATATTACCTTGATGATTTCTTTGCCCTCAAGGTACGGCTGCACCCGCGTTGACTCCGCAGCTATTTGCCTGGCTTCAACCTCAGTGGTAGACGCCGGCACTACTTCTCGGTCACGCAGCTTGCCGTTGACCTGCACCACCAGCGTTATCTCCTCGTCTTTAGCCAGCTCCTCGTCCCACTGCGGCCAGGGCTGGTTGTGGACGCTGTACTGGCGCCCCGTCCTCTCCCAGAGTTCCTCGGTGAGGTGGGGGGCGGTGGGCGCCAGGAGGCGGAGCAGGACAGCAATTGACTCTTCCCACGCCGGAGTACTGATGGCGCCGGTCTCCTTCACGCTGGCTAGGTAGTTGGTGTATTCCATAAGTGCCGATAGCATGATATTAAAGCGGAACTTTTCCACGTCCTGGGTTACCCGCCTGATGGTCTGGTGCGTGATGCGTGCTAGTTCTTTCTCCGCTGTCTTGGTGCTTTCAGGCATCGCCTTCTGGTCGGTCTGGTAGCCGCCGAGCACCAGCTGCCATATCCGGTTCAGCCAGCGGCTGATGCCGCTGATGCTGCTGTCATTCCACTCGCCGCCCTGCTCCCACGGCGCCAGGAACATGAGATAGGCCCGAACCGCGTCCGCGCCCAGCTCGGACACGTACTCGTCCGGGGTAATCACATTGCCCAGCGATTTGCTCATCTTCTGCTTCTCGGCGATGATGATTCCCTGGTTGAACAGGCGGATGAACGGCTCGTCAAAGTTGACTATTCCCATGTCGCGCAGTGCCTTGACGAAGAAGCGGGAATAAAGCAGGTGCATCACGGCGTGCTCTGCCCCGCCGGTATAGAGGTCAACCGGCATCCAGAATTTAATTTTATCGTCGTCGAAGGGGGCATTGTCGCTTTTGGGGCTGGCATAGCGCAGGAAGTACCATGAGGAACACATAAAGGTATCCATGGTGTCCGTCTCGCGCTTGCCCGGCCCGCCGCAGCGCGGGCAGGTGGTATTGACAAACTGTTCATGGTATTTCAGCGGCGATTCCCCGGTCGGCCTGAACTCAGCATCTTCGGGCAGTAACACCGGCAGGTCTTCCTCGGGTACGGGGACAATGCCGCACTTATCGCAGTAGACCATGGGTATGGGCGCTCCCCAGTAGCGCTGGCGTGAGATGAGCCAGTCCCGCAGCCGGTAGCTGATGGTCCGCCTCCCCCAATCCTTTTCCTCCAGGAAATCTGAAATGGCCTCGATGCCCTGCTGGCTGGGAAGGCCGTCGAACTGGCCGGAGTTCACCAGGGTTCCCTCCTCAATGTACGCCTCTTCCAGCTCCTCACCCTGCCAGCCCGGCGGCGCGATAACCACGCGTATCGGTATATGGTACTTTTTGGCGAAGAGGAAATCACGCTCATCATGGGCCGGCACGCCCATTACCACTCCCGTGCCGTAGCTCAAGAGCACGTAGTCGGCAACCCAGATGGGGACCTTCTCCCCGTTCAGGCGATTGGTGCAGTAGGCCCCGGTAAAGACGCCGTCCTTTTCTTTCTCGGTGGACAGCCTCTCTATTTCGCTCAGACGCCTGGACCTCTCGATGTAGGCGTCAACCTCGGCTTTTTTATTCGGTGTGGTCAGCACGGAGACCAGCGGGTGCTCGGGCGCAAACACCATGAAGGTGACGCCAAAGGTGGTGTCGGGACGGGTGGTGAAGACCCGGATTTCTTTTTCCGGCGTGCCCGGGTGGTCAAGGGCAAAGGATATCTCCGTGCCCTCGCTTCGGCCTACCCAGTTGCGCTGCATGATTTGAATGCGTTCCGGCCAGTCAATGCCGTCAAAGTTCAGCAGTTCGTCGGCATATCTGGTGATGCGGAAGAACCACTGCTCAAGGTCGCGACGGATGACGGCGGTGCCGCAGCGCTCGCAGAAGCCGCCGCCCAGCACCTGCTCGTTGGCAAGCACCGTCTGGCACTTGGGGCACCAGTTCACCGGCGCCTTGCCACGATAGGCCAGACCGGCTTCGTACAGCTTCAGGAAAAACCATTCCGTCCACTTGTAGTACTCGGGAAGGCAGGTGACCACCTCACGGCTCCAGTCATAGATGGCGCCGATGCTCCGTAGCTGGCGGCGCATGTTCTCAACGTTCTGCATCGTCCAGGTGAAAGGATGAATACCGCGCTGGATGGCGGCGTTCTCGGCGGGGAGGCCAAAGGCATCAAAGCCCATCGGATGGAGCACGTTATAGCCCTGCATGCGCTTGAAGCGGGCGTGGACATCCGATGGCGCCATGGCATACCAGTGCCCGATGTGAAGGTCTCCAGACGTATAGGGGAACATGGTCAGCGCGTACCATTTCGGCCTCGGGTCATCGTCGCTGACCTGGTAGAGCCGGTCTTTCTCCCAGCGCTGCTGCCATTTGCTTTCGATTTCCTGAGGGTCGTATCTGTCTATCATGTAGCCTCCGTCAACAGAACGCTGTCCAAACGCTTTAGCACGCAGGGAATGAATCAGGGAAAAGAAATACTGCGAAAAAGAGGGGTATAAACCCCTCTCAAAACGCTTCCTTTCTCAATGGTTCACCACATAAGTCTAGCTCAATTGACCGAAGCCCGTCAATAAGCCGGCCTTTGCCCGGTCGCGGAGCTTTAAAAACGGAGAGACTGGATGCTCGCTAGCCATCCAGCCTCCCTTATATTCTCGACGTCGAAAACTGTAACTTATTTAAGCTTTGCCAATTCGGAACATCTTGGTGCCGCAGTTGGGGCATACACCCTGAGTCGCCGGTTTGCCATTCTTCATGGTAATTTGCCTGGCATCTTTCATTTCCCGCTTGGCACGACACTTCACGCAATATGCCTGCATAATTTTCCCTCCTTTACGTTATATTAGGATTAGTAGCAAGAATAAACTATTCCCTGACTGTTGTCAATAGCCGTGACGGCCAAAAAGGCATGAATTTGAGTGTCATATGACAAAATAATCCTGTAGACTGGCCTCATTTCTTATCTGGTCTCTGTCCTTTGCCCCGATGCTTATCCGCTTGGGCTCGTCAAATATGAACGTTGCTCACAAAGTGGAATATCAACTATAATTAGTCAAATCACTGGCGGAAATGGCAATAAAAACCATATTTTTCCCCGACCCTGATTATCCCTTCCGTTCCACGGTAGTCAAACTGGGCAGACGGGAAGGGTTCATGCTCGATGGCAGTCAGGGCAACTTCTGGAACTACACGGTCAGGTTTAGAAAACCGCTCTCTGGTCAGGGGAAGGATTGAGTATTGCGGATGCCTTGGCGATTCACCGACAGGTTTTTTTACGGCTGGGCGGTGGTGGCCGTCTTTCTGGTAATTGGCATCACGCTCTACGGCATACACTTCTCCTTCGGCGTGTTTTTCAAGTCAATTGAGGCTGAATTCAACCTTACCCGTACCGCAACCTCGGCCATACTGTCCGCCAATATGTTGCTGGCTGGTCTGTGCTCTTTCTTTGCCGGCTGGGCGCTGGACCGCTACGGACCGAGACGCGTGGTCCTGCTCATGGGTATCTGTACCGGCCTGAGCCTGGTGCTGACCGGCCTGACCAATGCCCTCTGGCAGTTATTCATCACCTACAGCCTGTTGCTGGCCATGGGCACCGGCCCCCTTTACGTGGTGCCGATGTCGGCCGTCTCCCGCTGGTTTGACCGTAAAAGAGGGCTGGCGCTGGGTCTCTCCAGCCTGGGAATAGGGCTGGGAACGATGGTCATGGCACCGTTTGCCACCTACTTCATCACCCATTACAGCTGGCATACCGCCTACCTGGTGATAGGGCTGCTTGCCTGGATAATCGTGCTGCCTTTAGCCAGGCTCTTGAAGAGAGACCCGAGTGAAATCGGCGCGCAGCCTGATGGTGCAGACAGGACTTATGGTGTGGTGCCAGCTGAAGGGGTGGTGGTTTCGCCGGTTCGCTTATCTATTTTATCGATTATCCGGAGCCATAATTTCTGGCTCATTACTTTCGTCCATTTCTTCTTCGCCGCCTGCGTGTTCTTTATTTTCGCACACCTGGTGCCGCACATCACCGATATCGGCTTCTCCCCGATAGAGGCTGCCGCGGTGGTCAGCCTGCTCGGTGCCGCTTCCATTCCGGGCAGGGTATTCATGGGCATTGCTTCCGATAAAATCGGACGTAAAGCGGTCCCAATTATCTGTACGCTGTTTATGGCAGCCGCCCTGGCCGGGCTGGTATGGGCCCGTGAGCTATGTGGCCTGTATTTATTTGCCATCGTATACGGTTTCTTCTACAGTGGTTTTGGCTCCAGCACCGCGGCGCTGATAAGCGATTCTTTCAGCTTGAGGAATATCGGCAGTGTCTTCGGTCTGCTGGAAATAGGCATTGGCGTTGGCGCCGCAACCGGTTCGGCGGTCGGGGGCTATATTTTTGATGTCAGCAATAGCTACGAGATGGCATTCTTGAGCGGTGCTCTGGCCATGCTGGCGGCTGCCGTGCTCATCGCGTTCATCAGGCGGGAAACGGGCAGGACAGCGGTCAGCAGATGACCAGGCTTAATAAATGAATATATTGGCAGCGAGTTGAGCCAGCTTCATGGCGTAAGCCGGGATGATGCCCAGAAGCAGGACACCGAGGCAGCACAGGGACAGTGCCAGTCGCAGCGCACCGGAGGAAGGCACTTTTTCTGCGGAGGCTGCTTCACCCAGCCACATCACCTTGACCACGCGCAGATAGTAGTAGGCGGAAATAACGCTGTTGAGCACGGCGATTATGACCAGCCAGAGCAAACCATGCTGCACTGCGGCGTTGAAGATATAGAACTTGGCCATAAAGCCGGCCGCCGGCGGCATGCCTATCAGCGATATAAGGCAGAGCGTCAATGCCAGCGCCAGCAGCGGTGCCCGCCTGCCCATCCCTGAGTAGTCTTCAATGAGGTCGCTGTCCAGCTTATTGGAGATGGCGATGATAGCGATGAAGGCGCCCATGTTGGTGAAGGCGTAGCTGGCAAGGAAGAAAAGAACCCCGCTCTGGCCGAGGATGCTACCCCCTGATGCCACGCCCATAGCCGCCAGCCCCACCATCAGGTAGCCGGCCTGGGCGATGCTGGAGTACCCCAGCATGCGTTTGATATTGGCCTGCGGTATGGCCACGATGTTGCCGATGGTCATGCTGAGCACGGCCAGCGCGGCAAATATAAGTCCCCAGTTCTGGCTCAGCCATACGGGCAGGCCGAAGGCGGAGAAGAAGACCCTCAGGATAATGGCAAAGCCCGCCGCCTTGCTGGCCACCGAAAGGTAGGCGGTGATGGGGGTGGGGGCTCCCTCGTAGACATCGGGCACCCACATCTGGAAGGGAACGGCGGCGATTTTGAAGCCGAACCCGGCGACCAGCAGCACGATGCCCAGAAGCAGCCCGGGGCTGGCCAGAAGCGTCATCGGTGGCAGCGACTGCAATATCCGGGCGATTTCACCCAGCTGCGTCTTGCCGGTGAAGCCAAAGACCAGCGCCATACCGTAGAGCAGCACCGCCGAAGCGATGGCCCCGAGCAGCAGGTATTTCAGCGATGCCTCGGTTGACTTTTTATCTTTCAGGAAACCGACCAGTGCATACAGGGAGATGCTGGTCAGCTCGAGGGCGATGTAGATGGCAATCAGGTTGGTGGTGGCGGCCATCAGCATCATGCCCAGCGTTGAGAGCAGCACCAGGGCATAGTATTCCCCCTGAAATCTGGAGAACTTGCTCACGTAATCGGTTGAGGAGAGGATTACCAGGAAGGCGATGCCCAGGAACAGCATCTTGAAGAAAAGGGCAAAATTGTCCACGGCCAGCATGTTGTTGAAGATGGCCGGGTAGCTGCCGCCCCACATGGCGGTGGTCACGCCCCCGGCAATTACCAGCCCGGAAATGCTGACCTGCGCCAGCCACCGCTTCTGCTCGATGAACAAATCGAGCAGGATGACGATGGCCGCAACGGCCGTCAAGGTTATTTCCGGTATAAACAGGGCCAGATTCAATATACACTCCTTACTATCATGCTAGCCACCCAACAGCCCCATGATGGGCGAAATCCCGAGCTTGATAACGTCGGTGAGGATGGCCGGGTAGATACCCACCAGCATAATCACCGCCACGAAGGCGAACATGTAAACTCTCTCCAGGACATCGGCGTCAGCCGTGCCGTCATACTGCTCCAGCGGCGGGCCGTAGAAAACACGCTGCAGCATCCAGAGGATATAGCCAGCGGTGAGCACCACGCCGAGCACGCCCAGTATGGTGTAGACCTGGATTCCAGACACGAGAGAGGACGAAAAACTGCCGACGAAGACCAGGAACTCGGCGGCGAAGCCGCTGGTGCTGGGCAGACCCAGAGAGGCCAGCCCGGCAATAGAAAAGACCACGGTGATAACCGGCACCTGCCGCGCCAGCCCGCCCAGTTTTCTCAGGTCGCGCTCATGGGCGTTGTGCATCACCAGCCCCACCATGGCGAAGAGCAGCCCGGTGACCAGGCCGTGGCTGAACATCTGGAGCGCGGCGCCGACCAGGCTCACCTTGCCCAGGGCAAAAATGCCAAGTAATACATAGCCCATGTGGCTGATGCTGCTGTATGCGATGAGCCGTTTAAAGTCCGTCTGGCGCATGGTGACCGCGGCACCGTAGAGCACCCCGATGACCGCCAGTATGACCAGTATAACCGCGTACTGCTGCGCCACCGGTGGAAACATGGTGACGCACAGGCGTATCATGCCGTAGCCGCCCATCTTGATGAGCGCTCCGGCCAGCATGACGCTGACTGCGGTCGGCGCGTCGGTATGGGCATCGGGAAGCCAGGTGTGAAACGGAAAGACCGGTAGCTTGACGGCGAAGCCGATTAATAACAGGAAGAAGATAGCCGACGCCGGCATGATTGACTGCACCAGGCCAAGGCTGCGCTGCCCTATATCTATCATGCTCAGGCTGCCGGTGGTGAAGTACAGGCTCAAAATGCCGGCCAGCATGAAGGCGCTGCCGAACAGAGTATATACCGCGTACTTGATGGCCGAGTATTCTTTCCGACCCGCCCCCCAGATATTAATCAAAAAGTACATGGGGATGACCTCTATCTCCCACATGATGAAGAAGAGCAGCAGGTCGAGCGATAGAAAGACGCCGAGGATGCTCGTTTCCAGAAGCAGGAGCCAGGCGAAGTACTCGCGCACCCTCAGGTCTATCTTCCAGGAGATAAGTACCGCCAGGAAGCCGAGGAACGCGGTGAGCACTACCAGCGGCAGGCTCAGGCCATCTACCCCCAGATGATAATAGGCGTTGATGGGGGCAATCCACAGTGCCTTCTCTTCAAATTGAATCAGGCCGGCGGCTTCGGGCGACCGGTCAAACAGGGCGAAAAGGATGATGGACAAAGCAAACGGCACGAAGGTGAAGAGCGCCGCCGTCCATTTTATCACCCTGGCCCGGTTGCTGAGCACAAAGGCAATCAGCGCCGCGCCCGCCGCGGGCAGGAAGAGTATCGCTGTCAGATAGCCCGAACCCAACAATTTAAGCTCCCATCTTTAACTGAAGAAGTAGATAACGAAAACAATCGCCAGTATGCCGATGCCGATGAACAGGCCGTAAAGCTGAAGCTGTCCGGTCTGGGCGTGCCTGATGGCCCGGCCGCTGCCGATGGCGCCATTGGCCACCCCGTTGACCGCCCCGTCCACGACCCGGCTGTCGAACTGCTCAAAGCCGGCGAAAAGCCCTTTGAGCAGGGCATTCCTCACGATGATATTCTCATAAAGCTCGTCAAACCAGTACTTGCGGTAGAAAGCGGTGTAGAGCGGCTTGAACATGCTGCCCACGCGCTCCGGTGAAAGCCACGACTTACTGTACATGGCGTAGGCGAGCAGGATGCCCAGCCCCGCCAGTATCAGCGATAGCCAGGGGAGTGGCTGGGTGAAGGGGTGAAACAGGCCGGCAAAGAAGCCGTGGGTTTCCCCGTGCCCCATGAAGGCGCCGAAGTGCCCGGTCACGTTCCAGAACCCGGAGAATGCGGCCAGTGCCGCCAGGACCACCAGGGGAATGGTCATCACCCTCGGCGACTCGTGGGGCTGGCCGTGATGCCCCTCGTGCCCGTGCGCGGACGGGTCGCCTCCCCGGTACTCCCCGCCGAAGGTCATGAACACGGCGCGGAACATGTAGAAGGCGGTCATGAACACGGTAATCATCGCCAGGTAAAACAGCACGGGCTGGCTTCCAAAAGAGCTTATCAGGATTTCGTCCTTGCTCCAGAAGCCGGAGAGCGGCCAG
>DAOUDY010000144.1:0-2164 GCA_034430755.1 Dehalococcoidales bacterium
AGTAATTCGTGGCGGCGGTGAAGCAGGCGAGGGGAGGTTAAATCAAAATAAAGGGGGAGTTATAAATGGCTGACATTGTTACCTTTGGCGAGACCATGGTGCGGCTTTCTCCGCCAAACTACCGGCGGCTGGAGCAGACCAATTTGCTCGATGTCAATATTGGTGGTGCAGAGTGGAATGTGGCCGTTGACCTGAGCCGACTTGGCATCAGCACGGCCTGGGTCTCACGGCTGACGGACAACGCCCTGGGCCGGATGATACGCAACAAGGCCCGCGAGCATGGTGTGGACACCTCACACATCGTCTGGACCAAGGGCGACCGCAACGGGATTTACTTCGTCGAGTTCGGGGCCATGCCCAGGCCAAGCAGCGTTCTCTACGACCGCGCCCACTCCGCCATCAGCCAGGTGAAGCCCGGCGAGATAAACTGGACGGAGGTCTTCAAGGGCGCCAGGTGGTTCCATACCAGCGGCATAACGCCGGCGCTCAGCCCCGGTGCCGCCCAGGTGACCGCTGAAGCGCTGCAGGCCGCCAAAAAAGCGGGCTGCCGGGTGAGCTATGACCTCAATTACCGCGCCCGGCTCTGGACGGAGGAAGAGGCCCGGAAATGTCAGGAACCGCTGATGGAGCACATCGATGTCCTCCTCTCCACCGAAGAAGACACCAGAAAGGTGCTCGGCATCACCGGCAAGGACTACCGTGAGGTTGCCCAGAAGCTGGCAGACAGGTTCAAGTTTGAGGTGGTCTGCATCACCCTGCGCGAGGACATATCCGTGCTGAGAAATCGCTGGACGGCGATTGCCTACGCGGCGGGAAAGATATACGATGACCGGACGTACGACGTGGAGATAGTGGACCGGGTCGGTGCCGGCGATTCCTACACCGCCGGGTTTATCTACGGCTACCTCACCGGCGACGTGGCCAAGGGAGTCAAGTACGGAAACGCTTACTCGGCCCTGAAGCACTCCATCCCCAGCGACATCAACTGGGCGACGCTGAGCGAAGTGGAAAACCTGCTCAAAGGCGGCGGCCTGCGCATCAGCCGCTAGCCTATCGCCGGCCGTTTGCAGGCATCGGCCTCATCGTTTTACAATAGGAGTAATGGCATATAATCATATGTTCCAGAAATTTGCCGCCAGCGATGACACCCTGCGGGTATATGAAGCTGACCGGCTTGTCTTCTCCTCCCGGAAAGACCGGCTGCTGCCCCTGATGGAGTACCTTGACCGCTTCGCCTCAGAGCATAAAGAGGTGGTTATCTTTGACAAGATTATCGGCAACGCCGCCGCCCTGCTGGCCATCAAGGCCGGGTGCCGGGAAGCGTTCAGCCCGCTCGGCAGTGAGTTTGCGGCACAGACGCTGGCAGAATACGGCATCGCCTATCATTTCACCAGAACCGTCCCCGCCATCCAGAGAGACGATGGCGAGGACATGTGCCCCATGGAAAAGCTATCCCTGGGCAAAGGGCCTGATGATTTCTACCAAGAAATGGTGGATATTATTAAGAAAGCCGCTAAAGGCTCTTGATTTGAATTGCAGATGAAATAGATTGGAGAAGGCTATGGAAAAGATTAGGCTGGGCAGAACTGAGATGGTGGTGACCAAGCTCGGATTCGGGGGCATCCCCATCCAGAGGGTCTCCGAAGAGGAAGCGATTGCCGTGGTCCATAAGTGTCTGGAACTGGGCATCAACTACCTGGACACGGCCAACGGCTATACCACCAGCGAGGAGAGAATCGGCAAGGCAATCAAGGGAAAACGGAAGGGGCTTTTCCTGTCCACGAAATCGCTGGCGCGCAACCGGGAAGATGTAGAGAAACACCTCAAATTAAGTCTGGAGAGACTCGGGACAGACTACATAGACCTCTACCAGCTACACAATGTCAGCGATGCCAAAGCGCTGGAAACCGTAATCGACCCGAACGGGCCGCGCGCCGTGGTTGAAGACGCCAAGAGGGCCGGCCTGGTGAAGCACATCGGCATAACCTGTCACCAGATTGACATTGCCAAGGACGCGGTGAAGACGGGCCTCTTTGAGACCGTCATGTTCCCCCTGAACTTCATGTCCTACGAGGGCAGAGACGAGCTGCTTTCTTTATGCCGGCAGCATGACGTTGGCTTCATCGCCATGAAACCGCTGGCCGGCGGCATGATTGATAATGCC
>DAOUDY010000145.1:0-39633 GCA_034430755.1 Dehalococcoidales bacterium
GGATTTCTTCCCGGGTCTTTTTCAGCAGTTCCTCCCTCTTTCCCGCCCTTTCCGCAACGAGCTTGGCTATGGCTGACTCCCTCTCTTCGGCTTTCACCTCCTCAAGGCCCAGTTCCTGAATCACCTTCTCCCCTTCCGGCGTTCCGGCCGCCAGCAAGATACCGGTATCAGGGTCAACCCCTACCAGCCCGATGGCGAGGTCGGCGCCCATGGGGACAGGGTATTCGCATATCTGGCAGGCTTTGCGCAGCATGGGGTTTTCTTTTCCTCCCCGCGCCCGGCCAAGCAGGTCCTCGGTCGGCGATGAGCCATCCTTAGCTGATTTTTCGTAGTCGCTTACTGAATATGTGCCGAAGCAGTCAACGCCAATCAGGAGCAGTTTATCCAGCGAGGCCTGCTTGAGTTTCACCAGCTCGACCAGCGCCCTGAGCTCGCAGGGACGCAGCACAACGCCCAGCCGTTCCGGGCTGGATGATATCATAGTTATTCTGGAGACAAGGCGGGCGGCATTCACCGGCATCACCGGCGCCAGCGGGTTGGCCCTCTGAATTTGCTCCGGGCGGCTGACAATGGTCGGCACCACGTTATCACCGGTGGGCAGCTCCAGCGGCACCAGCAACGCATCGACCAGCTTCTTCTCCAGAAGGCTGGCCAGGAACTGGCGAATCGCTCCGAGCACTCCCTGGTTTCCGGCAGGCAAAATCGCGTATCGCTCCATCTTGACTCCCTAAATTGACCAGTCCTTGCTTATTGGATTTGGCCCCAGCTTCCTGATTGATTCGGTAACTTCATTCATGGTGCGGGCAAACTTGGGGCCTTCGGCGGCGCTTATCCATCTTATCCAGACCCTGTCTTCCTCAATGCCGAGGGTTTTCAGCACCGTCTTCAATATGGCCATCCTCCTTCTCGCCTTGAAGTTTCCGTTGACGTAATGACAATCGCCGGGAGGGCATCCCCCCACAATAACGCCGTCGGCCCCGCCGAGCAGTGCTCTCAACACGTAAACCGGATCCACCGACCCGCTGCACATGGTTCTTATGGGTCGTACATTGGGCGGGTACTGCATCCGGAGCGTGCCGGCCAGGTCGGCAGCGGTAGCCGTACACCAGTTGCAGAAGAAGCCCACGATTACCGGTTCAAACTCTTTTTCCTCGGCCACTTTGCTACCTCCTTATCACGGGAAACCGGCATCTATCAACGAGAATACCTGCCTGTCTCTGAACCCCCTGAGTTTGGCGGCGCCGCTGGGGCAGGCCACGACACAGGCCCCGCATCCCTGGCAAAGCGTCTCCCGCACCACAATCTCG
This sequence comes from Dehalococcoidales bacterium, assembly GCA_034430755.1. GTDB lineage: Bacteria > Chloroflexota > Dehalococcoidia > Dehalococcoidales > RBG-16-60-22 > E44-bin89. Next base: position 1,308 of record DAOUDY010000145.1, read on the forward strand.
CCGGTCTCCTCATCCTTTTCCCGGGCACCGTAGGGGCAGACGGTGATGCACATCTCGCATTTGCGGCACTGCCTCTGGACAGTCTCGGAAATCATTCTTCCCGATTTCAGTTGCTTCGAGGTCAGCAGCGAGGCGGCTCTCCCGGCAGCGGCCCGGGCCTGGACTATGGTCTCCTCGACCCCGCGCGGCGAGTGAGCCAGCCCGCAGACATAGATGCCTTCCCGCAGAAAATCCGTCGGGCGGAATTTCTCCTCCGCCTCCCTGAAAAATCCATCTTCGTCCAGCTCGACCGACAAAGTATCAGCCAGCGCCCTGTTATCCCCGGGGATGATACCGACGCTCAGGACGACAAGGTCGGGCATAAGTGTCAGCATTCCACCCAAAACCGGCTCAACGACCTCAACAATTAGCTGCTCCCCCTCCCCTTTCACCACCGGCTTGCTGTCCGGCTCGTACCGTACGAACTGCACGCCTTCTTCCCGCGCCAGGGTATAATATTCCTCTTTGAAACCGTAGCTCATCACATCCCGGTAGAGAACGGTCACCTCAATGCCGGGATTCGCTTCCTTCAGTTTTAAAGCATTCTTTATTGCCTGCGAGCAGCAGACACGGCTGCAGTAGGGCCGGTCTTTCTCCCTGGAACCGACACATTGTATCATGACCACCGAGTTCAACCCAGCCGGGTCAAGCTCGCCGGCGGATATCCTCTTTTCCAGTTCTCGCTGCGTGAGCACGTTTTCGTTCTGCCCGTACCGGTACTCCTGAGGATGGTACTCATCACCGCCCGTAGCGACCACTATCGCGCCGGCCTCCAGCACATTTATGGAGTCGCCCTTTTCTTTCACGCTGACCCTGAAGTCGCCGGCATAACCGCTGGCCGCCACCACCTCCGACTCCAGATGGAGATGGATGCGGGAGCTGTTGCTCACCTGCTCTATGATATCCCTGAGCAGCGGCCGGGTGTCGCCGCTCTCCAGCGTTGCAAATATATCTCTCAGGTTTCCGCCCAGCGCCGATGACCTCTCGATAAGGTGGACATCGATTCCGCGCTGAGCGATGGACAAGGCCGCCATCATACCGGCAATGCCGCCGCCGATTACCAGAGCACCGGGTATCACCGCCGTCAGTGAGGCGGGCGGATAATCCTGCTGCCTGACATCTTCTATGGCCATGGTCAGCAGCCTTTTCGCTTTGGCCAGAGCCATATCCGGCTGGTCGCGGTGCACCCGGACAACGTCTTCCCTGAGGTTCACCACCCTGACCAAAGACGGGTCAAGTCCGGCCTGCGCCGCCACTCTATCGAGCATGGGCCCATTCATATACGTGCAGGCGCCCAGTACCAGGCGGTCGGCCTTATGCTCCTTCACCCGTTTTCCCACTGTTTCCATAGCCTCACCTGAGCAGAGGTAGGGCATCTGCTCAACGTGAACGACGCCCGGCGATTCTCTGATGCAGCCTGCTACCTGCTCAAGGTCAAGAGCCGAGGCGATTTCACCGCCGCAGCCGCACAGAAAAACGGCAATCTCTGGCTCCTCCCCTCCAGCCTGTGCTTCCGCTTGCTCTTTCACCGCTGGATGGGCGGAAGGCGAACCGAGCCACAATGCTGCCCCGCTGGCCGCCGCACCGGCTTCGAATACCGTATCGGTGATATCCTTGGGGCTGGCCGCGCTGCCGCATACGTATATCCCTTCCCGCGACGTCTCAATCGAAGAGAACGGCCGCGTCCGGCAGAACCCCCACCGGTTCGTTTCCACGCCCAGAACCTGACAGAGTTCATGAAATTGCGGGGACGGTGTCTGGCCGACGGACAGCACGACCAGTTCAAACTGGCGTCTGACCGGTGCCCCCTCCTCAGAGGCCACGGTAAGCATCAGGTCGTGGGTCTGGGGGTCCTCTTTTACCACCGGGACGCGGCAGCGGGTGAAGCGCACGCCGAGCTCGTCTCTGGCCCGCTCATAGTAGCGATGGTAACCCTTGCCAAATGCCCTGAGGTCCATGAAGAAGATATGGACATCCGTACCGGGATAGTTCCCTTTGATGAGCGTGGCCTCTTTAATGGCGAACATGCAGCACGCCGAGGAGCAGTAGTCCCTCTGGCGGTCCCGCGAGCCGATGCACTGCAGGAAAGCGACTGACTGCGGCGTCCGGCCCTCCGAGGGGCGAACCAGCTCTCCCTCGAAGGGCCCGCCGGGACTTAATATCCGTTCCAGCTCAATGCTGGTTACCACGTTGGGATAGCGCCGGTAGCCATACTGCGTGGCGAGACGCGGGTCAAACTCCTCGAAGCCGGTCGACAGGATGATAGCGCCCACCTGGAGCTGCCTCGTACTGTCCTTCGGTTCAAGCTGAATGGCCCGGGTGGGGCACTTGCCGACGCATTCCCCGCACCTGGTGCACTTCTCCCAATCTATGGCATACAGACGAGGAGAAGCGTAAGGATTCGTCAAATCAATGGCCTTGCGTCGGCTCAGCCCTTCGTCAAACGGACTCTCCACTTCGACGGGACAGACCTCGGCGCACCGGCCACAGCCAATGCACAGTTGAGGGTCCACGCCGGTGCTCCTTGTAGCTACAGTAACCCTGAAATCGCCCGCCCCGCCTTGAAGTCCGGTCACTTCCGCGTTGTACAGCAGCTCAACGTTGGGATGAATCAGCCCGCGCCGCAGGCAGAACTGGGAAGATAAGTCTTTATTCAGTGTGGGGAGCATCTGGCACATGCTGCAGTGATTGTCCGGGAACCACTTGTCCATCTGGAGAAGCGCGCCCCCCATGCCCGACTTGCGCTCGCAGAGATAGACGGTGTTTCCCGCCTCCGCCAGATCCAGGGAGGCTTTTATTCCCGCCACCCCGGCGCCGATTACCAAAACTGCTTCTGACTTGGCCATTTTACCAGCTCACACATATTCCGCAGTGGCGATATCGACCATCTCGAAGAACTGCCGGGCGGTCCAGTTCTTGTGGTGTATCGCCTGGGAAGGGCAGGTAACCGCACAGGCGCCACAGCCCTCACATACCGCTTCATTGACCCTGGCCACCTTCTTCACCGGGTCAAGCTCAATCGCCTGAAAGGAACAGGTGGCGACACACTGTCCGCAGCCACGGCATACTTCCTCGTCCACGACGGCAACGATAGGCTCATGGAGCAGTTCCTTACGGGAAAAGAGGGAGAGGATTTTGCTCGCCGCACCGCTCGCCGAGGCGATGGTATCGGGCAGGTCCCTCGGCCACTGTGCCGTCCCCGCCAGGTAAATGCCGGCGGTAAGCGTCTCCACCGGCCTGAGCTTGATGTGCGCTTCGGTGATGAAGCCATACTGGTCGACGATGATATTCAGTTTTCTCGCCAGCTCCCTGGCTCCCGGACTGGGCACCATGGCGGTGGCCAGAACCACCAGGTCGGCGGCAATCTCGATGCTCTTCCCGGTAAGGGTGTCCGCACCCCAGACCCTGAGCTTATCCCCGTCCCGGAATATCTTGGAAACCCTGCCCCTCAGGTAGAGGGCTCTTTCCTCGTCCACCACTTTGTTGACATATTCCTCGTAGCCCTTGGCATCGGAGCGAATATCCATATAGAAAATATATGCCTGGCCGTTTGATACGGCCTGCTTGTAAAGCAGCGCCTGTTTTGCCACGTACATGCAGCATACCCGGGAGCAGTAAGACACGCCGTGTTCCGGGTCACGCGACCCGACACACTGAACGAAGACCACCTGCTCGGGTATCTTCCCATCAGACGGCCGCCTGACCTCTCCCGACGTTGGGCCAAAGGGTGAAAGCAGCCTCTCGAACTGCAGCCCGTCGATTACGTCCGGGTCTGAGGCATATTCGGCAATGCCGCTGCACGGGAAAAGGTCATATCCTGTGGCCACTATAATGGCACCAACCTCTTCCTCGATTATGGCATCCTCCTGCCCGAAATCGACGGCATCACTGGGGCAGATGTCTTTACAGGCCTGGCACTGGTCGCCCTGGAAATGCCGGCAGGTCTCCCGGTCAATCACCGGTCGCCGCGGCAATGCCCCGGAGAAAGGAACATAGATGGCACCACGCTGCGCCAGCCCGCGGTCGAACTCGGAAGGAGTCGTAACTGGACAGCTTCCCAGACAGAGCCCGCAGTTGTTGCACTTCTCCTCATTGACTGAAGTTGCTTTCCGCCTGATGCTCACCTGGAAATTGCCGACGTATCCGGATAGTTCCTCCACCTCTGAGCAGGCGTAAAGCCTGATATTGGGATGCGAGGCCACCTTTGACATCATGGGTGAAATCAGGTCGGGAATGCGGTCACCGGTCAAGAACGTCCCCGCTAGCTGTGCGGTATGCCCGCCGATGCCGGGGCTTTTTTCCACCAGCACGACCTCATAGCCGCTATCGGCGATGTCCAGAGCGGACTGCATCCCCGCCACTCCGGCCCCGATAACCAGCACCCTTTTGGTCAGTGGCACCACCAGGGGGGTGAGAGAAATATTGCGCCGCAGCTTTTCGATGGCCGACTTGATGATGGCAACCGCTTTTCTGGTAGCCGTCTCCTTATCGGCAGCATGGGGCCAGCTGCACTGCTCACGTATATTGGCGATCTCACAAAAGTAGGGATTAACGCCTTCAGACTCAGCTAACTTACGAAACGTTGTCTGATGCAGGGAGGGCGAGCAATTGCTCATGACAAGGCCGTCCAGGTCTTTTTCCTTAATTGCCTTTCTCACCATCTCCTGACCCGGGTCGGAGCACATATAGATATGGTGCTCGGCGTGGGCCACGCCGGGGTAGTCCTTTATCTGCTCAACGACCTGCTCCACATCCACCGTGCCGGCGATATTAAGCCCGCAGTGGCAGACAAAAACGCCGATTCTTTTCTCTTTCATCGTTTTTCCAGCACCGGTTCTTTCCGCGAGAACAGCGTCAGCGCTTTGCTCGCCGCCCCGCTCCCCTGGGCCACCGAATCGGGGATGTCCTTGGGCCCCTGGGCCGTCCCGGCAACGTAGATGCCCGGCACAGAACTCTCCAGGGGACGAAGCTTGGGGTGAGCTTCGGCGATGAACCCGTAGATATCGGTATCCACGCCGAGTATCCGCATCAAGTCTTTGCCCGCAGGGTCGGGCACCATGGCCATGCCCAGGACCACCAGGTCGCAGGACAGTTCGATTCTCTTGCCCGACAATGTATCCGCTCCCCAGACCTTGAGCTTATCCCCGTCCCGGAATACCTTGGACACTCTGCCCCTCAGGTAGAGCACCCCGTCTTCCTCGACGGCTCGCTGGATAAATTCCTCATACCCCTTGCCGGTGCTTCTGGTGTCCATATAGAAGATATATGCCTGGCCATCGGGGACAGCGTGCTTGTAGAGCATGGCCTGCTTGGCCAGATACATGCAGCACACCCTGGAACAGTAAGGTACACCGTGCTCGGGGTCGCGGGAGCCCACGCAGGAGAGAAAGGCGACCTCTTTGGGCACTCTGCCGTCTGATGGCCTGACCACTTCGCCGTCGGTGGGACCGCTGGGACAGAGTATTCGCTCGAACTGTATGCCATCGAGAACATCGGGGTCCTCGGCGATTTCGGAGATACTCTCCTTGGCATATAGCTCAAAGCCGGTGGCCACAATGATGGCCCCGACCTTCACCTCAATGAAGGTATCCCGCTGCTCGAAATCGATGGCCTTCACCGGGCAGACGAGCTGGCACAGCTGGCATTTCCCTTTGGTGAAATAGCGGCAGGCGTCTCTATCAATGACCGGTTTATTGGGCACCGCCTGCCCGAACGGGATATATATCGCCTTCCGCCGTCCGAACGGCAGCCAGCGCTCGAATTCGGACGGCGCGGTGGTGGCGCATTTCAGCTGGCACAGTCCGCAGCCGTTGCACTTATCCCAGTCCACATAGGCAGCTTTTCTTCTGATTCGGACGGTGAAATTGCCTATCTTTCCGGAAACGCTTTCCACCTCCGAATAGGTTAAAAGCCTGATATTGGCGTGCTGTCCTGCCTCCACCATCTTGGGGGTCATGATGCACTGCGGGCAATCCAGCGTCGGAAATACCTCTGAATACTGCAGCACATGACCGCCAATGCTGGGGGTTCTCTCCACCAGAATAACTTCATAGCCAGCGTCGGCGATATCCAGGGCTGCCTGAATACCGGCCACCCCGCCACCAATAATCAACGCCTTTCTGGTAATGAAGTCTTCCAACCTTCCCTTTATTCTTCCATACAATACTTAAGATACCAGCTTCTTGCTCTTGAGCAGGCTGAGAGGCTCACCAGAGCTCAGCTCAAAATGGCAGACCTCCGGCCCGATTCCCAGGGAAATGGCCAGAAGCTGAGTGAAATAAAAGACCGGCATGCCATGAAAATCGCTGTATTTCTGCACCAGTTCCGGCTGTCTCTGACTGAGGTTGAAATGACAGAGGGGGCAGGTGAGGACGATGGCTTCGGCGCCCCGCCTCATCGCCGAGCTCAATATCTCCCAGGCACGCTGGGTTATGAAATCAGGGTTCCCCACAGTCTGGAAGGAGCCGCAGCACTCGGTGGCATAGGGAAAATCAACTGCCTCGGCGCCAATGGCTTCCATCAGCTTCTGCATGATAGTCGGCCTCTCCACCTGGTCGATGGCCACCTCCTGGGGCCGCAGCAGGGTGCAGCCGTAATACGGCGCCACTTTCAGGCCGTGCAGCGGAACTTTGACCTTCCCGGCTATAGCATCCCAGCCGACCTCATCCCGCAACACCTCGAGAAGATGCACGACCTCCACTTCACCGTTGTAATCAATCTCTTCCTCCATGAAGTCGTTCAGCGTTTTTCTTTTTTCACCGTCATTTCGCACCAGCAAATTGGCTCGTTTCAGCGTATGGTAACAGAAAGAGCACAGGGTACCCACTCTGTCGCCTCCCTGCTCTTTGACGCGAATGAGGTTGCGCACCGGGGCCAGATGATGGGCCAGGTCGTCCTGGGCGAGCGAATAGACGGTGCCGCAGCAGTTCCAGCGCTCGAGCTCCACCAGCCTTATGCCCAGGGCATTCATCGAGGCAATGGCCGAGTCCTCAAGGCCCTTTGCTATGGTCTTCAGCGTACACCCTGGATAGTAACTCAGGTCCATAACACTCCTCAGGCGGTGTGTTTGCGGAAACTGCTGACCAGCGCTATCTGGGGAAGCTCGCCGATTCTGTCTTTCGGGATATCCGATGCGCCCACGTAGTCGACGTTTTTCCTCAGGGTGACGAGCCTTATCGCCTCCATCACCCTGCCCACGTCAACTCCACGGGGACAGCGAACGGTGCAGGTAAGACAGGAGGCGCAGAGCCAGACCGTATTTGACGCGGCGATATCCTCTTCCAGTCCCAGCTGTGCCAGCCGGATAATCTGATTGGGCAGCAAATCCATGGCGAAGCACATGGGGCAGCCGGCCGAGCACTTGCCACACTGGTTGCAGGCAAGAAGGTCCTGTCCGGAGATTTCGGCTACTTTCTTAACGAAGTCACTGCCTAGTCTGCGGCTCGATATTTCAACTCTCATTATATATTGATATCAAGGTTATCAATGATATGCGTGGTGTCAAGCCAGTTTTTATGCCCTTTATAAATATTTAAGGTGACAAAAGTCTCCGTCCTGATAACACTGGGGATTGTAGCCACCATTTTTTCCATGATGTAGGCAAATTCCTTTGAGGACTTGGTCAGCAGGATGGCAATGAAATCGTATCTTCCGGTAACGTTGGCTAAATAGCAAACATTGGGATTCTTCGATAACTGTTCGGCCACGGCACGCAACTCGGATAATGGTACCTGCAATCCCACAATGCCCATGAAATCATAACCAAATTTATCCAGGTCTGGAATAGCGGTGATTTTTACCATGCCGCTATTCACCAATTTTTTAAGCCTATTCCGCACGGTCCCTTCGGCAACATTCAGTATCTTGGCGAGGTTCAGGCAGGTGCACCGGCCATTTATTTGTAATTCAAGTATCAATTTTTTATCAAGCTTATCTATCTTCATTTCTCTATGGCACGGCAATTTGTCAATAAATATAATGATATTGTATCATCCTAACGATATTAACAACAATCTAGAAAAACTAATATAAGACATGCAATATTTTGAACATTTGTTTACTATATACGTAATTTTCTGGCCCTTTAAAACTTGACAATCTACGATATCAGTAATAATATTATAATAAACAGAACAATAATGTCAAATCCTAACTTTGTGCAGGACTCAACAGATGATTCGGAATCGGAACCTCATCAAAGTTCAGAGGCATTTAACACATGAACAGGGTTGAGATATATCAGGGGTGGTGCAAGAAGTGTGGCATCTGCATTGCCTTCTGTCCTCATCAAGTTTTAGAGGCCGATGATTCAGGATATCCCGTCGTCAAAAACCCCGAAAAATGCACCGGCTGCCTGCTCTGCGAAAAGAGATGTCCCGATTTTGCCATAGTGGTGTATAAAGGTGAGGAAAGTCGCCAGGAAACAGGTTCTGCTGCAGGGAAATGAAGCCTGCGTTGAAGGCGCGCTCATGGCCGGCTGCCGCTTCTATGCCGGCTATCCCATCACGCCGGCAACGGAGATAATGGAAATCATGGCCAGGAAGCTGCCTGAGGTCGGCGGCGTCTTCATTCAGATGGAAGACGAAATCGCCAGCCTGGGTGCGGTTATCGGGGCTTCTCTTGCCGGCAGCAAAAGCATGACGGCCACCAGCGGCCCCGGTTTCTCACTGATGCAGGAGCATATCGGCTATGCCAGCATGGCAGAGGTGCCCTGCGTCATCGTTGATGTGATGCGGGCCGGGCCGAGCACCGGTCTGCCCACACAGCCCTCCCAGAGCGATGTTATGCAGGCGCGCTGGGGTACCCACGGCGACCACCCCATCATTGTCCTCGCCCCTTCTTCAGTATATGAGTTTTTCGAGCTCACCGTGCAGGCCTTCAATCTCTCGGAGCGGTACCGCACTCCCGTTATCCTGCTCGTCGACGAGGTGGTAGCACACATGAGGGAAGGCGTTATCCTGCCGGCCAGGGATGGCCTGAAAATTGAAGACCGGCTCCACCCTACCGTGCCGCCGGAATGGTATATCCCCTACGCCGACCCGGGAACCGGCGTGCCGCCAATGCCGGCATTCGGCGATGGCTACCGTTATCATGTGACCGGTCTGTATCACGACGTAAGGGGATACCCCACCGTCCGTACCGATGAGGTGGAACCACTGATCCATCGGCTCTTCACCAAGATATCCGAGGACTATGACCGTCTGCAGTGGTTTGACTCATTTGAAACAGAAGATGCCAGGGTAACGATAATCGCGTATGGGTGCGTGGCGCGTGCCGCGCTCCAGGCGGTGCAGAAGGCGCGGGAAAAGGGGCTTAAAGTGGGGCTTATCAAGCTCAAAGTCCTCTGGCCTTTCATGCGCCGCACCATAACCGGCATACTGGATAATTCGGAAAAAGTCCTGGTGCCGGAGCTGAACATCGGGCAGATTTCCCGAGAGGTGAAAAGGGTGAATCAAAGCCGGTGTGAAGTGGCAACCCTGAACAAGGTCGATGGTACGCCCATCAAGCCCGCGGAAATACTGCAGAAACTGGAGGAAATCTATCCATGAGGGAAACGGCCCACCTTGTCCACGACTATCTCCGTTCGAGCAAAAGATTCCCGCACATATGGTGCGCCGGCTGCGGAATCGGCATTTTCATGCAGGCCCTGATTCGGGTCATTGACCAGAGCGAATACAGCAAAGACGATATCGTCCTCATATCCGGCATCGGCTGTTCCGGCCGGCTTCCGGTATATGTTGACTTTAACACGCTGCATACCACGCACGGGAGGGCGCTCACTTTCGCCACCGGAATAAAGCTGGCCAATCCCCGCCTCAAGGTGATTACGGTAATGGGGGACGGCGATGCCATCGCCATCGGGGGGAATCACTTCATTCACGCCGCCCGGCGCAATGTTGAGATAGCCAGCTTCATTCTGAACAACAACGTCTACGGTATGACCGGAGGCCAGAGTTCCCCCACCACACCCCACGGAGCCATAACTGCCTCAGCGCCATACGGTAACCTGGAGCCGGACTTTGATATCTGCCGGCTGGCCGAGGCCGCCGGGGCGGTCTTCGTCGCCCGCTCCACGGTATACCACACGAACCTCCTCGAGCGGCTCATTGGCATGGCGCTGCAAAAGAAGGGGTTCTCCATGGTCGAAGTGGTATCTCAATGCACAACTCATGCCGGTCGTTTCCTGGAGCTCAAGTCGCCGGTGGAAATGATGAAGTGGCAGAAGGACAATTCCGTCACCGTTGAGAAGGCAAAACAGCTGAGCGACGCAGAGCTGGCAGAGAAAATAGTCATCGGCGTTCTGGTGGACAGAGAAAGGCCAAACTACCATGAGCAGTACCAAAACCTCCTCACTGAAAAATCCAAGGTATGAAATCAGGATAGCCGGCGCCGGAGGCCAGGGCATCGTACTGGCCGGGATAATGCTGGCTGAGGCGGGCATCAGCGAGGACCTCTGCGTGGCGCAGAGCCAGAGCTACGGCCCGGAGACGAGAGGGGGCAATTCCATCTCCGAGGTCATTTTGAGCAATACGGAGATTGACTTCCCCCAGTCTACAGAGCTCGATGTGCTGATTGCCCTCACCCAGGTGGCCTGCGACCGTAACCTGCCGGACATGAAAGAAGATGGGCTGGTAATTATTGATTCAGACGCCGTGCAGCGGGTTCTCTGGGAAAGAATAATCTCGATACCCTTTGAAAAAATAGCCCGGAGTGTCGGCGAGGAACGTGCCATCAATGCTGCCGCCCTCGGCTCCCTGGTGCCCTTCTGTCCGCTCATCAACCGCCGCGCTTTGACCAAGGCCATCGCCAATCGGCTGCCCTCCGCGGCACTGGAGGCGAATCTACAGGCATTCGACAAGGCGCTGGAATTGGCCCGCAGGTTGAAAGGGCGTTTGAAATATGCCGGGGCACGGGAAGAGTATGAAATTTAAGGTTCACACCAACGTCAGCAACAATAAATCCAGCTAAAAGGATTGCGTCCGTCCGTTCCACGATTAAATATTAATCCCCACAGAATGCCACCCTTATTAAAAGCCGTCATCTATTGTGATATAATTTATAGGTGGGGACATGGCGGTAAAGACGGTAGCCACCAATCGCAAGGCGTATCATAACTACCACATCGGGGAGAGCCTGGAAGCGGGCATCGCCCTTACCGGCACGGAGATAAAATCGATCCGGGAGGGAAGGGTGAGCCTGGGAGACGCCTATGTCAGGCCCGAGGATGGTGAATTGTGGCTGCTGAATGCGCACATCGCGCGCTATGAGGCCGGGAGCTACATGAGCCATGAGCCGAAGCGGCCACGCCGGCTCCTGCTGCACCGCAAGCAGATTGATAGCCTTGCCAGCCAGGTGGCCGAGAAGGGCCTCACGCTGGTGCCGACCAGGCTGTATCTGAAGGACAGCCGGGCCAAGGTGGCCATCGCCCTGGCCAAGGGTAAAAAACTTTATGATAAGCGGGAGACAATAGCCCGGCGCGAGGTAGAAAGGGAAATCGGACGGGCGGTGAAAAGACACAAAAGATAGAAGGAGGTCGAGACAAGTTCGCCGTATCTCCTGGGGACGCGTGGTTTCGACAGGGGAAGTAGGCTACAGGGTTGCAGGCTGAGGTGCCACCACCCTCACAAAACAGGTGGCAAAAAATTAAACGGCGAACCTGAAGTCGTTTACGCAGCTTAAAACGTAGCTGCACATCCAGCCTGACCTCTCCTCAACGGGTCGGGATTGGGTGACGCAAAGTTGGGGTGCCGCTGCCGGACGTCGATAAAGGCAGCGAAAGAAAAATCGACTGGTCTGGCTGAACTCGGTCAGCAGAGGTCAGTCAGATGAGAGCAAAGAGCTGGCTAAGCCTGTAGCATACTCTGGGTCGCTTCTTCTGGACGGGGAGTTCGACTCTCCCCCGTCTCCACCAGAAAATCCAGCTCCGATTAGACATCGGAGCTTTTTTTTATATTTTCAGATAGACCTTGACAGCTTGGATGGCACTCTTTTAACATAGCGTTAAAGACGGCCATGATAATGATTCATTTTTTCTACATCAAGCGCGAACCTCTCACTCATCAACCTCTAAATCCGACTTGGAAATCGTCTATCGCCATAACGTGGTACAAAGGAGGGGCACATGTTTAAATTTTCCCTCTTGCCCAAGGGGAAAATCTTTTTTGAACTATATCAGGAAAGCGCCGAGAATATGGTGAAGACGGCGCAGTTAATGAAGGAGATGGTGGAAAACTGGGAGGACCATAAAGAAAATGTCAACCACATTGATGACTGTGAACACTACGGCGATCACACTACACACAGGATTATCGAACTTCTGCACCGCACATTCGTGACACCGTTTGACCGTGAGGATATGGCACTATTAGCTCACTCTCTTGATGATATCGTGGACCTGATTCATGCGGCATCCGTGGCCATGAGCATTTACAAAATAGACACTCCCAAGCAAGGGGCCAAAGAATTAGCCGGTGTCATCCTGTCTGCCTCAGAAGAGGTGGAACGAGCCTTAAAACAGTTGCGCCATCATCCCAATCTAAAGCAGGTCTTAGAGCACTGCATAGAGATAAACCGACTTGAAAACACGGGGGATACAATTTTCCGTACTGCGATGGCCGACCTTTTTGAAAACTGCAACAATACGGCTGATATCATCAAGTGGCGCGAAATTTTCGAGCATATGGAGGGCGCAACCGATAGGTGTGAGGATGTGGCGAATGTCCTCGAAGGGGTAGCGCTCAAGCATGCCTGATTCTTCCTTAGAGTTCCTCATTATCATCATTATACTGGCGGTAGGTTTTGGCATTGTTAACGGATTCAATGATGCGGCAAACGCTATCGCTGTTTCTATAGGCACACGAGCTCTCTCCCCGAGAAGCGCATTGATAATCGCCGTTATTGCCAATTTTTCCGGAGCGGCAACCGGCACCGCCGTCGCCCATACCATCGGCAAGGGCATCTTAGTTCAGGGGGTTATATCATATATCACCATCATTGCCGCATTGATTTCGATAATAATATGGGGATGGCTGGCTACCAAGATGGGCTTGCCCATAAGCATACATCATGGATTTATCGCTGGTTTGGCCGCCGCTGGAGTAGCCGTAGCTGGTAGCGCAGCCGTGGTATGGAATGTTATGCAGCGCATTCTCTCTGCCGTACTCATTGCACCTGTGCTGGGATTTTTCGGCGGTTTTCTTGTCATGCTCTGCCTGTACTGGATATTCCAGAAAAGCGCTCCGGACCGAATGCGCCGTGTTTTCAGCAGATTACAGTTTGTCAGTACTTTCTTTATGGCGTACAGTCATGGGAAGAATGACGGACAGATGCCCATCGGCGTTATGACCATGGCGCTGGTGCTCTATTATAATGACGCCAGCATCTGGGACCGCCTCTCAATCCTGGAACCTGATTTATGGTGGGTAATCGTAGTATCAGCGGCAGCTATCAGCACCGGAATGGCTCTGGGCGGCCACAGGGTTATTAAAACTATAGGCATGAAAATGACCGCCTTAAGGCCGGTCCAGGGATTTACCACTCACCTTGCCGCGGCCAGCATTATCGAAGCGGCATCGCACCTGGGTATTCCGGTAAGTACCACCCACTGTGTCAGCGCATCGGTAATGGGAGTGGGAGCTACCCGCCGCCTTTCGGCGGTTCGCTGGGGAATAGCCGGCAACATAATCACGGCCTGGATACTTACTTTCCCCATTTGTGGCATACTTGGCTATGTCATCACGCTCCTGCTTAAGATGATATTCCATTCGTAGTGTTAGTTCGAAAACTACCGTATAGCACAGCGCGTTTTCGGATGCTTGCGGACTGCACTCCGAGTTAAAGCGGCACAATCCGACGTTATAAAATCAAAAACCATGTATTGTCTGCCCGATTATTGACTGATATAATGCTAACGTGGATAAATTAAAGGCGATTTCCAACACGTTCAATTCTCTGACCGGAAGAAGCGGGCGACATAACCGGGCGCTACGCGACACCACAGAGTTACTGGCCGAAATTCAAAGGTTCTATTCAAATTACAATTTACCGGCAGAAAGCCCCAACTTTAAATCCTTGCTGGGAAAGATAGGGTATGCCAAGTTTGACCTAACCAACCTGACATACCATATTCGCCCGATGGTGAAAACGGCCAAAGATATTGCCGGCATCAAGGTTTCCCCGATAATGGAACAGATATTGAACGAACTTGAAGATTTCAGAAGAGCCTTGATAAATCCTGCTTTGAGGAAAGCAAATTTGCGAAGAGTAATATCCGAGTTACATGAGTCGGTGAGCAGTCTGCAGAATAAATTGTCGGAGATTGAATACAAGTAGCCTCAATCTTCACCTGTTCAGAGGGCTGCATTATTTTGTACTAGCTTTCTTTTCCCCGGGCCGTTCTTATCAGCAAAATATGGACTGACACGCCGATAGCGATGACAAGCAGTATCACCCTGATAATAAGAGCTTGAACCACAAAAACGATGGAACAGGAAATTGTAATCCACAGAAGCAGAAGCGTCGCCATCTTTATTTTTACCGGCATACCTTTTCCCTGCAGATAATTTTTTATATACAGCCCGCAAAATCGGTTATTTAACAGCCAGTTATAAAACTTCTGTGAGCTGCGCAGATAACAGGCGGCCGCCAGCAGGAGAAACGGGGTGGTGGGCAAAATGGGGACAAATATGCCCACAATCCCGATGGCGGTGGAAAGTGTCCCGGCAACGATAAGCAGCCTTCTTTTCAGCTTCTCCGGCATTTTTTGGCCTTCTCCAATCTGCCGCCGCAAGCGAGATTATTCCGTTTATTACTCTGCTGCAGATAAATTTCTGAGCAAAATCCGCGGCCGAAAGAACAGCAAAAACGGAGGCAGGCTATTATCCTCTGAAATTTCTGCTTGCCTGTGTTAATCTGTTACGCCGCTACTCCACGGTGACGCTCTTGGCCAGGTTGCGCGGGAAATCGATGGGGCAGCCGCGCTCTCTGGCGGCATAGTAGGCCAGCAGTTGCAGGACCACGGTATTGACCACCGGTGAAAACAGCGGGTCAACCTTCGGCACCGAGATTACCGAATCGGCCACTTCCGCAACGACATCGTCTCCCTCCTCGACCAGCGCGATTACCGGAGAGCCTCTGGCCTTGACCTCCTTGATATTGGTCAGCATGGCATCATAGGTAGCATCCGGCGTCACGAGCGCCACCACCGGTGCCTCGCCGCTGAGCAGGGCAAAGGGGCCGTGCTTCAATTCTCCGGCGGCATAGCCCTCGGCATGAATATAGGATATCTCTTTTAGCTTCAGCGCTCCTTCCAGCGCCACCGGATAGTTGAGCCCCCGCCCGATGAAAAAGACAGAATTATATTTGGCAATCTGCGCGGCATGCTGTGCGATTTTCTCCTCGTCGTCCAGAATACGCTGCACCTTTCCGGGCAGCTGTCTTAACTCCATGACGAGGCCGTCTCTCCGTCTCAGGTCAATCTTGGCAGATGGTAAGGCCATCCAGTACAGAGCCATTAGCTGCGCGGTATAGCTCTTGGTCGCGGCGACGCTTATCTCCGGGCCGGCCATGGTGTAGACAACCCGGTCCGCAACCCTCGTCGCCGAGCTGCCGACAACGTTGGTGATAACGATTACCGGGCAGCCCTCACTCCTGAGCCTCTTGATGGCTTTCAGGGCGTCGGCGGTTTCTCCGGACTGCGTGATGACAATGGCCTGCGTTCGTGACGACGTTAGGCCAGAATAACCAAACTCAGAAGCCATCTCGGTTCGGACCGGAATTTTAAACAGCCCTTCCAGAATGTACTTCCCGACCAGAGCCGCGTGATAGGAAGTGCCGCAGGCCAGCATGAGGACATCCCCAGAATCTCCTTTCTGAAAAACACCCCAATCAGACATCGTTTCATCAGCCGTCAGGTAGGCCCGGATGGTATCCCGTATTACCCTGGGCTGCTCATGGATTTCCTTGAGCATGAAGTGCTCGTAGCCGCCCTTCTGCGCATCCTCCACGCTCCAGGTTACCTGGTGCGGCTTCCGGGCAACCGCCTCTCCGTTTCTCTTCACCTGAACGCCTTCCCCGGTAATCACGGCGATATCATCATCTTCCAGATAGATGACCCGGCTGGTGTAGTCCAGCACTGCGGGCACGTCCGAGGCGATGAAGTTTTCCCCATCACCGACCCCGATAATCAACGGGCTTTCTTTTCTCGCCGCGATGAGCTCGGGCACGCCGTCCATGAGCACGGCGACGGCATATGAGCCTTCAATATCGTTGAGCGCTTTTGCCACCGCCTCCCCCAGGTCGCCGTCAAAGTATTTCTCGATAAGATGGGGGATGACCTCGGTATCCGTTTCGGAACTAAATTTGTGTCCCTCTTTGACGAGCTGTTGCCGTAACTGCTGGAAGTTATGGATAACGCCGTTGTGCACCACGGCGATTCTGCCGGTGCAGTCGCCGTGCGGGTGAGCATTCGCCCGGGACGGCGCCCCGTGGGTGGCCCACCGCGTATGGCCGATGCCGAGTTTACCCTCGATACGGCGCGGAAGCTGCTCTCTCAGGGCCTGCACCCTGACTGCGTCCTTGTGTACCTGCAAACCGCCGCCAGCCACCGCGATGCCACAGGAATCATAGCCGCGGTACTCCAGCCGGGCCAGGCAGTTGAGCAGGATGGGCCTGGCCTGTCTTTCCCCTATATAGCCAACGATGCCGCACATATTGTCATGCCGCTCCGCAAAACATGAGCTACACCACCAGACTCCGGTCCGGCAGACGACCGCTGATAAGCTTCAGCGGCTTAACCTGGCTGTAGTTGCCAACGATGACGCCCGGCTGTGCCGCCACGCTGTTGCCCAGCGTGCACCCCTCCCCCAGCATCGCCCCGAAGCTGACCGAATGGTGTTCCTGATTTATGGCGATGTCCGCCTGGCCGCCACATGCGGCGAACCGCCCGTCGATGTGGCAGCTATTGTCAATGACCGAGTCATGTACGATGCTGCCCGAACCTATGTTCACATCATTGCCGATGACGCTGTTTTTAACTTCGGTAAACGGCGCCACCACCACATTATTGCCGATGCTGGTCGCCGGGAAGATGCAGACGCTGGGCCCGATTTCACAGCCATCACCGATAACGGCCGGCCCCAGAATATATGAATTGGAACGTATCACCGTGCCCTTCCCGATGGAAACCTGGCCCTTAACCGAGACACCAGCTTCAACTGTGCCGCCTGTTTTCGCCTGGCTCTGCTCCAGAATGGCGGCATTGAGGTTCAGGATGTCCCAGGGATAAATCGCGTCCAGCCAGGCCCCCTCTGTTTCCATGGCCCTGATTTTATGGCCCTGTTCAATCATCCGGTTGACGACATCGGGCAGGTCGAGCCGGGGCTCCACAAACTCGAAAATTGCCCGGCTGAAGGAATATATCCCGGTGCTGACCAGATTGCTGGCCGCCTCCGGCGGCTTTTCCACGATTTCCCTCACCGCCCCACGCTGTACGTTTACCACACCGTACCGCATCGGGTTGTCCACCTTCTTCGTCAGCACCGCCTCCGGCTCGACGGCGACAAACCGGTCAATGGTATCGGCGGCAATCAGGTTATCTCCGGGCAGAACCAGGAAATCACCCTTGATTTTTTCTCTCGCCTGGGCCAGCGCGTGCGCCGTCCCCAGCTGGCGCTCCTGCGTCACATAGCTCAGGTCAACACCGAGCCATTCGCCGGAGCCAAAATAGTCAAGCACCTGGTCTTTCCGATAGCCAACGACCAGCACGATATCGCGAATGCCTTTCTGCGCCAGTGCCTCAATGACATACTGCAAAATCGGCTTGCCGGCAATGAACAGCATCACCTTCGGCCGGTTCACGGTAAATGGCCTCAGCCTCTGTCCCTCGCCGGCGGCCAGAATAACCGCCTGTTTCATCGTCTTCTCCTAATAAATTCTCGATTCCGGGGCCATCACCCCGCTCGCCACCGCCCCCGGGCCGATAAAGGTACCATTGCCAATCATGCTGCCCACGTTAATGCTGGCGTTTATCCCCGTCTCCACCCCGTCTCCGATTATGGCGCCCAGCTTGCGCCTTCCGGTATTGACGCCTTCCACCCAGACATCTTTCTTGTCCAGCCTCAGGTTGGCGATTTTGGTCCCGGCGCCGAAATTGCACCCCTCCCCGATGACGCTGTCGCCAGCGTAGTTATGGTGAGGCAGACGGCTGTTTTTCATGATAATGCAGTTCTTAACCTCCACCGCATTGCCGATATGGCAGCTATCCCCGATGGCGGTACAGGGCCTGATGTAGCAGCTGGGGCCGATCTCGCAGTTCTCCCCGATAATGGCCGGCCCAATGATATACGAGCCAGAACGGACCACGGTATTCTTGCCAATGGCAACGGGCCCCTTCATGACCACGTTTGCCTCCACCTCACCTGAGTTCCCGGCTTTCATATCGGACATTAATGTTTCATTGGCGGTAAGCAAGTCCCAGGGATAGCTGATGTCCAGCCACCGGCTTATGGTATGGCAGGCGATACTGTGCCCTGCCTCCATCATCAACGTCAGGGAATCGGTCAGATCATACTCGCCGCGCGGCGATTTCCCGGTCCGGGATATCGCTTCATAAATCTCCGGCGTGAGCAGGTACAGCCCGGCGTTGGCCAGGCGTGAGGGCGGGTTTTCCTCCTTTTCGTAAATGCGCACCACTTTGCCTCTATCAGCCTCGACGACGCCCAGCCCCTGAGTGTCACTTACCTCAATCACCGCCAGCGTGGTATCTGTTCCGGCGGCCATTTTTTTTATGTCCCGGCGGCCGATAACCATGTCCCCGTTCATCAGCAGGAAATCGCCCTCCACCAGTTCCGCCACCATTCTCAGGGCATCGGCGGTGCCCTTTTGTCGCCGCTGCTTTACGTAGTCAATCTGCGCATTCCATCTGCCGCCATCACCGAAATAATCAAGCACCGCTTCATCATGGTAGCCAACGACAAAGATGAATTCATTGATGCCCGCCGCGCTTGCTTCAATGAGCAGGTGCTCGAGTATGGGTTTATTGGCAATGGGCAGCATTACCTTGGGCCTGGTGTAGGTAAGGGGTCGCATACGGCTGCCCTCGCCGGCCGCCAGGATAACCGCTTTCAATCAATGTTCTCCTTGCCTGTCACAATCACCAAATATCGAACGCTGAAGAGAAAAATCGTAACGAAAAGGCCAGCAAGCCCCCGTGTTGTCCCCATTCTACTACGCTGACCCTAAAAGTCAATAGAAGCCACGCTAGCGGGAAGGCCTGTAGAAGTGAAAGGAAAACGATGTGCTATATGCCGAGTCTGGAACGGGTATAGAGAAGCCTCAGCACGTCATCACGGTCGAGCAGGCCGGTGATTCTGCCCTCGCTCACCACTGGCATCTGACTGATGCCGTACTCCTCCATCTGCTCGAGCACGCTCAGCACTTCTTCGTCAGGCTGGGCTACCTTCAATCGCTCCGAATGGGTCATAACGTCGCCCACCGATGTATTGTCCCAGTTCTTCCGGTCAACCGACTTGATGTTGCGCAGGGTAAGTATGCCCTTCAGCTCTCCATCGGCGGCGACCAAGAAACACCGGTGGCCGCTGATAAAGATATAGTCCTGAACCACGCGGCTGATGGTCATATCCGGGGATACCGCCGGGCAGGTGGTGGCCATAACATCAGCCACTCTGATTCCCTGCAGCGCCGCCTGCCACTGCGCCTGCCGGTAGCTGGCCGTGGCCACATAGCTCAGGAACAGGCCGATGAACGCCAGCCAGAGGCCGTTGAACCAGCGTCCCGGGTAAAGGAACATCAGAACGATGCCGC
Source organism: Dehalococcoidales bacterium (assembly GCA_034430755.1). Taxonomy (GTDB): domain Bacteria; phylum Chloroflexota; class Dehalococcoidia; order Dehalococcoidales; family RBG-16-60-22; genus E44-bin89. The sequence continues at coordinate 21,168 of DAOUDY010000145.1, forward strand.
CAGCCACAAAAAGATAGCCGACGCCCCTCCCGACCTCGACGGCAATCCGGGTGGCACGCTGGTAGTTGCCGCTGAAACGCCATAAAAGGGAACGAAAGATACGGCCGCCGTCGAGGGGAAAGCCGGGGATGAGATTGAAGAGAGCCAGCACCACGTTTATCTGCGCCAGCCAGAACGCCAGGGCGGCCGCCGGTTCACTGATGCCCTGCAGCATAAGATAGAGCAGGAAAAACAGGCCGCCGATGGCCAGGCTCGCCAGCGGGCCGGCCAGGGCCATTCTGAACTCCGCCCCATGCCGGGTCGCCTCACGGGTCATATGGGCCACCCCGCCGAAGATAAACAGCGTTATGCTCCTGACGGGGATGCCATTGGCCCGGCCAACCAGGCTGTGGGCCAGCTCATGAGCCACCACGGAGGTGAAGAAAAGCAGGCTGGTGGCGATGCCGGTGAGCCAGTAAACCGGCGCGCTCCATCCAGGGTAGGCATAGGGAAAGTACTGCCAGGAGAGGGAGAAAGTAATCAACACGAAGATAATGAACCAGCTGTAGTGAATACGGAACTGGATGCCAAAAATTCTGCCCAGACTGAAAGCGCCGCCCATACAATTATGTCAAGTTAGCGTCGTGGGGAGCCGATGCCCAGGTACTTTTCCACCAGCTCCATGGCGCAGTATTTGCCACACATGCTGCAGGCATCGCCTGCGGTGGCATGCTGGCGGTGAACCTTCTGGGAGCGCTCCGGGTTCAGGGAAAGCCTGGCCTGCTCTTCCCAGTCGAAATTCTTACGGGCAATGGACATCTTGCGGTCCCACTCTTCGGCCCCTTTTACCCCCTTCACAATGTCACCGGCATGAGCGGCGATGCGCGAGGCGATTACCCCCTGCCTCACATCTTCATATTCCGGCAGAGAAAGGTGCTCTGATGGCGTCACGTAGCAGAGAAAGTCGGTGCCCGCCGCGGCGGCAATGGCACCGCCGATGGCCCCCGTGATATGGTCATAGCCAGCACCGATATCGGTCACCAGCGGACCCAGCACGTAGAACGGCGCTCCCCGGCAGACCGTTTTCTGCAGCTTGATATTGGTCTCAATATGGTTCAGGGGCAGATGGCCCGGCCCCTCCACCATAACCTGCACCCCTGCCTCCCAGGCCCGCTCCACCAGCTCGCCCAGCGTGAGCAGTTCCTCTACCTGGGCGCGGTCGGTAGCATCGGCGAGGCAGCCGGGACGCAGGCCATCACCCAGACTCAGGGTGACATCGTATTTGCGGGCGATATCCAGCAGGCGGTCATACTGCTCGTAGAGCGGGTTTTCCTGTTCGTTGTGTATTATCCAGCCGATAAGGAAGGCGCCGCCACGCGAGACCACATCGGCGACCCGGCCCTGATTCTTGAGCCGGTCAATAGCGGCCTGGGTAACGCCGCAGTGCACGGTAACGAAATCAACTCCGTCTTTGGCGTGCTCCTCAATCACCGCAAATATATCATCCGCCGTCATCTTCACGATGGCGCCATACTGTTCTATGGCTTCGATTCCCGCCTGATAGATGGGCACGGTGCCAATTCCCACCGTACTGGCGGCTATGATGGCACGCCGAATGGCACTGATATCGCCGCCGGTGCTCAGGTCCATCACCGTGTCCGCGCTGGCATCAATGGCCACCTTTAGCTTCTCCAGCTCCGTATTGATATCACCGAAGTCGGACGACGTGCCGATATTGGCATTGACCTTGGTCTTGAGTCCCTGGCCGATGCCGCAGGGTATCAGTTTCTCATGATTGATATTGGCCGGGACAACGATTGTCCCCCTGGCGATACCTTCCCGGATGAACTCCGCATCCAGGTCCTCCGCCTCCGCCACCGCATTCATCTCCGGCGTCACAATGCCTTTTCTGGCCGATTCCATCTGCGTCATATCTTCCTCCACAAAACGAAAACCAAGGGCTCCGGCGGTTCCTTCAAGACCCTTGGTCCAGGCTACTGCCGCTTCCCTACGCTCGTATTACCGAGTTCAGGTCCACAGGGTTGGCGTCGATTGCCTCTCAGCCCGCGAGCACCCCTAGCGGTTAAATATTCCTTTCCAACCAAATAAATATAGCACAAGCCCGGTGAAAATGCAATGCCGGGCGATGATTACAATGGCCAGCCCAGCCAGTCAAAAACGCCAATCATCTTTAACCCGATGTATAGCATGAGCAGAACAAAAATAAATCTGAGACGTTCTCCCGGCAGCTTGTGGGCGACGATGGCGCCAACCTGCACCATGATGAAGCTGCTGATGATTAAAACAAAGGCCGAGGACAGGTTAACGTAGCCGATGGAGTATTCTGGTAATCCCTGAACATCCATCCCGTTTACTATATAGCCGATGACACCGCCAACACTGTTGAAGATAATCATAGCCAGGGATGTCGCCACCGCGTTATGAATCTTGAACCGGAGTGCCAGCACCATAATCGGCACCGCCAACACCCCACCGCCGACCCCCAGCATGCCGGCGATTAAACCCAGAGGGATAGCCCAAGCCAACCACACCCGGGGACTGGTCACCGGCTCCCGCGCTGTTTCCCCGGTTTTTACCATAAGCATACGGATGGCGCTGAGCAGGACGATAACTCCAAAAGCAATCCTCAGCGCATCCCCGGGGAGCCGCGTCGCCAGAGTGGCGCCGGCATAGGCAAACGCCATCCCGCAGATACCCATGACTACCGCTGCCCGCCAGTTCACCGCGCCCAGCTTGCTATGCCGCCACGCTCCGCTCAGGGAATTAAACAGGACAACCAGCAGGTTGGTGCCAAAAGCCAGTTTAATGGCGCTATCAGCGGGTACACCCATGTCAACGAAGACGAAATACTGCACTGGCGCCATGATGAATCCGCCGCCAACACCAAGCAGGCCACTGGCAAAACCCACAAAGACGCCTGTCCCCAGCAGAATAACAATATGGATAATGGTCATCTGATTCTTGCGCTTACTTCTCCAGCTCTCTCTTTACCGCCGCCAGCTTGCTCTGCATGGTCGCCGTCTGGTCTCGCCGCTCGTCAATCTTCATGACGGTCACCACCCGCTGCGCACCGGCATCAAAGGCGGAGCGGTGCATCCTCAGGGCTAAATCAAGGAGCTGCTCCAGGTCCCCCTCTATGTTGGTGCCCATCGAGGTCATCTCGTATTTCACGTCCTTCTCCGCCTGCAGCTCCTTCATCGCGCCGGCGACAAACCTGCTCACCGAGGGAGCTCCGGTGCCCAGTGGCATGACGCTGATTTCAAGAATGGCCATCTTCCCTCACCTCCTCTGGGTAAAATAAAATATCATTTGGTTTTGGCCATCAGGCGGCCGTAGTACCCGGTATTGGCCAGGTAGAGCGCCGCCATCGGATTGTGGCCGAAGACCCGGTCTTTCACTGCCAGCACCGTCATCGGCACCCGACAGTATTTAATAAACAAGGTATCGTGCCCGATGCAGAGGCCCAGCAGGATGGCCAGGTCGACCTCGGCCGCGTTCAACACCTCGGCCTGGACGATGGGGCTGCACATGGTCTCCAGCCAGCCGGGACCCCGTATCTTCTCCTCTTCTTTGATTCCAATTCTTTCCTTGGGAGTCGCCCCCACCTTGCAGCGCACGGAGACCACCTCAAATCCCTTGTTCTCCAGGACATCGGTCAGGATGCGGGCTTCATTGGCCAGTCCGGTACAGAAGGCAATGCCGAGCCTTCTATAACCGCACTTGCGGGCAAACTGAATCAGCTCTTCAACCCGCGGGGTTTTGGTCCGCCTGCCCTCCGGCAGTTGCTCATAGCACTCGAATTCCTGCACCGAGGCGAGCCGGGCAAACTCCCTTATTTCCGGCCGGTCATATTCGGCAGTTGCCTTATCGATAACCTCAGGCATCAGCTTCATGGGACAGAATGCCGGCGCGTCATCAATGGGCGGCTGTTCACCTGATTTTAATAACGGATAGCAGACCAGCTTGGTGCAGCGAGCGCATACCGGATACAGCTTTTTGGCCATCGAATTCCCCCTTGCTTACTATATATTTGAAAAAGAGAGGTCATCCTGACCGCTCCGTCTTATTTTAGTTTCTCATAAAGATAAAGACAAATTAGCCTTAAGCGCTCACCGCGCAGCAAAATTGGTGGACAGTTGTGAGATGGCTGGCATATCTTATACAATATAAACAGGGAGGTTGCTATGTGGCTGCAGGCAAGGATGTACCTGCTCATCGCCCTTCTCTTCGGCATTCTCTACGGCGTTATAACCGGCCTCGGTACCTGGATGGGTGCCGGCAGCGCCATTTCCTATCTGATTATCGGATTTGTCTTTTTAGGCATACAGTATCTTATCAGCCCGGCCATCGTTGGCTGGTCAATGAAAATCAAGCGGGTTACGGAAAAAGAGGCCCCGGAGCTGCGCCAGAAAGAGGTAAAGCTGAACACATCACAGAAGTTAATGGAATTTTTCACCACGCACCCCAACATGCTGAAAAGAATAAAGCACCTATCCACGCTGTCTGTTTAGTACCTCCACCGTTTAAAATTTTTCGGTTAACTCTTGCCACGACATTGGATAGATTGTATAATAGGCGGCAAATATAAAGCATCTCCAGAATAACAAATATATTTCCCCCAGGATAATCAGGTAGAAGGGTAACTGCTTACGAAATTATGAAGATTGCAGTCAGTGGTAAAGGCGGCGTGGGAAAGACGCTGTTGGCATCCCTGCTCGCCCATATTTTTGCTGCGTCCGGCTATTCCGTCCTCGCCATCGATGCCGACCCTGATGCCAATCTCGCCGCCACCCTCGGCTTGGCCCATCCGGAAGATATCGTCCCCATTTCGGAAATGAAAGACCTTATCGCCGAGCGCACGGAAACCCGGCCGGGAAGCATAGGGCCCTACTTTAAACTCAATCCGAAGGTTGACGACCTGCCAGAGAAGCACTGGCAGAAGCTCGACGGTATCAGGCTGATGGTTATGGGTCGAATTAAAAAAGGAGGCACCGGCTGTTACTGCCCGGAAAACGCGCTGCTCAAAGCATTGATGAGCCACCTGCTTCTGGTCAGAAATGAGGTCATCATTATGGATATGGAGGCAGGCATAGAGCACCTGGGGCGGGCGACCGCTGGTGCCGTTGACAAACTGATAGTGGTGGTGGAGCCGGGGCGGCGGAGCCTGGAGACCGCCCGCGCCATAAGCGGTCTGGCCAGGGATATCGGCCTGAAACATATGGCCGTCGTGGGCAACAAAATACGAAGCCAGGCTGACCGTGATTTCCTCATTTCCAGCCTGCCCGATTTTGAATTCCTCGGCTTCATACCCTACGACCAGGCAATCGTCGATGCCGACCTGGCCAATCAGCCGCTATCTGATGCCAGCCCGACGGTTACGAACGAGGTCAAGAATATCTATCAGAAACTGGCGGCCACAAAAGAGACCGCCGGACTGAAATAAAAAGATAATTGAAAATACAATACAGGAGGTCCCCGTGGCGTACGACGCAACCAAAATGAAGGACTGGCAGATTGCCGAAGCCGCTGAGGCGAATATGCCAAAGCCGGAGGAGTGGCGTGAGCGGATGGGGCTGGAGAAAGACGAGATCCTTCCCTACGGCCGAATCTCCAAACTCGATTTTCTGAAGATTATAGAGCGCCTTAAAGACAAGCCTGATGGCAAGTACGTTGAGGTAACCGCCATCACCCCCACCCCGCTCGGTGAAGGGAAAAGCACCACCACCGTCGGGCTTATCGAAGGCATGGGCAAGAGAGGCTGGAACGTTGGCGGCTGCATCCGCCAGCCCTCCGGTGGCCCGACGATGAACATCAAGGGCACCGCCGCCGGCGGTGGCAACGCCCTTCTTATCCCGCTCACCGAGTTCTCCATGGGCCTCACCGGCGATATCAACGACATCACCAACGCCCATAACCTGGCGATGGTCGCCCTGACCTCCAGAATGCAGCATGAGCGCAACTATGACGACGAGCAGCTCGCCAGGCTGACCAAAATGCGCCGGCTGGATATTGACCCCACCCGGGTGGAGATGGGCTGGATTATGGACTTCTGTGCCCAGAGCCTGCGCAGCATCATCATCGGCCTCGGCAGCCGCATGGACGGCTATATGATGCCGTCGAAGTTCGGCATCAGCGTCAGCTCCGAGCTCATGGCCATACTTTCCATCGTGAACGACCTGGCCGACCTCCGTAAACGGCTGAATGAAATCACCGTCGCCTATGATAAAAAGGGCAACCCCGTCACCACCGGCGACCTTGAGGTGGGCGGGGCCATGACCGCCTGGATGCGCAACACCATCAACCCCACCCTGTGCTCCACCGTGGAGTACCAGCCATTGATGGTGCATGCCGGCCCGTTCGCCAATATCGCCGTGGGTCAGTCCTCCATCATCGGCGACCGCGTTGGCCTCAAATTGTTCGACTATCATGTCACCGAGAGCGGCTTCGCCGCCGATATAGGCTTTGAGAAATTCTGGAATGTAAAGTGCCGCTACAGCGGCCTAAAGCCGCACGTGTCCGTGCTCACCACCACCGTCCGCGCCCTTAAGATGCACGGGGGCGGCCCCAAGGTGGTGGCCGGACTGGCCATTCCTGAAGCCTACACCAAAGAAGACCTGGGGCTTCTGGAAAAGGGGCTACCCAACATGCTGCATCACATTAAAACCATCCAGACGTCTGGCATCAACCCGGTGGTGTGCATCAACTGCTTTGCCACCGACACCAAAGAGGAAATCGCCATGGTGCGCAAGGCAGCCGAGGCGGCCGGAGCACGCTGCGCCGTTGCCTCCCACTGGGCCGATGGCGGCGATGGTGCGCTGGAGCTGGCCGACGCCGTCAAGGAAGCCTGCGAGGACAATAACAATTTCCAGTTCCTCTATCCCATGGAGATGAAGCTGAGAGAGCGGGTGGGAAAAATCGCCAAGGTGGTCTACGGTGCCGACGGCGTCTCCTGGACCCCGGATGCCGAGGCCAAAGCGAAGGCCTTTGAAGCTGACTCCAAATATGACGAGTACGCCACGATGATGGTGAAGACGCACCTCAGTCTCACCCACGAGCCGGCAGTGAAAGGAGTGCCCAAAGGCTGGATATTGCCCATACGCGACGTCCTTATTTACTCTGGGGCCAAATTCCTCTGCCCCTGCGCCGGCACCATCAGCCTGATGCCCGGCACCAGTTCTGACCCGGCCTTCCGCAGGGTTGACGTGGACGTCAACACAGGCAAAGTACAGGGACTCTTTTAAAAATGATTATAATAGCATTAAATATCAATGTAGATGGCTAAGACGGCGGGAAAGAAGAAATTTAAGGTCCACTTCAACCCGGACAACGTGGAAATTGTGGTGGACCAGGGGGAGAATCTTTTACAGGCAGCTATTGCCGCCGGAGTGCGTATTTACGCTTCCTGCGGTGGCGCTGGCACATGCGGTACCTGTAAAGTTCAGATTGAAAAGGGAGAGGTAGAAACCACCAGAACTGAGAAAATCTCCGACGAGGAATTCGGTAAAGGAATCAGGCAGGCCTGCCAGAGCCGGATTTTCTCCGACCTGTCGGTATACGTTCCGGTAGAGTCAAGGCTGGAAAAAGCGGTCCTGGCCCAGGAGCAGAAGAAGGTTTCCGAAGTCCTCGCCACCGGCTGGCGGTTTATGCCCCCCCTGACCAAGTATTTCGTGGCGCTGCCGCCGCCCACACTGGATGACAATACCAGCGACCTTTCCCGGCTGCTCAGGGGCCTCAGGCAGCGTTACCACCTGAGCAACCTGTCCATTGACTTCCACGTGGTGCAAAAGCTGGCACAGACCCTGCGTGACGGCGACTGGAAAGCCACGGTGACCACGCTGGTCACCGCAGCGAAACCGAGGGCCGGAGACAGGCGCCGGCTGCGGGTGATCCATATCGAGCCCGGGGACACCAGAGATAAACATTACTCGCTGGCCTTTGACATCGGCACCACCACCATCTGCGGGCAGTTGCTCGATTTAAACCGCGGCCGGGTCATTGCCGAGAGCATGGCCTACAACAGGCAGATAAGCTACGGGGAAGACGTCATCACCCGCATTGCCTACTGCCAGAAGACGGGCGGCCTGAAGAAACTGCAGCAGGTGGTTGTGGCCACCATCAATGACATCATCGACGAACTGCAGGCCCAGAGCAAGGTTGAGATAGAACGCATCGGCCACCTGATGGTTGCCGGCAATACCACCATGACCCAGATACTGCTCGGCCTCAATCCACGGTACATCAGATTAGCGCCCTATACCCCCGTGGCCAACTTTTTCCCTGCCGTGCCGGCAAACTCACTGGGGATAAAAGCCGGTGACCACGCCTATTTGTTCACCTTTCCGGCGGTGGCCAGCTACGTGGGCGGGGATATCGTCTCCGGGATTGTCGGTGCCGGCGTGCACCAGAGAAAGGCGCTGATCTTCTTCATGGATATCGGCACCAACGGGGAAATCGTTATCGGTAACTCGGACTGGATGGTCACGGCTTCCTGCTCTGCGGGCCCGGCATTTGAAGGCGGCGGCGTCAGGCATGGTATCATCGCCACCGAAGGCGCCATAGAGGATATCGAAATCAACCCGAAAAATTTTGAACCGGAAATCGGCACCATCGGCAACGCCAATCCGAAAGGCATCTGCGGTTCCGGCCTGATAAATACCGTCGCCGAGCTGCTGGAAACCGGCCTTATCGGACAGAACGGCAAATTCAACCTCGACCTGCCCACCAAGCGGGTCAGACCGGGCGCTGATGGCTACGAGTACATTCTGGCCCGGGCCGCGGAAACGCAGACCGGCAGTGACATCGTGATTACTGAGGTTGATATCGATAACCTGATGCGCGCCAAGGCCGCCATGTACGCCGGCTGCCAGACGCTGAGCAAAAGCGTGGGCATCAGCTGCAGCGACTTCGACCAGGTAATTATCGCCGGTGCCTTCGGCAGCAACATTGATGTGAAAAGGGCCATCACCATCGGGCTGCTCCCGGAACTGCCCGAGGAACGGTTTATCTTCATCGGCAATGGCTCACTCCTGGGCGCCAGGCTTACATCTTTCTCCACGGACCTGCTTGACGATGCCCGAAGGGTGGCCCAGATGATGACCAATCTGGAGCTGAGCGAGAATGTAGACTTCATGAATAACTATGTGGCCGCACTTTTTCTGCCCCATACCAATGCCGGGGAATTTCCCGGGGTGAGCAAAAGGCTGGCCAGAGGGTCGAATAACAATCCAAAAACGAGGATAAAAGTTTGAGCTATAATATTGCGGTTGCCGGTAAAGGCGGTAGCGGCAAGACCACTGTGGCCAGCCTGGTTGTCCGCTACCTGAGAAAGAATGGCCTGGGGCCGATTCTGGCCGTGGATGCTGACCCCAACGCCAACCTCGGTGAGAGCCTCGGGCTCAGCGTCAGGCATACCGTTGGCGCCATCATCGCCACCTTCAATGAAGAGAAAATAAATATCCCGCCGGGAATAACCAAGGAAGCGTACCTTGAATTCAAGCTCAACGATGCCGTGGTGGAGAGCAAAGGCCTCGACCTGGTGACCATGGGCCGGGGAGAAGGGCCAGCCTGCTACTGCTACCCCAACCTGCTCCTGCGCAAATTCATGGACATCATGGCCGGGAATTACCGGTACATCGTTCTGGATAACGAAGCCGGGATGGAGCACCTGAGCCGCCGCACCACCCAGAATATCGATGAGCTGCTCCTCGTTTCCAATCACTCGGTGAAAGGCGTCCGCACCATCGCCCGCATCAAAGAGCTGGTGGATGAACTCAAGCTGGTGGTGAAAAGGCAGTCAGTTATTATGAATATGGTTCCTGACGGCATAGACCCCCAGGTAAGAGAGGAAATGACCCGACTGGGAATCCAAACAGCCGCGGCTGTTCCCCTGGATGACCCCGTGGGTGAATTTGATATGGCGATGAACCCGCTCCTCGACCTGCCCGAATGCCGGGCAACGAAAGCGGTTGATACCCTGATGGCCGAACTGCTGCAGAATAAAGTCAGTGCCTGAGAACTCACTGGAGGAGGAGAAAATGACAGCCAGTATTATCAGCGGGACGGAAATTGCCAAACAGATCCGCGAGGAATTAAAGCAGGAGATTGCCGAGCTCAAAGAAAAGCACAACCTGGTGCCGGGCCTGGTTACCGTGCTTGTCGGCGAGGACCCCGCCTCACAGGTCTATGTGGGACAGAAGGAAAAGACCTCCATTGCGCTTGGCATCTATTCGGAACGGCATGACCTGCCGGAGAAGACCCCTCAGGATGAACTGATGGCACTCGTGGACCGGCTGAACAAAGACCCGAAGATACACGGCATCCTGGTGCAGCTCCCCCTCCCCAAACACCTCAATGAAACGGGAGTGCTCTACGCCATCAACCCCAAAAAGGACGTGGATGGATTTCATCCGGTAAATGTGGGGAAATTAATGATAGGGGAACCGGATTATTTACCCTGCACTCCCCACGGCATTCAGCAACTTTTAATCAGATCGGGAGTGCCGATAGAAGGTGCCGAGGTCGTCGTAGTTGGCCGGAGCAACATCGTCGGCAAGCCTATTGCCAATATATTATTGCAGAAAAGACCGGGGGCCAATGCCACCGTCACCATCTGTCATACCGGCACCCGCGATATCGCATTTCACACCCGAAGGGCTGATATACTGATAGTAGCCGCCGGCCGGCCCAAAGCCGTTACCGCCGATATGGTCAAAGACGGTGTGGTGGTAATTGACGTCGGCGTGAACCGAGTGGGCAAAACGGCGGAGGGCAAGGATATCCTGGTTGGCGACGTTGACTTTGAGGGTGTAAAAGAGAAGGCCAGCGCCATCACGCCGGTACCCGGCGGCGTTGGGCCAATGACCATAACCATGCTGATGCTGAACACGGTAAAAGCGGCCAAACTGGCCGCGGGCCTGCTCTGAAAGGAGGCAAATCATGGAAGAATATCAGATTGAGGAAGCGAGCGCACCCAATCGCGACAAGGTGGAAGTGCTCGGGTCTACCTATGAAAAGGGAAAGCCCGAAGGCGAAGAGGCGGGAAAGTGGCGGCAGAAACTGGAAAATCGGGCCGACAAGCTTAAGTACCTGAGCACTGCGGAACGATACTGGTACGGAAAAGACTGGTTCGGCAGCGAAAAAAGAAAGAATCCAGCCTAGGAAAAGGAGATAACAATGGCGTTCGAGATACCAAAGACCGCCTATACTGGAAAGATTAAAGAAATCAAACTGGGCAAGGGTGACAAGGCCGTCGTTGTTGGCGGAGAGAGCTGCTATCCGTTCTACCTTTTTGAGGGCGAGATGCCGCGTCTGCCCAGAATCGCCATGGAGGTCTATGATTCACCTCCCGAGGAATGGCCCGAAGCAGCCATGGAGCCCTTTGCCGGCACCACCGACGACCCAGTGGCCTGGGCCAAAAAGTGCATTGACGAGTACGGGGCGGAGATGATCTGCCTGCAGCTGGCGAGCACCGACCCCAACGGCCTTGACCGCGGTGCTGATGAGGCGACCGAGGTGGTCAAGAAGGTCGCTGATGCTATTGATGTCCCGCTCATCGTCTGGGGCACCGCCAACCATGATAAAGATATCGAAGTTTTCCGCAAGGTGACCGAAGTCTGCCACGGAAAAAATCTGATTTTTGGTCCGGTTGAAGAAGGCAACCACAAGCAGCTCGGCGCCGCCGCCATTGGCTACCAGCATACGGTGGCGGCTTCAACGCCCATCGATATCAACCTGGCCAAGCAGCTCAATATTTTGCTGGGCAACCTCGGTGTCCCTGATGAGCTGATTGTTATGGACCCCACCGTTAGCTGCATTGGCTACGGTATTGAGTACGCATACTCCGTAATGGAACGAATGCGGATGGCCGCGCTGACCCAGCAGGATGATAAGCTCCAGTTCCCCATTATCTGCAATATCGCCAAGGAGGTCTGGAAGGCTAAGGAAGCCCAAATTTCGGAAAAAGATGACCCCAAGATGGGGGATGCCAAAAAACGAGGCATCCTGCTTGAGGCCATGTCCGCCATGTGCCTGCTTCTGGCCGGTGGTGACGTGCTGATTATGAGGCATCCCGAGGCAATCAAACTGATCAAGGATACGCTGGCCGAGATGACGGCGGCCTGAGATAAAATCAAGGACTGAGAGGAGATTATAATGGCCGAAGAAGTGGAAAAGACCAAAAAGAGTGTTGATAAAGCCAGTCTCGAGCTAATTGATAAAGCCGGCACCGACCAGGTCAGCCTCGCTTTCGATAGAGCCGAGCAGATGAAGCCCTGCCCCATCGGTGCCGTGGGCAGTTGCTGCAAGAACTGCGGTATGGGACCCTGCCGGGTGCCACTACCGAGAGGCAAAGAAGAAACGCCGGAAGAAAAACAGAAGAGACGGGGCATCTGCGGGGCTACCAGCGAGACTATTGCGGCCCGCAATTTCATCCGGATGGTAGCCGGCGGGGCGGCAGCCCACTCCGACCACGGCCGGGGGGTGGCTGAGCTGTTCCTGGCGGTAGCTAAAGGAGAGGCACCGGGCTACGAGATTAAGGATGAGCAGAAACTGCTGGCACTGGCCCTGGAATGGGGCATTGAGATTGGAGACCGCAGTAACAATGAAATAGCCATTGACATCGGGGAAAAGGCGCTGGCTGAGTTCGGAAGGCAGGAGGGTGAAATCCTGTTCCTGAAGAGAGCGCCACTGAAGCGCCAGGAACTATGGCGGCAGCAGGGGGCCGCTCCCCGGGGTATAGATAGAGAAATTGTGGAGATAATGCACCGCACTCACATTGGGGTTGACCAGGACTACAAGAACCTGCTGAAACAGGGGGCCAGGGCATCTATCGGTGACGGTTGGGGTGGCAGTATGATTGCTACCGAACTTCAGGATATCCTCTTTGGCACCCCCGCTCCAGTTCTGGGCCAGATAAATCTGGGGGTGTTCAAAGAAGACGAGGTAAACCTGGTAATTCACGGTCATGAGCCGCTGCTCTCCGAGATGATTGTCGCCGCCGCTCAGGACCCACAGATGGTAGAATTGGCCAAGTCCAAAGGCGCCAAAGGGATAAACCTGGCCGGCATGTGCTGCACTGCCAACGAGATAATAATGCGCCACGGAATACCTCTGGCCGGCAACTTCCTGCAGCAAGAGCTGGCACTGGTTACCGGGGCGGTGGATGCCATGGTGGTGGACGTCCAGTGTATTATGGAATCCCTGACTGACATTGCCCAGTGCTACCACACCAAGATTATCACCACCTCGCCCAAAGCTAAAATCAGCGGCGCAATGCACATTGAGTTTGATGAGCACAAAGCTATGGAGTCAGCCAAGGAGGTAGTTAGAATAGCGACTGAGAACTTTCCCAAGCGGGGCAAGAATATCCGCATTCCCAAAGAGAAGCACGACCTCATTGCCGGGTTCAGCCATGAAACCATCAACTACCTGCTGGGCGGTCTGTTCCGAGCCTCCTACCGGCCGCTGAACGACAATATCATCAATGGCCGAATCAGGGGGGTAGCTGGCGTCGTCGGCTGCAATAACGCCCGCATCGCCCATAATGAGGGTCACATTAACATGGTTAAAGAGCTTATAAAGAATGATGTGCTGGTAATTCAGACTGGCTGCAGCGCCATAGCCAGTGCCGAAGCCGGGCTCATGGTGCCCGAGGCAGCAGCACAATATGCCGGCGAGGGACTGGCTTCAGTCTGTGAAGCGGTAGGTATTCCGCCGGTACTGCACATGGGTTCCTGCGTGGACAACAGCCGCATCCTGATGGCGGCTACGGCTATGGTCAAAGATGGCGGCCTGGGCGATGACATCAGCGATTTACCCGTCGCCGGGGCAGCCCCAGAGTGGATGAGTGAAAAGGCGATTTCCATCGGCCAATACTTTGTTGCCTCCGGGGTATTCACCGTATTCGGCGTAACCTGGCCGACCACAGGCAGCAAGGAGGTGACCGATTTCTTGTTCAAGGACTTTGAGGAACTATACGGTGGCATGTGGGCCTTTGAGCCTGACCCGGTTAAAGCCGCCCAGCTTATGATTGAGCATATTGACAGGAAGCGCAAGGCGCTGGGCATTGACAAGGCCAGGGAGCGCGTCCTCTATGATATGGCGATGAGGCGCGAGCTGGAATCGGTCTAAGCGCTAGAGCGATGAGAGAAGGGAGTTAATAATTATGTCAAAGATTATTGCTTCAGCCGCCATCAGAGGTGCGTATAAGATTGTGGAACAGGCAGAGAAGAAGTGGCAGGAGGCGATGGACAAATGGGGCGCCAATGAACCCGTCGGCTTTCCCAACACCGCCTACTACCTGCCGGTGATATACGGCATACTGGGTGAGAAGGTGGAAAAGGTCGGCGATATGGAGCGTATCCTGAAAAGGTGCCGCACCCTGCTGCCGCCGCCAGTCCGGGAAGTGCATCCTCTGCCCTATCTCGCCCCAGCGCTTGACGCCGGCATGGCCACTTTTTTTGCCGAGGAGATAATCGAAGCCATCCGGTACCTCGAGCAGCCTGACTACTATCTGACCGGGGAAGAAATAACTGATAGTAACATCTGGCTCGGGGCGGCTGATGATGCCATCATGAGAAAGCGCGGTATTGAGTTCGTTGACGGCACCGCGCCTGGATTTGCTGCCGTCCTCGGTGCCGCACCAACCAGTGAGATTGCGATGAAGATTGCGCAGGAGCTGCAGCAGAAGAACATCTACATCTTCATGGCAGCTGAATATAACGGGAAACGTTTCTCGGAGCAGCTGGTTGAGGCCGGAGTCCAGATAGGATGGCCAACCCGTCTGGTATCCTATGGCCCGGATATAACGTCGGCGGTGTTTGCCATGGGCTTTGCCACCAGGGCGGCATTATCCTTCGGTGGTATTGAGCCCGGCGACTACCGCAAGCTGCTCATCTATAATAAAGACCGCATCTTTGCCTTTGCCCTGCCCCTCGGCTACGTAACCGATGAATGGTATGCCAACGCCGCCGGGGCGATTAATTTCGGCTTCCCCACCATTGCCGATACACCCATACCCGAGGTCCTGCCCACCGGCATCACCACCTACGAGCATGTGGTCTCCAATATCCCCCATGACGAAATCGTGGCCAAGGCAATTGAGACCAGGGGGCTGAAGGTTACGGTAAGCGAAGTACCCATTCCGGTCGCCTTCGGTCCCGCTTTTGAAGGGGAAAGGGTTCGCGGCGAGGATATCTACCTTGAGACCGGCGGCGGCCGCACCCCGATGGTGGAGTGGGTGACCAGCAAGCGGATGGAAGAAGTGGAAGACGGCAAAATCGAGGTGCTTGGGCCGGAGATAACCGATGTTGAAGCCGGCGCACAGTTGCCGCTGGCCATTGTGGTTGAAGTCGCCGGCCGCAACATGCAGGAAGACTATGAGCCCATTCTGGAGCGGCAGATCCACCACCTGATAAACTATGCTCAGGGCTCTATGCACATCGGGCAGAGGGACATCGCCTGGCTGCGCGTCAGCAAGCAGGCTATGGAAAAAGGATTTACACTGTCCCACATCGGCACTCTCCTCCACGCCAAACTGCACCAGGACTTCGGCCGTATTTTCGATAAACTGCAGGTCAAGCTCTACACCGAAGAGGCCAAGGTAAAGGGGATGGTGGAGAAGGCCAAGGAGGTCTATGCCGTCCGGGATGCCCGCATCGAAGGCATGACCGATGAGACCACCGAAATCTATTACTCCTGCACGCTGTGCCAGTCCTTTGCGCCGAGCCACGTCTGCGTCATCAGTCCGGAGCGAACCGGACTGTGCGGCTCCTATAACTGGATGGACTGCCGGGCGGCTTTTGAAATCAACCCCACCGGCCCCAACCAGCCGGTGGAAAAAGGGGAGACGATTGACCCCAAGCTGGGGCGGTGGAAGGGAGTTGACGAGTTCGTGACCAAAGCGTCACGCGGCAAGATTGACCACTATAATTTCTACAGTCTGGTCAACGACCCCATGACCACCTGCGGCTGCTGCGAGTGTATCGCCGTCGTTCTGCCGCTCTGTAACGGCGTCATGACGGTGAACCGCGAGTACAGCGGTGACACGCCCTGCGGCATGAAGTTCACCACCCTGGCCGGCACCATCGGCGGCGGCATCAGCACGCCAGGCTTCGTCGGCCACGGTAAATACAACATCACCCAGAGAAAATTCCTCATTGGAGACGGTGGTCTGCTGAGAATGGTCTGGATGCCCAAGTCGCTGAAGGAGGAAATCGGCGAGCGGGTAAAGACCAGAGCCGAAGAGATGGGTGTGCCCGACCTGCTCGATAAGATGGCCGATGAGTCCGTCGGTACGACCGAAGAAGAAATCCTCCCCTTCCTGGAGGAGAAAGGACATCCGGCCCTGACCATGGACCCGATACTGGGCTGAGAAAGGAGAGTTGTTATGCCACTTACCGGAATTGAGATTTTTAAATTGCTGCCCAAGACGAACTGCGGTGACTGCGGCGTGCCCACCTGCCTGGCCTTCGCCATGCAACTGGCCTCGGGCAAGGTGGAACTGAGCGCCTGTCCCCACGTTTCCGAGGAATCGAAAGAGAAACTGGCCGAGGCCTCGGCGCCGCCCATTTTACCGGTCACCATCGGTATAGGCGACCGAGCACTTAAAATCGGCGGCGAGACGGTCATGTTCCGCCACGAAAAAAGATTTGAGAACCCGCCCGGCATCGCCATCCTCATCGAGGACACCATGGACGATGCCGAGGTCAGCGCCAGACTGGGTAAGCTCAAGAACCTCCAGTATGAGAGGGTCGGCCTCTTTCTCCGCCCCGAGCTGGTGGCGGTGAAAAGCGAATCCGGCGACCCCCAGAAATTTGAGAGCATGATGGGCAAGGTGGTGCAGGGCGGCGACGGCGGCATCATCCTGATGAGCGATAACCCAGATGTGCTGGCTGCCGGCTTGAAAGCCTGTGCCGACCGCAAGCCGCTCATTTATGCCGCGACCAAAGACAACGCTGACAAGGTCATGGAGTTGGCCAAGGCAAACTCATGCCCGGTGGCAGTGAAAGGCTCAGGTCTGGAAGAAGTCGCGGAATTGACCGAAAAACTGACCCAGGCGGGACTGAAGAGCATTGTTATCGACTCCGGCTCCAGGACAACACGCCAGGCGTTTGAGGACCAGATTATCATCCGCAGCGCCGCTCTGAATAAAAAGTTCCGACCCCTTGGCTTCCCCACCATCACCTTCCCCTGCGAGATGACCGACGACCCGATGAAGGAAGCGCTGCTCGCCTCCATGTTCGTCGCCAAATACGGCGGCATCATCGTGCTGTCTGACTTCCGCGGTGAAAGCCTGTTCCCGCTGCTCGTGGAAAGGATGAACATCTTCACCGACCCGCAGCGGCCGCTGGCGACGCAGGAAGGCATCTACACCGTTGGCGGACCGGGTGAGAACTCGCCGGTGGTAATCACAACCAATTTTTCCCTCACCTACTTCCTGGTCTCGGGATACCTGGAAAGCAGCCGTGTCCCCAGCTGGCTGCTGGTGAAAGACACTGAGGGACTTTCCGTGCTGACCGCCTGGGCGGCCGGCAAGTTCAGCGCTGATATCATCGGCCCCTTTGTCAAGAAGTGCGGCATTATGGACAAAGTAAAACACCACAAATTGGTTATTCCGGGATATGCGGCCGTGGAGAGCGGCGGTCTGGAGGAGGAACTGCCCGGCTGGGAGATACTGGTAGGGCCCAGAGAAGGCGCCCACATTCCCGCCTACATTAAGGCATGGACCCCCTAAGGAGGTAAAGATGATACTCATCGGTGAAAACATCAATATGATGTCCCTGAGCATCGGCCCAGCGCTCAAGGAGAGAAACCCCAGGCCAATTCAGGACCTCGCCAGGGCGGAAGCCGAGGCCGGGGTGGACTACCTCGACCTCAACATCGGGCCGGCCAGAAAGACCGGCGAAGAGCTTATGCCCTGGGTGGTCAACACCATACAGGAAGTAACCGATTTACCGCTGTCACTGGACACGACCAACCTGGCGGCCATGGAAGCCGGCCTCCAGACAGTCAAGAAGACCCCCATTATCAACTCCATCTCCCTGCAGCCAGACCGGATAGGGCCGGGCCTGGAACTGGCCAAGAAATACGACGCCGACGTGGTCGCCCTGCTCTGGGGCGCCGAGGGCATGCCACGAGACGCCAACGAGCGGGCGATGAACGTGGTTGACTTCGTTTACAAGGCCAATGAAATCGGCATCGCCAACGAAAAGCTCTGGATAGACCCCATTGTCAGCCCGGTATCCGTGGAAATAAACCAGGTAAAGGCACTGGTCGAGCTGATGGCCATGCTCGGCGAGATTGCGCCCGGCTGCAAATCAGTGGTCGGCCTGTCCAATATCTCCAACGGCACACCGACCCCCCTCCGGCCATGGCTGAACCGGACCTATCTCATGATGCTGATGAAGTATGACCTGCACTCGGCGATTGTGGACGCGTTTGATACCGACCTGATACAGATTGTCAGGGG
>DAOUDY010000146.1:0-4232 GCA_034430755.1 Dehalococcoidales bacterium
TTACTCTTCAGCTTCCAGTATCTGCAGGACGCCCTGAAGTGGCAGATTAACCCAATCTGGCCGGTTGTTCAGTTCGTAGTCTATCTCGTAAAGGGCTTTCTCCATGAGATTCGCATCGAGGAGGACCTTTTTACCTTCCTTGGCGGCTGGCAGTATCGGCAAGTCAGAAATCAGTTCCAGATAAGCTTTGAGAAACGCCACCGATACCCACAGGTACCAGACCTTCGACCATTCCTCCAGTACGGGGAGGTCTTCCGGCCGAAGCCCCGTGGATGCCCGGCTGCGCAGCGCAGCGTAGGCGGCGTAGTGGAAGGAGCGTATCATGCTGGCCACGTCCCTGAGGGGGGAGCGCTTGATGCGTCGTTCGGTGAGATAGCGGGCGGGTTCGCCTTCAAAGTCAATGATGACGAAGTCATCGCCCGTGTAGAGCACCTGACCTAAGTGGTAGTCCCCGTGGCAGCGGATGCGCATGCCCGTGATACGTTGCCGGGTGATTTCCTGAAAACGCTGGATAATGGTGCTTTCCTTATCGAGAATCGTCTTGGCAATAGGCCTGGCATCATCCGGCAGAGTTGGCAATCGCTGCTGCAGAAGGCGTAACACCCGATTGGTGTAACTTCTCATCGAATGGAAAAGGGAACGCTGGTAGGCGAGAGAAAACGGCTCTGGAGTGA
The DNA here is from genome assembly GCA_034430755.1 of Dehalococcoidales bacterium. Lineage (GTDB taxonomy): Bacteria > Chloroflexota > Dehalococcoidia > Dehalococcoidales > RBG-16-60-22 > E44-bin89. Next base: position 675 of record DAOUDY010000146.1, read on the forward strand.
ACCGGGCGTCAACACTGGCTGATGCCAGCATCAGGTGCAGCTCGGCGGTACGTTGCGCCAGACGCTGCGCCGATACGAGGTAAGAGCCAATGGTCTCCTCTGCTGATGCGGGTATGCTCATTTCAGCGATGTCTAACAAAGAACCTCTTATAAGCGGCGGCGACTCTACTTCCGGGTGGGCCAGCGCCCGGTCAAAGAAAAAGCCGAGCTCATCCAGAGTATAGCGCCAGGCGTCTCCCTCGTTGGGTACATAGCCGTGAAGTATACCGAGCGTCACCGGTTCCGGGATGAGCTGGCTGTGGTATTCAAGGGCACCGGCCACAGGAGGTGCATTGGGGAAAGACACTTTCTCGGTGAGAAACCGTCCTACCTCCAGTTCCGGGCTTGTCCCTTCTTCCATGCGGCGGAAAAGTTTGAGCATAAGACGGTCACCATACATGATTGAGGTGTTGGTCTGCTCCGTCTTCAGAACAGTCTGGGACAGCGTTTCCGTAGCCGGTCCCCGCAGCTTCTGAAAAACACGGGTTGGGAAGGCGGCTATCCTTCCCTCCTGCCCTTTCCAGCGTCGGCGCCGGGCTATGGCCTCAAGAAGAGCGGCGGTGAAATCATTCTCAATAAGGGCATCAAAGATGACGCCTTCCCTATTTTCACCCCTGCGCTTTAACTCTACCCGTGCGATAATGGACTGCGGCGATTCGTTGGCTATTTCATTGGCCCGTTCTCCAGAGCCGAAAGCGATGGGGATAAGGTAGGTTTCAGGGTCTCCCTCGGTGTATTCTATGTTCAGGAAAATAAACTGGGCGCTGGAACCATCAAACGGTATGCTGACAAAGTCTCTTATGTTCGCAGCGCGTGCTTGCCGTGCCTTGCCGCCAAACCAGCGCTTCTGGCGCATATGGCTGAGCAGCACTGTGGCCAAAAGGGGTCGGATTTCACGTTTGAGCAGGTCCGCCCAGTCCCCACTGATGCGGAGCACAGGCACGGAGAGCCCGGCTGGTGTCGCTGCTGGGCTTATCTCAACTGGCCGTCTCGATTCTAGGGAAAACCAGTAGAAGGCAAAAGGGCCTAAAGTGAGCGAGTAGGGGGAATCACCAATGATGGGGAATTCAGACTGCCCGAAGGCCTCAACAGGTATCTTGCCCCCATCGGCAGCCAGGTCAAGGTTGACATGCTGTGCCAGTCGGGAGAGGTTGGCTACCACCAGAACGGTTTCTTCCTGAAAGCGGCGGGTAAAGGCCAGAATCTTTCTGTTATCAGCCTGTACAAATTCAAGGCTGCCCCGTCCAAAGGCCTGGAGCCGTTTCCTCTGGGCGATCAAGCGCTTTGTCCACCAGAGCAGGGAGTCGGGATTGTTCTGCTGGTTTTCCACATTGATTGCCTGGTAGTGATATTCAGGGTCGATAATCGGTGGCAGGTAGAGGCGCTGTGGGTTGGCATGGGAGAAGCCGGCATTCTTCTCCGGGCTCCACTGCATCGGGGTGCGGACACCGTTGCGGTCGCCGAGGTAGAAGTTGTCCCCCATGCCGATTTCGTCCCCGTAATAGAGCACCGGCGTGCCGGGCAGTGAAAATAAAAGCCCATTCATTAATTCTATTTTGCGACGGTCGTTGTTGAGCAGAGGGGCAAGCCGGCGTCTTATGCCCAGATTCACTCTTGCCTGAGAGTCAAAGGCGTAAACCCGGTACATATAGTCCCGCTCCTCATCGGTTACCATCTCAAGCGTGAGCTCATCGTGGTTACGCAGGAACAGAGCCCACTGGCAGTTGTCTGGAATGGCTGGGGTATGCTGCAGGATGTCAATGATGGGGAAGCGGTCCTCCATGCGAATAGCCATGAACAGACGTGGCATCAGCGGGAAATGGTATGCCATGTGGCACTCATCTCCATCACCAAAGTAAGCTATCGCGTCCTCTGACCACTGGTTAGCCTCGGCCAGAAACATGCGATTCTGGAATTGCCCGTCAAGGTCATGGCGCAATTTTTTCAGGAAGGCATGCGTTTCTTCAAGGTTCTCGCAGTTCGTCCCTTCTCGCTCGAAGAGATAAGGCACGGCATCAAGGCGCAGCCCAGATACCCCCATGTTTATCCAGAAATTGACTGCTCTTATAAGAGCCTTCTGGACCTGCTGATTATCGAAATTCAGGTCGGGCTGATGAGAGTAAAACCGGTGCCAGTAATAGGCTTTGGCGAGAGGGTCAAAGGACCAGTTTGATGACTCAAAATCTTTGAAAATAATCCGTGCATCCTTGTATTTATCCGGTGAATCGCTCCAGACATAGAAGTCCTGGAAGCCGCTTTGCTTCTTGGCGCGGCGTGCTCGCTGGAACCACGGGTGCTGGTCAGAGGTGTGGTTGAGCACGAGCTCGGTGATGACGCGCAGGCCGCGGGCATCGGCCTCTCGCAGGAAAAGCTTGAAATCCCGGATCGTCCCATATACGGGCTGGATGCCGGTGTAGTTGGAAATATCATAGCCGTCATCTTTGAGAGGAGACGGGTAGAAAGGGAGAAGCCAGATGGCAGTAATGCCCAGGTCCTGCAGATAATTGAGCTTCTCGGTGAGCCCGGGAAAGTCACCGACACCATCGCCATTACTGTCGTAGAAAGCGCGGGGGTGGAGCTCATATATGATGGCGTCCTTATACCAGAGAGGGTCACTATCCTGCCAGAAATATTCTTTGGTTCTGTGTGACATTTTGCGCTACCCTCGCTTTCTCCTGTTCCATTTTTCCACCCGGAAAATATGGGCAGGTAGTTTCACAGGGCTGAGTTCCACGTAGTTGCGCGGGCCCTTCCAGATATATGTGGCATCACCGAGAAGGTCATGTATCTGGTACGGCTGGTCCTGAGCAATCTTCAGGTCATCGAGAGAGAGGGTTACCCAGCCCGATTGCCGGTACCTGTAGTCCAGGTTCACGACAACTAAAATCACGTTTGAGCAATCCTGAGTGCATTTGCTGTAGCAGATAAGCTGGTCATTGTCCACGGCATGAAAACGCAGGCTGCGGTCGCTCTGGAGCGCCGGATTTTCCCGGCGAGCTTTATTCACCAGACTTACAATACCCTTCAAGCTATCCCGTCTCTCAATGTCCCAGCCTTTAATTTCATATTTCTCCGAGTTCAGATATTCCTCGCTTACGGTGTCCTTACGGCGGTTTTCACAGAGCTCAAAAGCGGGTCCGTAAATTCCATAGTTTGCCCCAAGGGTGGCGGCCAGGACCAATCTCGCTATGAAAGCAGGCCTGCCCCCGTCCCGCAGGTAATTATTCAGGATGTCTGGCGTGTTTGGCCAGAGATTGGGGCGGTAGAACTCCCTCACCGGTGTCTGGGTCAGCTCGGTAAAGTACTGCTCCAGCTCCCATTTGACATTGCGCCAGGTGAAGTAAGTGTAGGACTGACTGAAACCGAGCTTGGCAAGCTGGTACATGATTTTGGGTCGGGTAAACGCTTCGGACAGAAAGATGACATCCGGGTGGTCAGCTTTGATACCGCCGATTAACCACTCCCAGAACGCGAACGGTTTGGTGTGGGGATTGTCAACGCGGAAGATGCGCACGCCGT
>DAOUDY010000147.1:0-19381 GCA_034430755.1 Dehalococcoidales bacterium
GTGCGCTCGTATTCCAGCCTGGACAGCTCTTCCTCGCAGAAACGTTCGAACAATTGTCTTCCCTGCCTCCACCCCACAAGCCATACCATGCCCAACCCGAAGATGGCCACCGGCGCTACAATCTCCAGGCTGACCCCCTGAAAGAGAAGAATGATGACTATAATCAGAATGGCAAAGAGAAAGATGGCGATATTCAGGTCCCATCTGGCCGTGCGCGCTCTATCTTTTGCCCTCTGGATGGCAAGCCGTTCCTTCTCTTTATTCTCACGCTCGGAAGATTTACCTGCTTCCAACGCATCACCTCTTATGTTCACCACGGCCAATGGTTCGGGATTCCCCTGTGAAGCCACCTTCCCGATTTCCATTATATAGATTATTCTCCACCAATGCTCCCCTTCTGTCAAGCAGGACGATGGTCATGCCAAAAATAACACGTCAGAGGTGAGCAGTTATCTCCTCCAGAAGGTAAACGGGCGCTTCCACCAGGGATTTTTATCTCCCAATCCCTTGATAACAAATATATGTTCGCATTTGCCACACCGCCAGGTCCGGAACTGCTCGTTGTAGTAGGTTTTCGAGCTGCCACAGCGGGGGCAGGTGGTGCGTATCCTGGCCTCAGTTTCCTTGTCCAGATTGCGCCAGTACCGGTCATACCAGCCGGGACGTACGGGCATATTTATCTCCTGTTAATTATTTTCCTGGCTACACGTGCAGCTCGATGATATCCCCGTCCTGCAGGACATGGTCGCGCTTGACCATGATGCCATCGTGCTTGCCGGAGCCCCACAGCCGGGCGTATTTGAGCCTGGCCCTGAAATCCTTATGCACCATCTCGGCGGCGTCGGCCACCGTGCTTCCACTCGCCAGAATGATAGGGTCATTCATATCCGGCTTCTGGCCCGGCGTTTTGGTGTACACGCGGATAATCCCGAGCACCTGGAAGACCTTTCTTTTCATCTCTTCCAGGCCCAGCCCGTCCCGGGCCGAGATATAAGCAAGGGAAAGTTTCTCACCATACGTGGTCTGCATAGCAGCAAAACCGGCACTGGCACCGGGAACGTCCGCCTTGTTGCCCGCAACCAGGACCCTCTGCTGGCTCAGGATTCCCTCATCGGTTTCACCCAGACCAATGCTGATTCTCATCTGCCGTAACTGCTCTACTATTGATTCCATCTGTTGCAGTGGAGCTTCGCTCAGGTCAACCACAATGAGCAGGGCATCTGCCCGCCGCAGTATGGGCGGCAGCCACCACTCAATCATCTGGGGCACGAGGGGTGGAGTATCAATCAGCTGTATCTGGATGTTTTCCAGGGGCATCATGCCCGGGCTGGCGGCGTAGGTGGTGAAGGGATAGTCGGCCACCGCCGGCACGGCGTTGGTCACGCTGGCCACAAGCTGCGATTTGCCGGCATTTGGCAGCCCGACCACGGCTACCTGGGCGGCACCTTCTTTCTCAATCACCATGGACATGCGCTGGACACCACTCTTCTTCCCCGCCTGCTGCGTCAGCTTGGCAATCCGGCTTCTGAGCTCGGCGCGGAGGTGGTCAGTGCCCTTATGCTTGGGCATGATGGCCAGCATCTCTTCCAGCGCCGCGATTTTCTCGGCCGGGTCTTCGCCTCCCGGAAGTTTCTCTCCGCCTCGAAATACTGTGGTGGCAGGTTGGCCGGCATTTTACAGTGACTCCTTTACCTTTCTGGACAGCTTTTCCGTCATGCCGCTGGCGGCGGCCATTTCTTCAAGGGACGCCTCCCTGACGGCCTGAACCGAGCCGAACTTCCTGAGCAGGGCACGCCTGCGCTTGGGTCCGATGCCGGGTATACCATCAAATGCCGAGATAAATGTTTCCCGACGGTGCACCTTGTGGTAATACCCCAGGGCGAACCGATGCGCCTCGTCACGGAGTCGCTGCAGCAGTTTGAGCCCCGGAGAACGGCGCGGGAGCACAATCGGCTTCGTCTTCCGTGGCACATATATCTCTTCATTTTCCTTGGCCAGGCTGGCCACCGGCACCGACGTCACCCCCAGCTCGCCCATCGCCGACAGTGCGGCGTTGAGCTGGCCCCTGCCGCCATCGACCAGGACAAGGTCAGGGACTATTGCCCAGGCATCAGGCGCGGAGGTCTCCGCACCGAGGTGCTTGAATCTTCGCCGGAGAACCTCCTGAAGCATGGCGTAATCATTGGCCCCCGGCACCGTTTTAATGCGGAAGCGCCGGTAGTGGGCCGGCTTTGATTTACCCTTCTCAAAGACCACCATGCTCCCCACCGCCGCCTTCCCCTGAATGTCCGAGATGTCATAGGCTTCCATGCGCAGCGGCGGGTTAGGCAGGTTCAGTTCCTTTTCTATTTCTTCGATGGCCGCCTCCAGCTCCTTCGGCGTGGCGATCTGCCTGATTTTCAGCTGCTCCAGCCCCTGTCTGGCATTCTCGGCCACAATGTCTATAAGCTGTTTCCGGCGGCCGCGGCGCGGTACCTGGATGTCAATCCTTCCCCCCCGCCTGCCCTGCAGCCATTCTTTCAACACCGCCGTATCTTCAACAGGAAACTGTAGAAGCAGCAATCTGGGCGGTATGTTCGGGCTGGAACTGTAAAACTGTTTGATGAAGCTGGTCATAATCTGCGGCGGCTCTTCATGCCGGGTGCCCTGCATCACAAAGCTCTCGCGTCCGGTCAGCTTGTCGTTGCGGACAAAGAATACCTGGACGTATGCCTGGTCTCCGTCCTGCGAAAAAGCGATGACGTCCTGCTCACCGCTGACCGCGGCGGCGATTCTCTGCCCTTCCACCACCTTATCCATTGCCTGGACCTGGTCGCGATACAGCGCCGCCTTCTCAAAGTCCAGCGCTTCGGCGGCCCGGTTCATCTTTTCCTTAAGGTTCCGGGCAATCTTATCCTGCTTGCCTTCGAGGAACATGATGACCTCTTTGATGACCTCGGCGTATTCCTGCCGGCCCACCGCGCCGATGCATGGCCCGAGACAGTGGCCAATGTGATACTCCAGACAGGCCCGGGAGTCAGTCCCCGTGATGGGTTTGGCGCAGGAGCGAAAGGGGAAAATCCCTTTAACCATTTTCAGCGTCTGGCGCACTGACTTGGCACTGGCAAACGGGCCAAAGTAACGCGAGCCGTCCTGCTCCAGCCTTCGGGTGATATGAACCCCGGGCCATTCCTCCCTGAGATTTATCTTGAGATAGGGGAATGTTTTATCATCCTTCAGCCTGACGTTGTAGCGGGGGTGGTGGCGCTTGATTAGGTTGAGCTCCAGAATCAGCGCCTCCTGCTCCGAAGACGTCACGTAGAAGTCGATGTCAGCCACCCGGGAGACCATCTTCAGCAGCTTGGGCGATAGCTTCTGGCCGGCGCCGAAATATGACCTGACCCGGTGATGGAGGCTGGCCGCCTTGCCCACGTACAGGATTGCCCCTTCCGCATCTCGAAGCAGGTACACGCCGGGACTGTCCGGCAGCCGGTTCAATTGTTCCTCAATCAGTACGCTTGCCAAATCCGCTGCCCCCCTGAATATTTTAACACAGCTACTTTGGTGTACAAAGCGAAACCGTCTGTTTATAATAAATGTTTATTTTCTATCAGGCTGATTTGACATATTATTTATTTCTGTTAAAATATCTAACGTTATGTTAAAATATATACGTTACACCAGTTCGGAGGAGGCGCGGTGAAAGAAGACATCAACAGCTTTCTGAATTACCTGACCGTGGAGAGAGGGTTCTCCGGTAACACCCTCGATGCTTACCGGAACGATTTGCAACAGCTGGCCAGCTTCGCCGGGGAAGAGGCGGCAAAGCAGGGGCTCATGCCTTCATGGGGCAATTTCAACCGTCAGGCAATGTTAAGCTACATGCTCAATCTCAAGGAGAGGAAGTACGCAGCCACCACCATCGCCCGCAAGGTGGCAGCGGCACGGTCTTTCTTCGGCTTTTTAAAGTCCGAGGGCATCATAAGGACCGACCCGACCGAGAACATGAGCTCACCGAGCGTGGGAAAGTCGCTGCCCAAGCCAATTAGCATCAGCCAGGTGCGCCAGCTGCTGGAACAGCCGACCAAGATGAACACGCTGGAAGCCAAGAGAGACAAAGCCATGCTGGAACTGCTCTATGCCTCCGGCATGCGGATAAGCGAATTGGTCAGCCTGAACCTGGGAGACGTCAATACCGAAGAGGGATATGTAAGGTGTTTCGGCAAGGGAAATAAGGAACGTATCGTGCCCATCTACGAGCAGGCTGCCCGCTTGGTCAAGGAGTACACCGAGGAAACACGTCCTAAACTGGCGCATAAAAAGGCTGAGGTCGCCCTCTTTCTTAACCCCCGCGGCGACCGCCTGACCAGGCAGGGTTTCTGGCAGAAGTTGAAGGAGTACGCCAAGTCAGCGGGGCTGAACTCCCAGATAAGCCCGCACACGCTGAGGCACAGCTTCGCCACCCACATGTTGAGCGGTGGTGCTGACCTGCGCGCCGTTCAGGAACTGCTGGGGCATGCCAATATATCCACCACGCAGGTTTACACTCACCTGACCAGCGAGCATGTCCGGCGCACCTATGAGAGGTCCCATCCCAGGGCAAAGTAGTCGAAGAATTATCCTGAACCTGATAGAGGAGAAACCACATGCCGAAGAAGTCAAGACGCGGCAGAGCCTTCCAGGGCAAAAAGAAAAAGATGAGACAAGCGGCTGTTTCTGCCCCCGCAGCATCGCCGGCGGCGGCCCCGGAAGATGCGCCCGCGGTTTCAGCTCCGTTATCCAGTGGCGCCGTCACCAAAACAAAAGTTCCCGCCGTGAAATATCCGCATATTAATGCCGAGCTGCGCCGGATAGGCATCCTGGCGGGAGCAATACTGGTCATTCTCATTATACTGGCACTGGCTTTGTAATATTCTCTGCCTGGCGGCAACGATGGACTTTGCAAGCGAAAGAGCCAGGTTAATTGAGCACCTTAGCAGGGAAATAAAGGACAGGCGGGTCCTCGAGGTCATGGCCCGCATACCACGCGAGCGATTCGTGCCGGAGGAAAACCGCCACCTTGCCTACGAAGATATCCCGTTGCCCATCGGCCTGGAACAGACCATCTCGCAGCCCTTTATCATCGCCCTGATGACCGAGGCGCTGGAACTGACCGGCACGGAAAAGGTGCTGGAAATCGGGACGGGCAGCGGCTATCAGGCGGCGATTCTCGCGGAACTGGCCCGGCACGTAGTCACCGTGGAGCGCCTGCCGAAGCTGGCGGAGACGGCCAGAAAGGTGACCGATAGTCTGGGTTATGGCAATATTGAAATCCACCTGTCCGGGGAAACCCTGGGCTGGCCGGAGGAAGCCCCCTACGAAGCGATACTGGTTACCGCCGGCGCGCCAAGTGTGCCTGCGGAACTGATATCGCAACTGGCCATCGGCGGACGGATGGTCATCCCGGTAGGCTCACGTTACCTGCAGGAGCTGGTAAAGGTTACTCGTCAGAGGAAGAAAAACCGGATTGAGAACCTGGGCGGCTGCCGCTTTGTCTCACTCATCGGCAGGGGCGCCTGGGAGGACGAATAGAGATTATCCAGAAGGAGGATTAATGGAAGTCCTGGAAGCGATTCGCACCCGGAGAAGTATACGCAAATACAAACCCGATGCGGTGAATGACAAAACGCTGGAGACAGTGCTCGAGGCCGCACGCCAGGCACCATCCTGGGCCAACACGCAGTGCTGGCACTTTGTGGTGGTGCGGAATGCCGAAATCAAAAGCAAACTCTCCGATACGTTGAGCGAGACCAACCCGGCCCGGGATGCTATCAGGAATGCGCCGCTGGTCATCGTTGGCTGCACCGAACTGGGGAAAGCCGGCTACAAGAGCGGCGAGGTGACCACGGATAAAGGCGACTGGTTTATGTTTGACGTTGCCCTGGCCATGCAGAACCTGGTGCTGGCCGCCCACTCCCTGGGGCTGGGCACGGTGTACGTGGGGCTCTTCGATGCCAAAAAGGCCGCCAGCATACTATCGGTACCCGAGGGCTACCGCGTGGTGGTGATGACGCCGCTCGGTTACCCTGACGAGACCAAAGAGCCCAGAACGAGAAAAGAGCTCGACGAGATAGTCCATTACGATAAATGGGGTGCCAGATAGGACGCAGGTCAGATGAGCTACCGAGGGTGGATTCTGGTTGCCGTGGGGTTGTTTGCCACCGGTATGGCATTCGGTCTGGCGATGCCTGATGACACAGTAAATGTCTTTGCCGAGGACCTGGCGGCTCTCGAGGAGCTGGCCAAAGTCCTCGGCCCGTTCCAATTATCCACGGCCGCCTTCATATTTCTGAAAAACGTCTCGGCTCTGCTTTTCAGCTTCATCTTAAGCCCGCTTCTCTGCCTGGTGCCCGCAATCGCGCTGACGGTCAACGGCTGGCTTCTCTCCTTCGTCTCCGTCACCGTGATAAAACAGGAATCAGCCGGCCTGCTGCTGGCTGCTTTGCTGCCACACGGCATATTTGAGCTTCCGGCGCTGATTATCGGCGAGGCGGCCGCGCTAAGCTTCGGCACGATGGCGCTAATCGCCCTCATTTCAAAGAAAAGAAGAAGCCAGCTGCGTCCCAACCTGAAGCAGAACATCAGGTATATGGCGCTGGCCTTCGCCCTTTTGCTGCCGGCAGCCATCATTGAAACTTACGTCACGCCGCTCTTTCTTGACTAAGGAGGTAAACCATCATGAACGAACTGGGACTGGCACTACCATTCTGGATTCTGGCACTCATCTGGATGGCAAAGACAATATGGCTGGTCATTATCTGCACCCTGCTTGCCTGGCTTGGCATTCGCGCCTTTGATGCGCTCACCCCCCACATCCCGCACCGCCAGCGCATCGGCGAAAGCCCGGTGGCCACGGGGCTGTTCATCGCCGGTTTTTTCATCCTCACCGGACTGGTTATTCACGGGGCATTGACGGCGCCGACGGTAGTTGGCGGCCCGCTCCTCACCTACTTCTTCGACTTCAGGAGGCTGGGGCTGCTGGCACTGAGCTTCGTGGTGAGCCTGCTCATTGGCGTCGCCCTGTTCTATATCGTGGACAGGCTGACCCCCAAGATTCCCTTCGCCAGCATTGAGCCCGAGCCGGTGGCCGTGGGCATCAGCGTTTTCGGCTATCTGGTTTTCTTCGGCCTGATACTGCACGCCGCGCTGACAATACCGCTATGAAAAACCGGAAACTGATTCTCATTCTGGTTATGGTGCTGGTTTCCGGTCTGGCCGCCAATGGTTACGCCCTGGCAACCGGCTCTCAGGAGTTCCGCACCACGGGCGATGATATCTTTGATGACTGGGATATAAGCCGCACCCGGGCCGCCGGCGCCGATGGTTTTTACCAGGTATGCGAAAAGGGGTTCCGTCCCGTCATCGCCTTTGAAAGCCTGGGAGAAGAAGCGGACGCAGCCTACCGCCTGGGCGAAGGGATGCTGAGCCAGTATCCCGACCGCGTACAGAGGGCGGAGAAGATATTTTACTATGTGCGCGACCGTGTCCGGTACACGCCGGACAAGGACCAGTTCCAGCATGACGAGTTTGCCCAGAATGCCGACGAACTGGCCGATAAAATAGCGCAAAACGGCTTCGGTCATGGTGACTGCGAGGACAGCACGGTGCTGCTGGCCGTGATGTATAAAGGTGCCGGCTACCGTTCCGCGATTGCCGTTGCCCCCGGCCATACCGCCGCCATGGTCTATCTGCCGGAGTACAAGAAGGGAAGCAGCTTCGAAATGGACGGCGAGGAGGGCTGGGTCTGGGCGGAAGCTACCGGCCGGAAAAATCCGCTGGGATGGATACCCAAAGAGTTCATCGATGAAGAGCTTTACGCTTATGAAATAAAAGATGAGCGCGTTACCCGCGCCGAGCCAACCGTAGCCCCGGCCACCATCATCACCGGCGAGGGCGGTGGCAGCGCCTCGTTTCCCGTCCCGTTCTTCAGCATCATCCTGCTTTTGTGGTTCATCCCCCGGCTTTTCCGGCGGCGCGCCCGTTAACCGTCGGCCAACTTGCCGTGAGCGAGCAACAACGGGTATAATAGTCTGGAACGTTTTTGGGAGGACAGTGATTCCATGCAGCAGTTCGGTCCGGAAAACATCAGGAATATTGCCTTGCTGTCGCATGCGGGTGCCGGGAAAACATCAGCCGCGGAAGCAATGCTTTTTACCGCCAAGGCAGTCAATCGGCTGGGCAAAGTTGACGACGGGTCAAGCACCTCGGACTATGACCCCGATGAGATAAAGCGCAAGATAAGCATCAACCTTAGCCTGCTCCCATGCCCGTGGCGGGAAACCAAAGTCAACCTCATTGATATCCCCGGCTACAGTGACTTCATCGGCGAGGTGAAGGCGGGAATCCGGGTCAGCGAAGGCGCCGTCATCGTCATCTGCGCCGCCTCAGGCGTGGAAGTGGGCACCGAGCAGGTCTGGGGATACTGCCAGGAGGCCAGTCTGCCCCGTCTCATCTTCGTGAACAAGATGGATAGAGAGAATGCCGATTTTTTCAAGACGGTGAATGATATCCAGGCCAAGTTCGGTCCCAGGTGCCTGCCGCTACAGATACCCATCGGTGCCCAGAATGACTTCCAGGGCATCATCGACCTGCTCGCCCTGAAAGCCTACACCGGCTCACCGCCGAAAGAAGGAGAGATTCCATCAGCGCTGGAAGGTCAGGTGAATACCTTCCGTGAAAAGCTCATCGAGGCGGCGGCGGAAACGGAAGATGCGCTCATCGAGAAATATCTGGGTGGCGAGGAGCTAACTTCAGAAGAACTGAGAAATGGACTGAAAAAAGCTGTGGCGAGCGGCAGTGTTTTCCCCATCATGGCCGGCTCAGCGCTGCAGAACGTGGGCATCGACGAGCTTCTGGACGCGATGGTCGACTATCTGCCATCCCCGGCGGAGCGTGAGGTGGTGGCAATGACCGATGCCAAGGAGGAAAAAATCGAACCCAAAGCTGATGGCCCTCTGGCGGCGCTCGTGTTCAAGACGACCGCCGACCCGTATGTCGGCAAGCTCACCTACTTCCGGGTGTACAGCGGCGCCATCGACAGCAACTCACAGGTCTGGAATGCCACCAGAGGCAGTGCCGAGCGGATTGGCCAGCTCTTCATGCTGCGGGGTAAAAATCAGGAGCCGGTGCCCAAAGCAAGCGCCGGGGACATCGGGGCGGTGGCCAAGCTGAATGTGACCAACACCGGTGATACTCTTTCCGCCCAGAACAAGCCCATCAAGCTTGCCCCCATCGTCTTCCCGGTGCCCGTCTTCGATGAGGCGGTTTACCCGAAGACCAAAGCCGACCTTGATAAGATGGGGACAGCGCTCTCCCGCATCACCGAGGAAGACCAGACTCTGCGCGTACGCCGCGAACCTGACACCGGTGAGACCCTGCTTTCCGGCATGGGAGATACCCAGCTTGAGGCGGCAGCGGAAAAGATGCAGCGCAAGTTCGGCGTCAGCGTTATTCTGGAGACGCCCAGAGTGCCCTACAAGGAGACCATTACCGCGTCGGTACCGAACGCCGAATACAAGCACAGGAAACAGTCCGGAGGCCACGGCCAGTACGGCCATGTCATCATGGAACTGGAGCCCCTGCCCCGCGGCACCGGCAACGAGTTCGCCTCGAGGGTTGTAGGCGGTACGGTGCCCAAGAACTACATCCCGGCGGTGGAGAAGGGCTTCCAGGAGGCGGTTCAGGACGGCGTGCTGGCGCATCATCCGGTGGTAGATGTCAAGGCAACGCTGTACGACGGCAGCTTCCATCCGGTGGACTCATCGGAAATCTGCTTCAAGATTGCCGGCGCACAGGCGATGAAGAAAGGGCTTTCCCAGGGGCAGCCAATCCTCCTCGAGCCCATCATGAATATCCGGATAACCATCCCCAACGACCTCACCGGCGACATCATCGGCGACCTCAACACCAAGCGCGCCCACGTACAGGGGATGAACCCGTCCGGCGATACCAATATAATCGAGGCCCAGGTGCCGCTGGCGGAGGTGCTGCGCTATTCTATTGACCTCAAGTCAATGACCCAGGGCAGAGGCACCTACAGCACGGAATTCAGCCACTATGAAGAGGTGCCGGCACAAATCAGCCAGAGGATAATCGCCCAGAAAGCCGAGGAAAAAGCCTGACCGCGCTAAATGGCACTGATTACGTGGCCCTTATTTCCTGCCGCATAAACAGCACGTAGCTCATGGCGAAGCACACGGCACTGAGGCTTATCAGGCCGACGATGTGGGGCCAGACGATGAGGATGCTCTGGCCGAGGCTCAGGGGATTGGCCACCATGTAAGTGGCCTGGCTTGAGGTCACCATCCCCAGGCTGCGCACCAGTGGTACCAGCAAAACGGTAGTTGCTTCCTGGAACAGTATGTTCGGGGAAAACCGCGTTACCATCTGCTGCACTTCAAAATTGCGCATCAGTTCTGCCTCCGTGCCGTCACCGGCTGGTGCCAGCGCATTGGCAATTCCCGGAGCAATGAGCAGTATAAAAATGCTGAAGAATAACCACAGAGCGAGCGAGAACAGCAACGAGGCGGCCACGCGACGAAAGACGATGGAAAAGAGTATCGCCAGGCCCATCCAGAATGCCCCGTAGACAATGGTCATGAAGAAATAGAAAAAGAGCCTGATGATTTCCTCCGGAGTCGGCGGCACTCCGATCATGCTCAACCCGTAGCCTCCTACCAGCAGCAGCATGGTGCCCACCATGATAGACAGGGTGACCACACCAGCGAGGAATTTACCATTGATGACGCTGTCGCGGAAAACGGGCTGGGCCAGGACCCGGCTCAGTGTACCACCAGCCCGCTCGCTGTTGATGGCATCAAAGCCCAGGGCAATGCCGATAATGGGAATGAGCAGGGAGACAAGGTAAGTGAGCGAGGGTATTACCGTTCCCGATGTGGTAAACAGACCCAGGAAGACAATTCCTTCGGGAAGGTTCGCCGAACGGATGCCCTGCGAGGCGGCCACCAGGCCAGTAACACTAACCACTATTACCAGAAGAAAAGAAGCGAGAAACCGGATGCTGGTAACATAATCAGCTAGTTCTTTACGTAAAATAGCTAACATTGACCGCCTTATTCCTCTCGGAAATATTTCATATAAATATCATCCAGGGAGAATTCCTGGACCTTCATCTGAATCAGCGGGAAATTGTGCTGCACTATGGCCTTGGAGACCTCCCGCCGTAAATCGGCATCGGCGCTGATGATGAGCATGTTCTCCCTGACCTCAAGGTCAACCACACCCTTGATGCCCCGGAGCACCTTAATGAGCTTCTCACTTGGCTCCTCGGTTTCCACCTCAATCCGGAACCGGCCTCCGGCCAGCGCCTCCCGGCCCAGCTTATCAATGGCCCCCTGAATCACCATCTTCCCTTTGGCCAGGATGCCGATGTTGTGGCACACCCGCTGCACCTGATAGAGCTGATGTGACGAAAGCACCACCGTTGTCCCCATCTTGGGCAGACCCTCTATGAGGTCGAGGAGCTGGTTAATACCCTTGGGGTCCAGACCGGCAGTTGGCTCATCGAGGAAAACCAGACTTGGCCTTTTGATCAGAACTTCGGCAATGCCAAGCCTCTGCTTCATGCCGCGGGAATACTTGCCCACCGTTTTCTCTATGTTTCGATTCGGCCCCACCTTCTCCATTATCTCGCTCTCGGTAAGGCCAACCTTTGCCAGCACCTCATCGGCCCGCCGGTTTGCTTCAGCATAGTCAATGCCGTTCAAATCGGCGATGAACCTCAGGTTTTCCCGGGCGGTGAGGTTTTCATAGAAGCCCACCCTTTCCGGCAGATACCCAGCCTGACGCTTGACCTTTAGCGGCTCGCGTGTTGGGTTGAAGCCAAGCACACTGACCGAACCTGAAGCCGGCTCGGTCAAGCCCAGCATCATGAGGATGGTCGTTGTTTTGCCGGCGCCGTTAGGGCCAAGCAAGCCGAATACCTCATTTTCCCTCACCTGAAGGCTGAGGTGGTCAACGACGGTAACCCCATCGTAGCGCTTGGTCAGTTCGTTTGCTTCTATGGCTAAAGTATCACTCATAGACTATCGCCGACTAAACCGCATGAAGATAACCACCAGCCCCACCACGACAATGGCGATGATGGCCACGCCGACCCATCCCCAGACGGTGGGCGTCTCCACGGTAACCCTGATATTTATCTGCTCCGAAGTTTTCTGGACTCCGGAAGCCCGGACACTTATCATGTAATCGCCCGAAATTGTCTCCGGTGGCGGTTTGATATTTATCTCTACGGTCTGGGTCTTCAGCGCCTCCAGTGAGTCCACCTGCTCTGGCTTGAACTCAATTGACCATCCCTCCGGTTTATTGGACGAGAAGGTGATTTTATCAATGGGCGCCGTGCCCAGATTACCAACTTCAATGGAAAAATAGTTATCACGACCGGCTTTGGCCTTGGTATCGTAACGCTGGCCCGATGGAGCCAGAAGTAGAGTGTAACTGGCGGTGATAACTGCCTTAAGCTCGACAGTGCCTTTCAGGTCGTCGGAGACCACGTCCAGAACTATCTTGTAATCGCCGGGCTCGGGCAGGGGCCAGAAAGGCGCCGTGGCCACCAGCCTGGTTTTATCGGAAAAAGCCACGCCGCTAGGCTTGAGGTCAATGGCAGAGATATGTTTGTCCTTCTCGTACTGGGGGGTCATATAGACCTCCCATCCCTGTGGAGCGGTGTGGATAAGGTCGAAGGACCTGGGTTCACCCAGAATATCGCCGGCGTACTTGAATTCCACCTCAAAGACGAAATCACTGCCGGCAATCGCCTCAACGGTGGGGTGTACCACCGATACCTCAATTGTCTCTACCCTTTCTATCGTTTTCACGGTAACCCTGATTTCGATTTTTTCGGTAGAAGCCTGCTCACCTTCGACCCAGAGCTTGACAAAGTAATCGCCCGTAGCGGTACCTTCTGGCGCTGTTACCGAGGCATAAATTCGCTCGTCGTCATAGGCCGCCAGCGATGCTATCCTGGGCGGGTCATATTTGATCGTCCACCCGTCCGGTATTTCACTTTTGATGGCGAGCTTGGTCACCGCCTCCTCGCCAATGTTTTCCAGGTCCACCCGGATGTCCTTTTCCCGGCCCGCCACCATGATGGTACTGTACACACCGTCAGTGGGCGTGAGCGACAGGGCGTACTGCGGCTCCTCCTGGGCAAATACCACACCGGCTGGAGAAATCGCCAGCAGACTTACAATCAGTAGGCAGATAATTCTCAATTTTTGCATGCTTTGCCACCTCACTAAAGTATATTGGGAATCTCAAGTAACTAGTTTTATATAATACACGAATTCAATCGGAAATTCAAGGCCCATCTTTTTAAGGGCGACTATTCAGCCAGCAATTCCCTGACCTTTTCGGTGAAGGCGGGCAGCACCTTCTTCCAGTCTCCGACGACGCCGAAGCGTGCCTCGCGAAAGATGTTGGCCTCCGGGTCTTTATTGATGGCCACGATGTTCTTGCACCCGGAACAGCCCGCCATGTGCTGGCTGGAACCGGAGAGGGCAACGGCAATATAAAGGTCAGGGGCCACTATTTTCCCGGTGAGCCCTATCTGGCGCACATCAGGCACCCAGCCGTTATCACAGGGGGGCCGGCTGGCACCCATCGCCCCCTTCAGCACCCCCGCCAGTTCCTCCAGCTGCTTGAAGCCATCGGCACCGCCGATACCCCTCCCGCCACTGACCACCACCTCGGCCGCCTCAAGGCTTATGCCCTCGACCTCCTGCTTGACCTTCTCTATAACTTCGGTCCTTACTGTGGCCGGGTCCAGCCCCGCCTCAATGGCTACCACCTCTCCCTTCCTTGATGCATCCGGCGCAAGCGGCGTCATGGCCTTGGCTCTCACCGTGGCTATCTGCGGGTCAAACTCGCTGGTGAAAACGGCCCGGGCATTGCCTCCGTAGACCGGTTTGGTGCGCAGCAGGCGTTTTGAACCGGGGTCGATAGCCAGCTCTATACAGTCCAGAGTGGCCGTCGTCTCCAGCCGGAAAGCCAGCCTTGGCGCCAGGTCACGGCCAATAGACGTCTGCCCGATAAGCAAAATGCCGGGCTTCACCTGCCTGACCACCTTCTCCATCACCGCAACATGGGTATCAGGCCGGTACTCCTGCAACAGAGCATCATCAACGACATATACTTTATCGGCACCAAAGTTAATGGCCTCCCGGGCTAAGCCGCTTACCCCGCTGCCCGCAATGACCGCACTCAGTTCCTCGCCGAGGTCATCAGCCAGTTTCCGGCCGCAACCCAGCAGTTCGGTGGCAATGGCCGCCAGCTTCCCTTCCGCAACCTCGGCATGAACCATAACGCCCCGGTATTCTGCCAAGTCTAACTACCTCCAGATATCATGATAATGACCATCATTTACAATAATTTTGCTTCCCTGAGTTTAAGCGCGAGGTTGACGCCGCCTTCCTCCGGGCTTTCCCCCTCGATGATATCGCACTCGCCCTCGTGAGCCGGCTGGTAAAGTTTTTCCAGATTCACTCTGCGGCCCGCCGCCCCACTCTCTGCCGGCTCAAGGCCGATATCGGCCGGCTTCCAGACGAGCGGCTCTATCTTTTTCGCCGCCATAATGCCTTTTATGGTCGGATAGCGGGCTTCACCAAGCTCGTTGCTGACCGTAATCAGCGCCGGCAGCGATACTTCAATGACTTCATAGCCATCGGCGGTCACCCGCTCCACCCGCGCTTTACCATCGGCGGCGTCTATTTTCCTGGCCAGGGTAACGCTGGGCAAGCCCAGTATCTCGGCAATACCCGAGCCCACCTGACCATCATCCCAGTCGGCCGCCTGCCGGCCGCAGAAAATGAGGTCGTATTGGCCGATTTTCCGGATGGCCATCGCCAGGGCACGGGCATTTGACCAGCTATCACCACCGACGAAAGCCTCATCTTCAAGCAGGACAAGCTCATCAGCACCCATGGAGAGCGGCTTTTTCACCACCTCGCGCAGCAGGTTGACGCCCATGCTGAGGACGGTGATTT
The DNA here is from genome assembly GCA_034430755.1 of Dehalococcoidales bacterium. Lineage (GTDB taxonomy): Bacteria > Chloroflexota > Dehalococcoidia > Dehalococcoidales > RBG-16-60-22 > E44-bin89. The sequence continues at coordinate 15,024 of DAOUDY010000147.1, forward strand.
TGCCTCCCCGAGCGTCTTTGATTCGCAATGCCGCTTCCACGGCGTTCTCATCAAAGGGGCTGATTACCGGGGGCACACCGGCCGGTGGCAACACCTTATTGCTGGCTTCATCGACCTTGAAACTGGAGGGGGGTGCTTCGGGGTCTATCACCTGTTTGACACAGACAATCATATTCACGGTTAGCTTACCTCATTTATTGTAACGTTACCACCAGAGCTCAAAGAGTTAATTTAGCACCAGACTGGCTCGGTGTCAAGCAAAGACTGATAACCCGTTCGATGCCCCGCAGGTCCGGCATGACCTCAACCGATGCCGACGGAAAGCAGCGCTGCATCAGCCTGGTCACCGGTCCGCCCTGCCCCTGCCCAATCTCCAGCAGTATAACGCCCTGAGGCCTCAGCTTGTCTACAGCCTGCTGGCACAGTCGCCTTATCTTATCAAGCCCATCCCGGCCGCCATCCAGTGCTGCACGCGGCTCGAAATCGGCCAGCCCGGCCCGTGAGATTTCCTGCTTCGCTACATAGGGCAGATTGGCCACGATAAGGTCGACCGGCTCCGGCAGCGGCTCCAGCATATCGCCCCGCAGTAACTGTATGCGGTCGACAACGCCATGTTTCTGGCAATTGATACGCGCCACCTCCAGGGCATCTGCGGATATATCAGAGGCGCAGATTTTTATGTGTGCAAGATTCAGGGCCAGGCTGACGGCAATGGCGCCACAGCCGGTTCCGACATCGGCAACGGTATCCATGGTACGTGTCCGGGCCACTTCGAGCGCCTTTTCCACCAGCAGCTCCGTCTCCGGCCGGGGAATCAAAACGCGGCGGTCAATATAGAAATCGAGGCCGTAGAACTCCCGGTGCCCGGCGATATAGGCCGTGGGCTCCCCGCTCAGACGGCGCTGAACCAGATGCCAGAACCTGTCCTCCTGCTCGTCGCTGAGCTCACGGTCGAGTTCGCAATACAGCCTTGCCCGGTCTATCTTGAGCGCATGCCTGAGCAGGATTTCGCCTTCCAGTTGAGCTTCTTCAATGTTGTTCCGGGCCAGCACTTCCCTTGCCCGGCCAAGAATCTGCTGCATGGTCACGCCAGTTTTTCCTCTAGCTGTCTGGCCTGGGAACTGGTGGCCAGAGCGTCAACCAGTTCGTCAATCTCTCCCTCAAGAATGCGGGGGAGATTACGCAGGGTGAGGTTGATGCGGTGGTCAGAGACACGGTCCTGGGGGAAATTATAGGTCCGTATCTTTTCAGCACGGTCGCCCGTTCCCACCTGCGAGCGGCGCTCCGAGGTTATTTTCTCCTCCTGTTTGCGCCGCTCAATATCCAGCAGCCTTGAGCGCAGCACCGACATCGCCCGCAGTTTGTTCTGGAGCTGCGAGCGCTCGTCCTGGCAGGTGACGACCATTCCCGTGGGGAGATAGGTCATGCGGACGGCGGTGGCCACCTTGTTCACGTTCTGCCCGCCGGCACCGCCGCTGTGGAAAATGTCTATCTTCAGGTCATCAGGGTCAACCTCTATGTCCACCTCCTCCGCCTTGGGCAGCACCGCCACCGTGGCCGTTGAGGTATGAATACGCCCCGAGGATTCGGTCAGCGGGACACGCTGTACCCGGTGAACGCCGCTTTCATATTTCAACCGGCTGTAGGCACCTCTCCCTTTCACCTCAAAGATGATTTCCTTGATACCACCGATGCCGCTTTCGTTTACGCTGATTACGTCCGTTCCCCAGCCCTTTGACTGGGCGTAGCGGCTGTACATGCGAAAAAGGTCGGCGGCAAAAAGCCCGGCCTCCTCGCCCCCCGCCCCGGCCCGTATTTCCATGATGATGTCCTTCTCATCGTTGGGGTCTCTGGGAAGGAGGGCGATTTTCAATTCCTGAAGCAGTCTCTCCTGCCGCGATTCCAGACTGGTCACTTCCTGCCTGGCCAGCTCGGCCATCTCCTCGTCAAGGCCGTCATCCAGCATCGCCCTGGTCTCGGCCAGCGATTTTGAAGTATCCTTGTACTCCCGGTACTTGGCCACCACTTCCGCAAGGCCGGCCCTCTCCTGAGCCAGCTCCTGCAGCTGCTTCAGGTCGGAGGCAACCTCAGGCCTGGACATCCGCCGGTCGAGCTCCCGGTATCTCTGCTCTATTCTCTCCAGCCTGTCTAACATAATACCAACAACCTCATATGTATTATATCACAGCTTAAAACACGCTCAAAGAAGGCGCCTCCTGGGGCGTTGACCTTCAGAAGGCGACAGTTGCTACTTTACTGTAGTATAATGATACTGTTATGGAGGACAAAAAAGAGGAGCAGATGAAACGACAGCTGGCTAATCTCACGTCCGCCGTGCTGAACCCTTTTATCGTCAGCCTGGCCGTCGTGATATTTCTCTCCTTTCAGTCAACCTCCAGTTTCAGTGATGGCCTTAAATGGTCGCTGCTTCTGATCGGGTTCACCGTGCTGCCCATTTTCCTGGTCATCCTCTATCTGGTGCATAAAGATAGAGTTGACGGAATTTTTATCAAGGTCCGTCAGCAGAGGAACCAGATATATCTGGTAGCCTGCCTGTGCACCATTGTCTGCTGTGTCACACTTTTCTCTCTGAATGCGCCGCTGGTCCTGTTTGCCACCATGGTGGCGACACTAGCCGCGATGCTCGTTTTTATGCTGATTAATTTTACCTGGAAAATCAGCCTGCACACCGCCTTTGCCGCCGGTTCGGTTACCGTTCTTATCATTACTTACGGAGCCACCGGTGCCTTCGCCGCCGTACTCGTGCCGCCCATAGCCTGGTCAAGAATCGAGTTGAAATACCACTCGCTGACCCAGACCGTGGCCGGGGCGCTGATTTCGGCACTCATCGTGTTCGTTGTGTTTCATCTCTTCGGTCTGATTGGCGAAGCGGCAGCACTATAGATATCCGGTTTTGACACGCTGAACCCACCGCAGTAACATATGTAGCATCGAACCATGTTAGCCAAGGTAAAAACGGCCGCTGTCATCGGTCTGCAAGGTCATCTGGTGGACGTGGAGGTGGATATTTCCAGTGGCCTGCCGGCCATGACCATTGTCGGCCTGCCTGACGCCGCCGTCCAGGAAGCGAGAGAAAGAGTCCGCGCTGCCATCCGCAATTCCGGCTTCACCTTCCCGATGAAGCGCATCGTGGTGAACCTGGCACCGGCCGACCTGAAAAAAGCCGGCCCTTCGTATGACCTGCCCATTGCCCTGGGCATCCTGCTCAGCTCCGAGCAGGTGAGCGCTGATGGTTCCCGGGCCATCTTCCTCGGTGAGCTATCCCTGGATGGCAGCCTGCGCCACACCCGCGGCATCCTGCCCATGGTCGCCCTGGCCAAAGAGAAAAACATTGCGTCCATCATTGTGCCTGAGGTCGATGCCAGAGAGGCCTCTCTCATTGAGGGCGCGAAAATCATACCCGCCGCCTCGCTGGTGCAACTGGTCGGCCATCTTCAGGGTGAAATCACCATTCCGGAATATAAGGCTGATGAAGCCGAGATGACTTTCAAGCAGCCGGTCACGCCCACCACCGACCTGGCGGAGATAAAGGGACAGGAGCATGTGAAAAGAGCGCTGGAGGTGGCCGCCGCCGGCGGTCATAATGTGATTATGAACGGCCCGCCGGGCAGCGGTAAGACGTTGCTGGCACGTGCCCTGCCCTCAATACTGCCGCCGATGACCGGTGAGGAAGCGCTGGAGGTGACCAAGATTTACAGCGTCAGTGGACTGCTCCCACCGGATACCCCCGTTATCCGACAAAGGCCTTTCCGCGCCCCGCACTACACCATATCCCATGCCGGCCTCGTTGGCGGCGGGCACTGGCCCAGACCTGGTGAAATCAGCCTCAGTCACCGCGGTGTGCTCTTCCTCGATGAGCTGCCTGAATTCGGCCATTCCCTGCTTGAGGTGCTGCGCCAGCCGCTGGAAGACAAGATGGTCACCATCAGCCGGGCACAGGGCAGCGTGACCTTCCCGTCCAGTTTCATGCTGGTCGGTGCCATGAACCCCTGTCCCTGCGGTTACTACGGCGACCCATTCCACAAGTGCACCTGCTCCCCGGGCCTGGTATCACGTTACCAGCGGCGTATCAGCGGCCCATTTATCGACCGGGTGGACATCTTCATCGAAGTGCCGCACATTGATTACGAGAAACTGACCGATGAGCGCCTGGGAGAGTCATCAGCCACCGTTCAGGCCAGGGTTATCGCCGCCCGTTCCCTGCAAAGGGAGCGGTTCCGGGGAACGCGCCTCACCAGCAACGCCGATATGACGCCATCGGAAATCCGGGATTTCTGCCAGGTGGAAGAGGCCGCCCAGGGCCTGCTGAAGGCAGCCATGAAGCAGCTTTACCTTTC
>DAOUDY010000148.1:0-9365 GCA_034430755.1 Dehalococcoidales bacterium
GCTTATCGCTTCCCGCACCGTGCTGACCGGAATAAGCTCAATGCCTTTCGGCGGCGGGCTGATAGTTGAGCCGACCTTCGGCACCAGGCAGCGCGGAAAGCCCAGTCTGGCGGCCTCGGCGATGCGGCGCTCAATCTGGGAGGCGGCGCGCAGTTCCCCGCTCAGACCGACTTCACCAATGGCCACCATACCGGGGTCAACAATGCTATCGCGGAAGCTGGAGGCAATGGCCAGGGCGATGCCCAGGTCAGCCGCCGGCTCGTTGATTTTGAGGCCGCCGGTCACGTTCACCATGATGTCCTGATTGCCCAGGCGCAGGCCGAGGCGCTGGGTCAGCACTGCCGTAACCAGCAGCAAACGATTGAAATCAACGCCGTTGGCGGTACGCCGGGGATAGCCGAAGCTGGTATAGGTGGTCAGCGCCTGAATCTCAACCAGCAGCGGACGGCTGCCCTCGAGGGTGGAGACGACGACCGAGCCGATGGCCTCGGCGGGGCGCTGTGAGATAAAGGCCTTTGAGGGATTTTCCACCTCAACCAGTCCCTGCTCTTTCATTTCAAAGACACCGACTTCATTGGTGGAGCCGAAGCGGTTTTTCACGCCGCGAAGCAGGCGGTACGCGCTGAAGGGGTCGCCTTCAAAGTAGAGCACCACGTCCACGATATGCTCCAGAATGCGCGGCCCGGCGATGGTGCCGTCTTTGGTGACATGCCCGGCGATGAATACCGGAACCGCGTTGAGCTTGGCCCAGTGCATGAGACGCAGGGTGCACTCCCGGACCTGGGCCACGCTGCCCGGTGTTGTTGCCATTTCGGGCAGATAGACGGTCTGTATGGAATCGATGACCACCAGTCCCGGTGAGAGCCGGTCAAGCTGGTCAATGATTATCCCGAGGTCGGTCTCGGCCACAAGAAAGAGCCCTTCACCGGTGATGCCCAGTCTTTCCGCTCTCAGCTTGATCTGGTGCTGCGTCTCCTCGCCGGAGACATAGGCCACGGTCCCCCTGTCCCCGGCCATGGCCGCCGATGCCTGCAAAAGGAGCGTTGATTTGCCGATGCCGGGGTCGCCGCTGATGAGCACCAGTGAGCCGAGCACCAGCCCGCCGCCGAGCACCCGGTTGAACTCCGAGATGGGAAGGGGAATACGATGGGCCAACTCAAGGGCGACCTGAGACAACTGCTGTGGAGGGCTCGTTTGAGAAGGGGAGCGCGGCGCACCTGAAGTGACGGCGGCGGTCACCTCAACGAAGCTGTTCCATGCCTGGCAATCAGGGCAGCGTCCCAGCCACTTCAGGCTTTCCCTGCCGCACTGCTGACAGACGAAAACAGTGCGCCTATCCGACTTGCTCACAGAATGAATTTACTCGATTTTCGGCAATTAAGCAAGGGGATAAAACCCCGATGGGAACTCTAAACGGGTAAAGGGGGTGAGGTCAATAAATACTCTTATATCAGCCAATCATACCTAGGAACACGCCACCGGCAATAGCCGCACCGATAGCGCCGGCGACATTGGGTCCCATGGCGTGCATTAAGAGAAAGTTTCTCGGGTTTTCCTTCTGCCCCATTACCTGCACCACCCGGGCTGCCATGGGTACCGCCGAGACACCGGCAGCACCTATCATTGGATTGATTTTTTCCTTAGAAAAGAGGTTCATCAATTTAGCCATTAAAACACCAGCGGCAGTAGCCGTAGCAAAAGCCACCACTCCCAGCACCAGGACCATTAAAGTCTTGGGCTGGAGGAAGTTATCGGCGGACATGGTGGCGCCTATCGCCAGCGTCAGGAAGATGGTCAGGATGTCTATCAATGCCGTTTGTGACGTCTTGCTGAGCCTATCAGTAACACCGCAGGTCATAAACAGATTCCCCACCATGAAGCAGCCGATAAGCGGGGCTGACATAGGGACAAACAGTATTATAATCACTGCTGAAATTACGGGGAACAATATTTTCTCCCGTGTTGCGACTTCACGCAACTGTGGTTTCATATATATCGCTCTCTCTTTTTTAGTTGTGAGCAAATTTATAATTGGCGGCTGGATAATCGGCACCAGCGCCATATAAGAATAACAGGCAACTGCGGTAGCCCCTATTATGTGGGGGGCAAGAAGGGAGGTAACGTAAATTGTGGTTGGTCCCTCAGCCCCACCGATTATCCCTATGGAAGCTGCCTCGGCGATGGTGAACCCTTCTGGCATAAAAAAATTGGTGGCTAAAGCGGCAAAAAAGGCGAAATAGACACCAAATTGAGCCGCGGCACCGAGCAACAGGGTTCTCGGGTTGGCTATCATCGGTCCAAAGTCGGTCAATGCCCCCAGGCAGAGGAAGATGAGAGGTGGTATAATCTGCCACATTATCCCGTACTGGAATATTCTGGAGAGTAGGCCTGCTGGTTTGGTCGGTAACGGAGTCTGGGCAGTAGTTATCAATACTGCCATTACTTCACCCGGCTCAACTTCCTGACCCGGTGAAACGGTGAATTCCTTAATCCTGCCACCGACCGGCGCCAGGACCTCACCTGAGTCTAATCTTAAAATAACATCGTTTTCCCGGAACTTGCTGGTTTCATCTACCTCAATGCTGATTACTTTGGCTGGCATTCCCGTGGTGTTAGGTATCTGTAGCTCATAGTCCATCAGTCCGCCAAGGGGAAGATTAATTAACATGATGCCAAAACCTATGGGCACCAACAAAAGGGGCTCCATCTTCTTGGCAATACCCAAGTAGATTAGAACCCCTCCGATGAGAAGCATCAATAGGTTGCCCCAATAAAAAAACTGAAACCCAGTTTCAAAAAATCCGAACACGAATCACCCGCTTTTTAGTATTCGATGATTGCGACTATCGCACCAGGCTGAACTGTCTGCTCAACTGTAATCCCTACTTGCGTGATAGTGCCGTTCACTGGGGCCAGAATGGGATTTTCCATCTTCATTGACTCCAACAGGCAGAGTACATCCCCCTCTTTAACCTCATCCCCCACATTGACATTGACCTTGAGAATCTTGCCGGTTATGGGTACTTCTATAGTCTCTTGTGCCAATTCCTAAGCTCCTTTCTGAGTATTATCAGTTTTGTTCTTGGTGGTGCTGGTTTTCCTGACCACTAGCCCGGTCAGCGATATAACTACTGCCAGAAGAACCAGCAAGACAAAGACCATTATAAAGCCAACGACACCAACTTGTCCCGCAAAACCCCAGTCTACTCCCATATCACTAGCCTGCCTTTATCTTACTGGCTTACCACTCAATGAGGGAACGACTTCTTGGCGAACTGAAAAGAGCGGCTGGTCACCTCATCTTGTGCCTACCGCCCTTGTTCGAAATCACGTATATGCATATCGTATATTAATCTTCCTCACCCATTAAGGCGCCTACCGCCGTGGCGGGGTGAACCACAATTTGGTCTCCTTCCAGGTCAACGACCACGGTATCTCCTGACTGGAAATTACCGCGGAGGAGGTCTTCTGACAATTTATCTTCAACCATGTCCTGAATAACCCGCCGCAGCGGCCGGGCACCATAGACCTCGTCGTAGCCTTTTTCACCGAGGAAGTCCTTGGCGGCGTCAGTTACTTCAAGCGTGATGCCTTTCTCCTGCAGCTGCTGGGTTACCGATGCCAGCATCAGGTCGACAATCTGGCGTATCTGCTCCTTGGTCAGGGAATGGAAGACCACCACCCCGTCAACCCGGTTGAGAAACTCGGGGCGGAAAGTTTTCTTAAGCTCATTGAGCAGGTTCTCCTTCATTTTCTCGTAGGTCTGCTCGCGAGTCTTGGCTCTGTCCGTGCCGGCGGTGAAGCCAAGTACCGTGCCCTTCCGGATCATCTCGGCGCCGACGTTGCTGGTCATGACGATGATACTGTTGCGGAAATCAACCCGGCGACCTTTGGCGTCGGTAAGATGGCCGTCATCAAAAATCTGGAGCAGCAGATTGAATATATCCGGGTGCGCCTTTTCAATCTCATCCAGGAGGATGCAGCAGTATGACTTGCGCCTGACCGCCTCGGTCAGCTGCCCGCCCTCTTCGTAGCCAACGTAGCCGGGAGGGGCACCAACCAGGCGGGAGACGGCAAACTTTTCCATGAACTCGGACATGTCCAGACGAATGAGGGTGTCCTCGCTGCCGAACATGAATTCGGCCAGAGCGCGGACCAGCTCCGTTTTGCCCACCCCCGTCGGCCCGAGAAAGATGAAGTTTCCAATCGGTCGTCTGGGGTCTTTCAGTCCGGCCCGGGCACGCCTGATGGCACGGGCGATGGTATTTATCGCCTCGTCCTGCCCGATGATGCGGCGGTGTACCATCTCTTCCATGTTTAACAGACGGCTGGTTTCATCGCCGGCCAACTGTACCACCGGTATGCCCGTCCACATGCTTACCACTTCCGCGATGTTTTCCGAGGTAACTACCGGCTGGTCCTGCGTTTGTTCCGCCCGCCACTCCTCCTCGAGCTTGCGTATCTTGTCTTCAATTTGCAGTTCCTGTTCCCGGAGTTCAGTAGCACGGTCATACTCCTGGGCCGCCAGCGCCGTATCCTTATCCTTGCGCTTTATCTCGACCAGCTGTTTGGCCTCGCGCAGTGAGATGGGCATGGTATGGAACTTTATCCTGACCCGGGATGACGCTTCATCAATCAGGTCGATGGCCTTGTCCGGCAGGAAGCGGTCAGGTATGTATCGGGCGGCCAGCGTGGCCGCAGAATTTAATGCCTCATCACCTATCGTTAAATGATGGTGCTCTTCGTAGCGCTCTTTAATGCCGCGCAGAATATCAAGGGTCTCTTCAACGGTGGGCTCTTCAACCAGAACCGGCTGGAATCGGCGTTCCAGGGCAGCATCACGCTCCACGTATTTCCGGTAGTCATCCAGAGTGGTGGCACCGATGCACTGCAGTTCACCGCGCCCCAGTGAGGGCTTGAGGATATTGGCCGCGTCAACGGCGCCCTCGGCGGCACCGGCACCCACCATGGTATGAAATTCGTCGATAAAAAGCACGCAGTTACCGGCGGTTTTGATTTCCTCGATAACTTTCTTGACCCGCTCCTCGAATTCGCCGCGGTACTTGGTGCCGGCCACGAGCGACCCCATATCAAGGGCGACCAGCCGCCGGTCCTCCAGCGTCTCGGGGACATCGCCGGCAACGATGCGGTGCGCCAGGCCTTCTACAATGGCGGTCTTACCAACGCCCGGCTCACCGATAAGCGCGGGATTGTTCTTGGTACGGCGGCTGAGAATCTGGATAACCCGCTCGATTTCCTTTACCCGCCCGATGACCGGGTCGAGCTTGCCCGCCCGTGCCGCAGCCGTCAGGTCAATGCCGAGCTGGTCCAGAGCTGGAGTTCGACTGGCCGTGCGACCGACTCTGGAGCGGGGGACTCCCTGGCTGAGAACCTGCGTCGTTTCGGCACGAGCTCTCTCCAGAGTAACGCTGAGGCTGTCGAGCACACCGGCAGCAACTCCCTCGCCTTCACGCAACAGACCCAGAAGAAGATGCTCCGTGCCGATGTAATTATGGCCGAGCTGGCGTGCCTCATCTATGGCCAGCTCAATGACACGTTTGGCACGGGGGGTGAGCCCGGTCTCTCCGGTGCTCGGCCTTTCGCCGCGGCCGCTGATGAATTCCACCGCCGACCGTACTTTATTCAGGCTGACCCCCAGATTGTTCAGCACTTTGGCGGCGACCCCCTCTTCCTCTCGCGCCAGACCCAGAAGGATGTGCTCCGTGCCGATATAGCTGTGGTTCATCTGGCGAGCTTCTTCCTGGGCGATGGTCAGCACCCGTCGCGCCCGCTCGGAGAACTTTTCAAACCTGTTGGACATCTCTCTCCTCAGATATACTGCCCACCATTATTTTGTCTATAGTGTAAAGCAACAACAGGTGAAGGTCAAGAAGCCTCCTGGCAATGGCATATTTTCCACAAGGGGTCGCCCCCTCAGTATCGTCTGCGCTGGGGCGTTTCACTTCCGTGTTCGGGATGGAAACGGGTGGTACCACCCCGCTCGAACCACCAGGAGGCTCGTTTCCACACAAACGTTCCAGTATCACTGGACACCAGAGGTAATAATAGCATAAGAGGAAGAGAAATGCAATTCGAGGGCACACTGGTAGCGCAAGGCACTCCCGGCACCAGGGTAAAAATGGCTGCCCCCGACTTTGGTAATGGGTTAAAAGGACTTCTTAACAAAATTGTAATGAGCAGAGCGGATGGAATCTTAACAATCTCTTGACAAGCACAATGACAAGTGATAGCTTATGAGCAGTGCTTTCCGTAAATGTCAGCCATTTACCGTGCTGCCATAAAGCGATGCGTGAAAAATCGAGTTCAATTATAGCTAATAATTTTTAAATGAGGGGAGCCACCGGTGAATATGGAATTAGTTCATATCGGATTCGGTAACATACTGGTGATGAGCCGGGTAATTGCTATGGCAGCACCGAACTCGGCACCGACCAAACGGACGGTACAGGAGGCGAAATCCCGGGGACAGCTGATTGACATGACCAATGGCCGGAGAACCAAGGTCGTTATTTTCGTTGATAGCGGTCATGTTATTCTGGCGGCGCTGGCCCCGGAAACAATCGCCGGCAGGCTCCAGGCAAGTCGCGGCAGCTCGGGAATGAAGATGGAGCAAAGCGACGAAAGAGATGAGTCGTAGACGAGGCTCTCCACTCAATTTGCCGAAAAAACCGCTGCTCATCATTCTCTCCGGGCCTTCAGGAGTAGGGAAAGACGCGCTGCTCAACCGGATGAAGGAACTCAAGTATCCCCTGGAGTACATCACGACGCTAACCACACGTTCACGGCGTGCCGGAGAACGCAATTACATTGATTACCACTTCATCACCCCGGAAAAGTTTCAGGATATGATCAAACAGGGGGAGCTGCTGGAGTACGCCAATGTCTACGGCAACTGGTACGGCGTGCCCAAGCAGCCGGTAAAACAAGCCCTCAATAGCGGCCGGGATACGATTGCTAAAGTGGACATACAGGGCGCGGCCAGCATCAAGAAGCTCGTGCCTCAGGCGGTGTTCATCTTCCTCATGCCGCCGTCAATAGAAGAACTGGGGATAAGGCTGAAGAAGCGGCATACAGAATCATCTTTTGACCTGAAAGTGCGCATGCAGACCGCAACCAAAGAGGTGAAGCAATTATCTCTATTTGATTACGTGGTCTACAGCCACTGGGGTGAGATTGACCGTGCCGTGGCGGATATTGCCGCCATCATCACCGCGGAGAAGTGCCGGGTAACGCCCCGGGAGATAAACCTGGAGTAGACTCAGGACTCTTCTGGCGGTTCAGCTTCCGTTTCCGGTTCGTCCCCTGGTTCGGCCTCGGGTTGTTCTGATTGCGTCTTTCTCTGCCACCACGACTTCAAGCGGGATATAATCTGCTCTTCGTAGCCCTGCGTGCTCGGCTGGTAGTATCTTTTGCCCTGAAGGCGGTCCGGCAGGTTCTGTTGCTCCACAAAATGGCCGGGATAGTCGTGGGCGTACTTGTAGTCTTTGCCATACCCCATTTCCTGCATCAGGGGCGTTACCGGGTTACGCAGGTGGAGGGGGACCGACTCGCTCGGGCCCTGGGCAATTTCCTGCTGGGCACGGGAGTACGCTTCATACAGTGAGTTGCTCTTCGGGGCGGTGGCCAGGTAAACGGCCGCCTCGGCCAGTGCCAGGTTGCCCTCGGGCATGCCGATGAAGTGGACCGCCTGCTGTGCCGCCATGGCGATTACCAGAGCCTGCGGGTCCGCCATGCCGACATCTTCCGAGGCAAAGCGGACCAGGCGGCGGGCGATGTATAAGGGGTCTTCACCGGCGTCCAGCATTCTGGCCAGCCAGTACAGCGAGGCATCCGGGTCAGAGCCGCGCATGGACTTGTGCAGCGCGGAGATGAGGTCGTGGTGCTGCTCGCCGTCTTTATCATACTGCAGGGCACGGTGCTGGAGCGCGTCCTCGATGGTGGGCAGGGTGATATACCTCTTCCCTTCTTCATCGGGAGACGTGCTCAGCGCTGCCATCTCCAGCGCATTGAGCGCGATGCGGGCATCATTGTTGGAGAGAGTGATAAGATGGCTGAACGCCTCGGGCGCAATCTCAATGTTGAAGTGACCCAGACCGCGGAGGGTGTCCTTGAGGGCTCTGGTGAGGATGACATGAATCTGGTCATCGGTGAGGGGCTTGAGGGGCATGACGCGGCTGCGGGAAAGAAGTGGGGAGGTGACCTCAAAGGAGGGGTTCTCCGTGGTGGCGCCAATGAGGGTGATGGTGCCGTCTTCAACGTAAGGCAACACGGCGTCCTGCTGCGTTTTATTGAAGCGGTGGATTTCGTCAATGAAGAGGATGGTCTTCTGTAAATTCATCTGACGGCGCCCCTTGGCCTCCTCGATGACGCGCCGAATGTCGTTGACGCTGGCGCTGACGGCGCTGATGGGACTGAAATTGGCGCCGGTCATGTTGGCGATGATGTAGGCCAGGGTGGTCTTGCCGCTGCCCGGTGGGCCCCAGAGTATGATTGACGGTATCTTGCCGCTTTCAATGACTTTTCTCAGCACGCGGCCCGGCCCGATGATATGCTCCTGCCCGACGAAGGTGTTCAAACTGGTGGGCCTCATTCTGGTGGCCAGCGGCGCTTCCTGGGACTGCACTTGCTCGGCCTGCTTCTCAAACATATCCATGCTCATAATTACACCTTCTTTAGGTTAACATAAATTGTCAACCTTTCTCAAGGTTTTTATCATCCTCACCCCCTGTGTCCCCCTCTCCTTCAAAGGAGAGGGGGAGGTGGTTGGGTGAGAGGGGCTTCGCCCCTCTAAAACTCCCCATTAAGAATATCCGAGGCGCCACCCGAATTTCAGGCGTTCTTGACAGTCTTATTTTTCTTACTAAACGCTTTCTTTATCCTCTCATCATATTCAACATCTTGTCTTAATTCCCTAAACAATGGCCAATTATCAAAATCGTCTTGAGATATCTCGTCTCTGGCAACCGCTTTCTCAATATTTTTATAGAAGCCATCTTTATCGCTCTTCAATGCTGACAACGCTACCATAAACATCGGACTCAAATTAGATTCATCAAATTTATTCAACTCCGCACTTAGTTCAGCTTTTTTCCCTTGCCATTTTATGGACTGGCAGTAGTTAATATCTAATATGTGGCGACTTGCCGCATCATGAGCTTTAATATCCTTAGAGAAAAATCCAATTCTCTCGGTCACTTTCCATTCCTCTCTTAAAAGCAATTCAAAAATTGACATTATTAAACTTGAGTCTGCTGCCTCCACATCATCTTTCATCCATTTGCGCCAGCAGCTTTGTGTTAACACTACTCCAGCTATAAGGATTTCATCATAGGCTCTTTTGAAGT
>DAOUDY010000149.1:0-10785 GCA_034430755.1 Dehalococcoidales bacterium
GGACTAGTGTGCTAGCCTCATGGTCGCTTTCCTTGAGGAGTTGAGGCGTGAATGGCCAAGAGAGTTCTTACAATTACACCCAGAAGGACTCCCTGATGCGGTATCCGAAGGTTTAAGAGCTAGCATCAAACAGGCTTATTTAGCCGGATTCATGAGGGGTAAAGGCTGGCTATCGAAAGAACAGGAAACCGATTTCGGAATCTACTTAGGCGACAAGTTGGCAAGTGATGTAAGGTCAGTCTTGAAAGGGGCAAAATCAAAAGGCATCGCGTTTGCTATGGGATTTACTGCTGTCTCGGTGCGTGGGTACTTGAAAGCTCTCCAAAAAGCATCCGGTTAGCAGAGGGTAGTTTGAAGGGGTTCACCCCTTCATTATATCTTCCTCCCCCTCTCCTTTGAAGGAGAGGGGGACACAGGGGGTGAGGTAGATAAAGATATTAATTGTCGGGAGCGGGGCAAGAGAGCACACGCTCGTCTGGAAACTGTCGCAAAGCCCGAAAGTATCCGGGCTGTTTGCCGCACCGGGTAACGCCGGCACGGCCCAGCAGGCCCATAACCTGCCCATAAGCCCCACCGACATCGAATCGTTAATTAAAGCAGTAAAAGAAAATAAGGTTGACCTGACCGTTGTCGGCCCGGAGGCGCCGCTGGCAGCGGGCATCGTGGACGAATTCAATAAAAAAGGCCTGCCCATCTTTGGGCCAAGCCGGAACGCCGCCCAGATTGAGGCCAGCAAGGTGTTCGCCAAGCAACTGATGCAGAAATATGATATCCCCTGTGCCCGCAGCGCCAGCTTCTCCGACTACGCACAGGCCAGAGAATACGTTAAACAGCAGGCGCCGCCGGTGGTCATCAAGGCCGACGGTCTGGCGGCGGGGAAGGGCGTCGTAGTTGCCGGGTCAACGGAGCAGGCTCTTGATGCCCTGCAAAATTTTATGGAATCGAAAAAACTGGGCGCCGCCGGGGAGAAGATAATAGTTGAAGAGCACCTCTCCGGCCGGGAGATGAGTGCCTTCGCCTTCACCGATGGCACGGCAGTTGTCCCCATGGTGCCCGCCTGCGATTATAAACGTATTTATGACGGCGACCTCGGACCTAATACCGGCGGCATGGGCAGCTACAGTCCGCCGTATTTTCTCAGCTCCAAACTGGAATCGTCGGTCAGGGAAACCATCATGGAGCCGGCGGTAAAAGCTATGCGCCAGGAGGGCCGGCCCTATAGAGGTGTAATTTACGGCGGTCTGATGATTACCAATAACGGGCCAAAAGTGTTAGAATTTAATGCCCGGTTTGGCGACCCGGAAACGCAGGTGGTTCTGCCCAGGCTGAAAACAGACCTGCTGGATATTGTCACGGCCGTCGTGGATAATAAACTTGACCGGATTGAGGTACAGTGGAGCGAGGCCGCCTGCGTTGGCGTGGTGATGGCCTCTGCCGGATATCCGGGGAGCTACCAGACCGGCCTCCCCATTTCCGGGATGAATGAGGTCGACAGAGATATAATGGTTTTCCACGCCGGCACCAGAGAAGGGGCAGCGCCGGGTGAGGTGGTGACCAGCGGCGGCAGAGTCCTGACTGTGGTGGCCGCCGGAAAAGACCTCACTGAGGCAAGAAGGAAAGTATATAATAACATCGTGCGGATACGTTTTGAAGGATGTCAGTACCGCAGGGATATTGCCGACATAAAAGAATAAAAAAGGAGAGGCAAAAAGAGGCTTCGCCTCTCTTACCAAACATTCCCCCTCTCCTTTGAAGGAGAGGGGGACACAGGGGATGAGGTAGATAAGATGCCTTTAGTTGGCGTGGTCATGGGTTCCAAGTCGGATACGGAAGCGCTCAAGCCAGCTCTGGAGATACTGGAGCAGCTCGGCATTGACTATGAGGTCAATGTCATTTCCGCCCATCGCACCCCGGAGAAAGCCCGGCACTACGGGATGACGGCCCATGAGCGCGGCGTGGAAGTTATCATAGCCGCCGCAGGAGGAGCAGCCCACCTGCCCGGCGTTCTGGCCAGCTGGTCCACCCTGCCGGTTATCGGTGTGCCGCTCGCCTCCGGTGAACTGAAAGGCGTTGATGCCCTCTACTCAATTGTCCAGATGCCAGCGGGAATACCGGTCGCCTGTGTGGCCATTGGCACCGCTGGAACCAAGAATGCCGCCTATCTGGCCGCCGAGATTCTGGGCATCAAGCATGAGAACATCAACAAAGCCTATGCCAAATGCCGACGTGACCTTCAAGGAGAAGGCGTCAGACCAACAGTGCTTCCGCTGCAATCCAAGCTGCCTGGTTCACCCGGGGAACTAGCCAGAAAAGAGGGTGAAAAAGATGATTGAGCGCTATTCCCGTCCACAGATGAAACGGGTGTGGTCGGACGATAATAAGTTCAACAAGTGGCTGGAAGTGGAGATTGCCGTCTGTGACGCCTGGGCAGAAATCGGCGTCGTGCCCCGCGAGGCTGTCCCGAAAATCAAGCTGGCCAAGTGCAACCTCAGGCGCATGGAAGAGATCCTCAAGGAAACCCACCACGATATGACCGCGTTCCTCGGCTCGGTGTCGGAGAGCCTGGGCGAGGAATCGCGCTTCATCCATCTCGGACTTACCTCGTCAGACGTCATGGACACGGCGCTCAGCCTGCAACTGGTGGAGGCCACCGAACTGCTCGCTGAAGACGTTAAAGAGCTCACTACGGCGCTGGCACAGAAAGCCATGGAGCACAAATATACCCCGATGATCGGGCGCACCCACGGCATTCACGCCGAGCCGATTACCTTTGGCCTGAAGCTGGCGATATGGGTTGAAGAGATGAGGCGCAACCTGCAGCGCCTTGGCGAGGCGAAAAAAGTCATCGCCGTGGGTAAGATATCCGGTGCCGTCGGTACTTACGCCACTGTCCCGCCGGAGGTGGAACAGCGGGCCTGCCGAAAACTGGGGCTCCTCCCCGCATCGGTATCCAGCCAGGTATTACAGCGCGACCGCCATGCCCAGTTCGTCACCGCGATGGCGATCATCGCCAGCTCGCTGGAGAAGTTCGCCATCGAGATCAGAGGGCTCCAGAGAACGGAAGTCGGTGAGGTGGGCGAGCCCTTCGGCACCGGCCAGACAGGGTCATCGGCCATGCCCCACAAGCGCAACCCCGAACTCTGTGAGCGAATCGCCGGCCTGGCCCGGCTGGTTAGGGGCTACGCCCTTACCTCAATGGAGAACATCGCGCTCTGGCATGAGCGTGATATAAGCCATTCCTCCACGGAACGTATTATACTGCCTGACTCCTGCCTGCTCGTTGATTACTGCCTGTCCCTCTTCACCTCAATAATCAAGGGGCTGCAGGTTTTCCCACAGCGCATGAAAAAGAATATGGAACTCACCAAAGGCCTTATCTTTTCCCAGCGAGTGATGCTGGCGCTCATCGATAAAGGCCTCTCCCGGCAGAAAGCGTATGAGCTGGTGCAGCGCAATGCCATGAAGTCCTGGAAAGGAAACAAAGATTTCCTCAATCTGTTAAAAGCCGACCCTGAAGTCGCCGAGGTCCTGCCCCAGCCAGAACTCAAGGCTTTGTTTGATTACCAGTACTACCTGAGACACGTTGACGAAATATTTGAGCGATTGGGACTGACCAAAGCGCAGTGGAAAAGTGCCATACCCGAATCAACAAATTTAGCACCGAGAGCACTCTAAATATACGTTGGCAGAGGTTGAGGCATCATGAAGGCAAAAGGATCGACCGAAGAGATTCGCAAAGTGGCCATGACACTGGACGAGGCCATAGAAAACAGAAGGCTGGACGCGGTCTTATCATGCTTTGCCGACGACTGTGAAATCGAGCTGCTGCGCCACAGCCTCTATGGAAAAGCCGGTGTAGAGAAGTGGTTTGACTGGCTGTTCAAGAACATCAGGCAGATTAAATTTCAGCCGATAGTAATCATGGCTGAGGGCAACATTCTGTTCGAGGAATTCATCCTCCGGGCACGACTGCACAGCGGACCGGAGATAAAGTCAAAACAGTCGGAAGTCCTCGTCTTTGAGAATGATAAAATCAAAAGTCTGCGCTTCTACTTCGACAGGCTCGATTTTGCCGATACGGTGGCCAAAGACCCGGTGAGCAAAGCCGTGGTGAACCGGGTCATCAAGAAATCGGTGGAGGGTTTAATAGATTAAAGATGAAGGACACGGGAGCTTAAGAAATGGGAGATGGTTTACCAGTGCTCAGGGAGACAGCCCTTCCTCTGCCATTGTTCATCAGAGGCAAAGTGCGCGATACCTATGACCTGGGAAATCATCTTCTCATCATCGCCACCGACCGCATCTCTGCCTTTGATTTCGTATTGCCCAGCGCCATTCCGTGCAAGGGTTTCGTCCTGAACCAGCTGTCTGTTTTCTGGTTCCGGCAGACATCGGAAATCGTGGCCAACCATCTGGTGGAGGCGATTGAAGATGTACACAACCTTGACACGTATGTGCCTGAAGACAATCGCTTCCCCTATCCTGCCTACCTGGCCGGGCGCTCCATGGTGGTGAAAAAAGTAAAGCGCATCCCGGTGGAATGCGTGGTGCGCAGCTACCTCGCCGGCTCCGGCTGGGCGGAATACCAGGAATGCGGCAAAGTTTCCGGTTTCACGCTGCCCAAGAGACTCAAAGAGAGTCAGAAGCTGCCTGAGCCCCTGTTCACCCCGACGACCAAGGCGGAAACCGGGCATGATTTACCAATTACCATGGAGGAAATCGAAAAGCTGGTCGGCAAAAAAAGAGCCCTCGAAATAAAAGAGAAAAGCCTAGCCATTTATAACTACGCGCAGGAATATGCCGCCAAACGGGGCATAATCATCGCCGATACCAAGATGGAATTCGGACTTGATGAAGACCGGCTCATTCTGATTGATGAACTTTTAACACCGGATTCATCACGGATCTGGGAGTCCAGCCTGTATAAGGTCGGTCAGGCGCAGCCCAGCTATGATAAACAGCCGCTTCGCGACTGGCTGGTGGCGTCAGGATGGAACAAGGAACCACCTGCCCCCTCGCTGCCATCCGATGTTGTTGAGGCAACGTCCCGCAGGTATATCCAGGCGTACGAGAGGATTACCGGCCGGGTATTAAAATAACCGCTCAGGTTGTACTGAACCAAGGGCAAAATATCAGGAAAAGTCTTTCATTTCCCGCCAATATACTTTACAGCAAACAGTGGAACGTATATACTATCAGCAATATTTTAATAGCCACTTAACCTTTCAGCTTCAAATTATAAGAAAGGAGTTGAAATGGATAGATTCTTATTAGGCTCACCCGAAATCACCCGCCGGGACTTCCTGAAAATAGCCAGCGCCTCTCTGGCCATGCTCGGGCTGAGCCAGGCGCTCACCCCGCGAGTGGCCAAAGCCCTGGAAGACTCGCTGGGTAAAACGGCCGTGGTGTGGCTGGAAGGTCAGGACTGCGCTGGCTGCACGGAATCCTTCATCAACAACCTTGAGCCGCCCGCCGCCTCCATACTGCTGGACACCATATCGCTGCGCTATCATGAGACGGTGATGGCAGCCTCCGGGCACAAATCTGAAGAAGCTTTAGCCAAGGCCATCGAGGAAGGAGGCTACGTGCTGGTCATCGAAGGTTCCATTCCACTGGCAGAAGACGGCCTTTTCTGCACCGTGGGCGGCAAGCCTTTCAAGGATATCGTGCGTGAAGCCGCCCGCCGGGCCGCGGTTATCATTCCGGTTGGCGCCTGCGCCACGTTCGGCGGCATACCCCGCTCCGGCCCCACTGACGCCGTCGGCTTCCTCTTCCGTGGCACCAGAAAGCACCACCACTATGATGACGTCGCTGCCGGCAAGCCAGTAATCAACCTGCCCACGTGTCCGCTGCATAACGAACGGCTGGTGGCGGTGCTCGTTCATTATATAACCTTCGGCACGGTGCCCCCGCTCGACCGCTTCTACCGTCCGCTCGCGTTCTATGGCTACAACCAGCATGAAAACTGCGAGCGTCGCGGCCACTTTGACGCCGGCCGTTTCCTGACGGACTGGAGCGACCCGAAACAGCAGGGCTGGTGTCTTTATCTGAAAGGGTGCCGCGGGCCGGTGGCTTTCCAGGACTGCTGGAAGCGCCTGTGGAATAACCGGACCAACTACTGCATTCAGGCCAATACTCCCTGCGCGGCATGCTGTGAGCCCGAGTTCTACGAATCGTTCAGCCCGCTGTATGAGCGCCAGGTTGATGTTGAGCTGCCTGGCATTGGACGCGTCGACATCGACAAGGTAATGGCGACCGTTGGCGGTGCCGTTGCCGCCGGCATCGGTGCCGATATGCTCATCAGCCGCGCCGAGAAACGCAGTAACGGTAACAAGAACGCTGCCAGAGCAAAGCCGGAGAAGAAGGAGAGTTAAGATGGCACAGCGCATCGTAATCGACCCGATAACCCGCATTGAGGGCCACCTCAAGATAGAGGTGGAGGTGGAGAACGGCCGGGTAAAAGACGCCTGGTCCTCCGGTACCATGGCGCGGGGCTTTGAGGTGCTGCTTCAGGATAGAGACCCGAGAGATGCCCCGTATACATTAGGCCGCGTCTGCGCCGTCTGCGAGGGCGTTCACACCATTGCCGCCGCCCAGTGCCTTGACCATGCCTTCGGCATCGAGGTCCCGGAAGCGGGACGCCTGATGCGCAACCTCTTCTGCAGCGGCCTCTACATGCACGACCATTTCATCCATTTCTATGTCCTTTCCGCTCTTGACTATTTAGATATCCTAGCGGTGGCCCAGTACAAGGGCAACGACCCGCAGTTGCTGGCAGTCCGGGACAAGATAGTCGCCCTGGTGGAGAAGGGCGATACCGCCCCCTTCACCCCCCGCTACGAACCAGACGAGTTTTCCGTAAATGACCCGGAGACGGTAACCACTCTGGTTTCCCATTACATCAAGTCCGTCGAGATGAAGGCCAAGTCGAGCAAGATGCTCAACATCATCTGCGGCATCCAGCCCAACCCGGCCACCATTATGGCCGGCGGGTGCACGGCAACACCAACCAGGGAGCAGCTGATTGAGTTCCGCGCGCTGTGGGAAGAGCAGGTTAAATTCGTCAACGAAGTCTACATTCCAGACGTGGTGGCGGTGGGCACCGGCCCGCTTCTGCCGCTGGCCACTGCCGGTCTGGGGGGTGCCCATGGCAATTACCTGTGCTACCCGATGTTCCCGCAGGGAAATCCCCAGGGCCCGGCCGACTACGCCCTCGGCGGCAGCGACCACCTAGTGAAAGGCGGCGCCATCATCGGCGGCGCTTTAAATCCGGCGCAGGCGGTCGACTTCAACAGCATCACGGAGGCGGTGGCCCATTCCTGGTACAACTACCCGCCGGGCGTTGACAGCCTTCACCCCAGCGTCGGCATCACCGACTTCAACCCGAGAAAAGATGGAGCCTACTCCTTTATCAAATCGCCGCGCTACGACGGACAGCCGATGGAGGTCGGCCCGCTGGCCAGGGGCCTGGTCAACCAGTATCCGGAGCTGATGGACCTGATAGGCAAGGGTGGCAAACCGGGAGCCGTCGCCAGGCATTTCAGCCGCGCCGTTGAAGCGAGAATCGTCGGCGAGGCCGGTCTTGCCTGGATAGACCGCCTGATAGAGCTGGCGACCGCCGGCCCGATTGTCGGCATGAGGGAAAAACCGGTGCCGGGTCGCGCGCAGGGAATGGGCGCCTGGGATGCCCCGCGCGGGGCACTGGCCCACTGGGTGGACATCGAGGGAAGCCGCATCAAAAACTACCAGCTGGTGGTCCCCACCACCTGGAATGCCTCGCCTCGCGACGAGAAAGGTGTCCGGGGTCCTTATGAAGAATCACTGCTCGATGCCCCCGTGCCCGACCCGGACAACCCGATCAATATCGTCCGCATTGTGCGCTCCTTTGACCCGTGTCTGGCGTGCGCCGTACACCTGATTGACCCTGAAACCAATGACATCAAGGTTTATAAGGTGAGCTAGGAGGTACACCATGGGAGCAACACGAATGCAAACAGAGCGCCACCCATTGTTCCATCGCATCCTTCACGAGATAATGATGGCTTCCATCCTGTTCCTCATCGTCACCGGATTTTATATTCACCGCCCCTTCATTGATGGCGGCGGCTTCCTCATGTCACTGACACGGGGGGTGCACTTCTTCTTCGCTGGAATCCTGATAATCGTATTCGTGCTCCGTGTTATCACCATGTTTATCGGTCCGTACCGAGACTGGCGGTCGTTTATCCCGACCGGCTACGATTTCAAGCTGCTGCCCAGGTTCCTTCTCTACTATGCACACGCTGGCGACAAGCCGGAAACAAAGAAGAAATACAATCCCATGCAGATGTTAACCTACTCCGTGGTTTTCCTCCTCGTCCTCTTCCAGATTTTCTCCGGCTTCGCCCTCAATTATGTCAATAGCGCCGCCATGAGCTGGTTCAATTACGGACTCTTTGCCAACGCCATTGAGACCAGACTGGCACACTATATCATCACCTGGGCTTTCGTCCTTTTCCTGATAATTCACGTCTACCTCAGCATACGGGAGAACATTCAGGAGATGAAACAGGTCCACCTCATGCGCAAAGAGGAGGAGACGGAAGAAGCGGCGTGAGGGAGTCCGATTATGCGTAAGAACGGCGACACTGGAAAAACGCTGGTACTGGGTTTGGGCAACGTGGTGATGGGGGATGAGGGGTTCGGCGTCCACGTTGCCCGCCGTTTGCAGGACATCGACCTGCCCGGCTCGGTCAGGGTTGAAGAGGGAGGCGTAGGCGGTTTCAACCTGCTCGGCTCTCTGGAGGGGGCGGAAAGGCTGCTGGTGGTCGATGTCATGATGCTGGATGCGGCACCCGGAGAACTGCGGCTGATAAAAGCCGGGCCGGAACTGAGAGAGCCCGGCAAGCAGATTATCTCCTTCCATCAGGTCGGCATACTGGAAATTTTACAGATGCGGGAATTGCTCGACCACGAGATTGAAACCGCCTTCCTGGTGACCCGCCCGGTGAAGCTGGAGTGGAGCACCGAATTATCACCACCCGTTCAGCAGGCAGCCGAACGGGCCGTTCGGGTTATACCACGGCTATGTCAGGAGTCTTTCAAGGAAGGGAGTTATACTCTATGCTCACGGTAACCTTTGCTTTTGCCGCAGTAATAATCATCATCGCCGCAGCGACATTTATCATCGGGCTGGCCAGACTGGCGAGAAATGACCCGCGGGCCAGCAACACGCTGAGCGCCGGCTTCGGTATCGGCCTCTGCGGCATTATCGCCGCCGCCATTATCTTCGGCTTCTTCGCCTAGCCGTACAGGCCAAAGCTGTGATAAAATATAAGTGGCAGAGTGCGGCTCTGCAGTGTGGCTTGCGTCAAACCAACGAACCAAACGCTATCCATTTCATTCTTTGAAGCAGCCACTTTAGTTCAATCTCTGGGGTTTATTACGGGAGGCTATGAGCGGTTCCCCTTCGAAAGTTGCTACCAAAGCCAGGCTGCGCATCGAGGTCAAGGGCATAGTACAGGGCGTCGGCTTCCGACCTTTTGTCTATCGGCTGGCCAGGAATCTTCAGCTCAACGGATGGGTACGAAATACCTCGGGAAATGTGGCCATTGAGGTGGAGGGGCCTGAAGAAGGTGTCAGCCAGTTTCCGGCCCTGCTCAAGGAAAAGGCTCCCCCCGCCGCCCGTGTCCAGGAAGTCACCACCAGGAAACTGCCAGCCAAAGGTGAGAGCGGCTTTGCGATAAGAAAAAGCCAGCCCGAGCCAGGGAAATACCAGCCGGTCTCTCCTGACCTGGCCACCTGCCCGGAATGCCTGGCAGAGGTTTTCGAGCCGCAAAACCACCGCTATCTGTACCCGTTTACCAACTGTACCAACTGCGGCCCCCGCTTCACCATCATCAGGGACATCCCCTACGACCGCCCGCTGACCACCATGAGCCGTTTCACCATGTGCCCGGAGTGCCAGGCGGAATATGACGACCCGCTCGACCGTCGCTTTCACGCCCAGCCCAACGCCTGCCCGAAGTGCGGTCCCGGCCTGCAGCTTACCGACCTCGACGGTGCTCTATTACCCGGCGCGGACCCGCTGCGCGAAGCCGCCGAGCTTCTGCGTCAGGGTTACATCGTCGCGGTCAAGGGCCTCGGCGGCTTTCAGCTTGCCTGCGACGCCACGAATCAGGAAGCCGTGGCGCGCCTCAGAGAGCGAAAAAAGCGGCCGGGCAAGCCGTTGGCCCTGATGATGACGTCTATCGCCGAAATCGAAAAACATTGTTATGTTTCACCTGAAGAGGCAGAATTGCTGCTCTCGCCGAATGCGCCCATCGTCCTGTTGAAGTGGCGAAAAGACATCTCAAATGTAACGCCGCTGGTCGCGGAAAATAATAAATATCTCGGCGTCATGCTGCCCTACACGCCCCTGCACCATATCCTGCTCCGCTATGCGGCACGGCCGCTGGTCATGACCAGCGGCAACCTGAGCGAGGAGCCAATCTGCCAGGATAACGACGAGGCGCTGCGCCGACTTCACGGCATCGCCGATTACTTTTTGCTGCACAACCGCGATATCCACGCCCGCTACGATGACAGCGTATATCTGGTGGAGAGAGACACGGCGCGCGCCATCAGGCGTGCCCGCGGCTATGCCCCGTCTCCCATCCGCCTCCCCTTCAGAGCCAGGCAGGTGCTGGCCTGCGGCGCCGAGGAGAAAAACACCTTCTGCCTGACCAGAGATGAGTACGCCTTCCTGAGCCAGCACATCGGTGATATGGATAACGAAGAGACGGTGGAGCATTTTGAGAACACGAT
>DAOUDY010000150.1:0-10014 GCA_034430755.1 Dehalococcoidales bacterium
ATAAAGTCGGGGCGCAAGAAGTTCGATATGGTTCCCGAGTGCCCAGCCATAATATCTCGGTGGCGCATTCGTCTAGGGGTTTAGGACACCTCCCTCTCAAGGAGGAGATCACCGGTTCGAATCCGGTATGCGCTACCAATATTTTTTTCAAACTGCTTTTTGAAGCTAAAATAAGGCCGCCGATATAACGGCCTTACGCATTCTGCTAACGGATAAAGAAAGAGTAAATGTCACCACTTATGTCTCAATATGGCATACCTCCCTGAAAATAATTTGTCCCGTAGCATATACGGGACTCGGTTATTTTAGAGGGCCATCTCCTGTTTGTCGACCCCCTCAGACAACCAGTGTGAGGGAGACTAACTAAGACATTTTACTCCATAGCCTGTACCAGTTCTCCCATGAGGGTACGCAGGTTCACAATATAATCCCGGGCCAGGGGGTCGACGAAGACAACCCTGCCGTCTATAGCGTCGGCAATGACCTCGGCGCTCTGTGGATTGAACTGGGGTTCAGCAAAAACGACCTTTATACCGTGTTCCCCGGCCTGCTCTATCAGGTGCTGAAGGCCAGCGGGAGTCGGCTCCTTGCCCTCCTCTTCAATCGGCAGCATGATGAGGTCATATTCCCCGGCGAAATAGCCGAAGGCGTGGTGATAGACCATGAATGTTCGATTGGTCACGGCAGAAAGTCCCGCCCGGATATCCTGGTCGAGCTGTATCAGCTTCTGAAGGTAGGCATCGCGGTTTTGCTCATAGTAGAGGCGATTGTCCGGGTCAACCTGAATCAATCCGGTGGCTATGTTCTGCACCATTATACGGGCATTAAGCGGAGACATCCAGATGTGCGGGTCCATGGCGGCATGCTCATGTTCATGTTCTTGAGGCGCTGCCATCTCCTGAAGCTCAATCCCCTGTGAGCAATCGACAACGAGCATATCCTTATTTACGGCGATGAGCTTGTCCATCCAGACCAGTTCAAACTCCACACCAGAGCCTACCTTGGCATACATCCTGGCTTTGGCAAGAGCTGCCATCTGGGAGGGGGTTGGCTCGTAAGTGTGCGGGCTGGCCCCGGGCGGCACCATTACCGTGACGTCAACTTTTTCGCCGCCCACGCTCTCCATGAACTCAGCCTGCGGCAGTATGGTGACAACCACTCCTATCTGACCTGTCTCCTGCCTCTCTTTTGTACAGGAAGCAGCTACGGCCAGCAAGAACGATGCCAGCAGCAGCGTTAGGACAATTGAGAGCAATCTGGCAGGGAAAAAGCGCTTCACTTCGCCTCCTTTTCCCTTCGCTTGCGGCTATTAAAACTATTAAATACGCCTGAGTAATTCATCGCCCTGATTAATACTTTTTAAAAGTATAGTTATTATCTAGCGTAAGAGAACCTGGACGGCCTGAGCTGCTGCCAGACCTCATCGCAGACGTTCAATTCTCCATCGGTCAGGGTTATCTCAACAGCACCGATGTTTTCCTCCAGTTGTTTTACGGAGTTGGCGCCGCAGATGACGGAGGTAACGGCTTTATTGTTCAGTATCCAGGCGAGGGAAAACCGGGGCATACTGCGGCCGTGCTTCCCGGCAGCTTCCTTGAAGCGGGCAACCGCCTCAAAATTGTCGGGCAACCAGTAGCGGTCAGTGTAAGTCTTGCCCTGGCGCTTGTTGCCGAACCTGGTGTCCTCAGCGGGTGGCCGGCCCGGGTCATGTTTCCCGGTAAGCAGACCGCCCGCCAGCGGATTATAGACACACACGCCCACCCCCTCACTGACGCAGAGCGGCAGCAGCTCATCCTCGATACCCCGGGTAATCAGGTTGTAAGGTGGTTGAACGCAATCGAAACGGGCCAGGTTTCTGATATCGCTCGCCCACAGTGCCTTGCCGAGCTGCCAGGCAGGGTAGTTAGAGCACCCGATATAGCGCACTTTCCCCTGCCGGATCAGGTCATCCAGCGCACGCAGCGTTTCCTCAATGGGGGTGGTGTTGTCCGGCTTGTGGGTATAATAGATATCAACGTAATCCGTTCCCAGCCGGCGCAAACTGCCTTCTATCCCGCCCATAATATGTTTGCGCGACAGCCCGACGTCATTGACACCCGGCCCGGACTGCCAGGCCCCTACTTTAGTCGCCAGTACTATCGATTGCCTCACCCCTTTAAGTGCCTTGCCCACGATTTCTTCCGTCCGGCCGTCAACGTACATATCAGCGGTATCAATGAAGTTGATGCCGGCATCAACCGCCCACCTGAGAAGCCGTGTTGATTCTGCCTCATCTATCTGGTTGCCAAAGGTCATGGTGCCCAGGCAGATTTCAGAAACCATCAGGCCAGTTCGGCCAAGCTTCCGGTATTTCATGTCTCACCTCCTGCTTTATCATTCATTATCCGGCCTCTTATTGTAACATCGTTCGCCTGTTCAGGGGTAACTCCGCATCAGCCTGCCGGCGGTGATTATTGATTACTGTTTAACTTTATCACCATTTTAATCTATAATTGGCTGGAACCGTAAAGTCAAGAGAGTCAGCAATTTAGAAGGTGTTTATCCTCTCCAGGCGGCTTGACAAACAAAGTCCACTGTTATTAATATCAGTAACTGAATACCTAGATGCTCAAGGTATCAAGAACACCGGAAAGTTTTCTCAGAAAAAGCCATGACAGCGGATAAAAAGATAGGCTACCAGGAGTTAAAAGCCGGTACGGAGTTCCCTCCTGCCGTATTCCAGGTGGATTCGGCAACGGTGTCCGATTACCTGAAGGCGGTCGGGGAAGACCATGCTATCTATCAAAACACGGGGCTCGTCCCGCCGATGGCGGTGGCTGCCCTGGCCCTGAAGGCGTTAATCAACGCCATCTCAATGCCGGCCGGCACCGTACATGTTTCCCAGGAGTTTGAATTCACGGCCGCGGTCAACACGCAGGATACCCTGACCAGCCAGGCCAAGGTCAGCCGGGTGCAGGAGCGAGGCAAGCTGCACCTGATGAGCGTCGATATCAATGTTTTCGACCAGGGGCGAAAACAGGTGCTGGCCGGTAAAACAAGCTTTATATTGCCTGTGCCGTAAAAGTAAGGCACGAATATGAGGAAGTGCAATGTCAATGTCCTTTGAACTGAAAGTCGGCGCCAGCCTGCCGATATTGAAAAAGGATATCAGCCAGGACGATATCAACCGGTACGCCAAGGCAAGCGGCGATTTCAATCCCATTCATGTCGACGCTGACTATGCCCGCAAAACGCCTCTGGGCGGGACGGTGGCCCACGGTATGCTCATCCTCGCCTACATATCCCAGATGATGACCAGCGCCTTCGGGCAGCGCTGGCTCTCCGGCGGCAGGCTCAATGTGCGTTTTCGAGCGCCGGCCCGTCCCGGCGATGTCATCACCGTCAGCGGCAGCATACGCGGGATAGAAAAAGGCGATGGTTACCAGACGATTGACTGTGATATACTGTGCCGCAACCAGAATGATGAGCCGGTGATTACCGGTGATGCCAGAATAAAGGTGAAGGACGATGAGAGCTGAGGGCGGAGCTGTCCGCGGCACGCCGAAAACTGCGAGAGGCCGGTTTCAAGCAATTTCCCGATTCTTGAACCGAACGGGTTAAAGGAGTTTCAGATGTCAGTCGAAGAAACGCTGAAAAAGATTGTTACCAGAGTCACGCGCAAGCCGGAGACCGCCTTCTCACGCGAGACCACTTTTGAGGACCTGGACGCCGACTCCCTCGATATCGTTCAGGTGCTGGTGGCGCTGGAAGACACCTATGATATTGAGATACAGGATGAAGAGCTGCAAGATATCAAGAAAATGGGAGACTTCGTCGCCTACGTTGAGCGCAAAATAAGCGAAAAAGGGAAACAAGCATAATCATGGGCAATGAAACAGCGCTCAGCGGTAAAGTAGCCCTGATTATCGGCGGCGGCGTCTCACTGACCCCGGTAAGCCCGACGAAAAAGAATAACCAGGGGGATGATATTGACCACAAGTAGAGTAGTCGTAACCGGCCTGGGCGCAATAACGCCTCTGGGCCTGTCTGCAGAGGAGTACTGGCAGGGACTGATAAACGGCCGGTCAGGGGTTGGCCCAATCACCCTGTTTGATGCCAGCGGTTACCCGGTAAGTGTAGCCGCCGAAGTGAAAGATTTTGACCCTGAGAAATACATGTCCCTCAAGCGTGTCGACCGGACGTCCCGCTGCATCCAGCTCGCCATCGCGGCGACGAAGATGGCCATCGAATCGGCACGGCTGGATATGGCACAAGAGAAGCCGGAAAGGGTCGGTGTCATTATCGCCACCAGCGGCATGATGTCGATAATAGCCGACGAGGGCGAAGTCCTCCGGAAGCGGGGGCCGATGCGGATTGACCCCCTGTGCATTACCAAAACGGCGCCGAGCATGGTCACGGCACAGGTGGGCCTGGAAATTGGCGCCAAGGGGCCCAATACCAGTCTGAACAGCGCCTGCGCCAGCGGCAGTGACGCGCTTGGCACAGCCTTTAATCACCTCCGCCTGGGCTATGTCGACGTTATCATTGCCGGCGGCGCGGAGGCCGGTGTCAACCCGATATCCATTGCCAGCACCGCCCGGATCGGCGCCCTGTCCAAGGAGCCCGACCCCGGCAGAGCCAGCCGTCCCTTCGACCTCAACCGCGACGGCTTTGTCTTCGGCGAAGGTGCCGGAATACTGGTGCTGGAGACGCTGGACCATGCCCAGAAACGCAACGCCCCCATTCTAGCCGAGCTGGCCGGCGCCGGCTGGTCTTTTGACGCCTACAGTGAAACAGCGCCCGACGCGGAAACCCAGGCCATCGCCATGCGCGTGGCCCTGCAGGATGCCCACGTAACACCGGAGGATATCGACTACATCAATGCCCACGGCACCAGCACCAGACTGAATGACGTTGCCGAGACCAGAGCCATCAAAATGGTCTTCGGTGATAGGGCCTATAAGATACCGGTCAGCTCCAACAAATCGATGATAGGGCATCTCGCCTGCGCGGCGGGCGCGGCCGAAGCTGTAGCCGCAGTAATGACGGTCCGGGAAGGAATTATCCCGCCCACCATCAATTATGAAACGCCCGACCCGGAATGTGACCTTGACTACGTGCCCAATCAGGCCCGACGCCAGACGGTCAATGTCTGCCTGTCAAACTCGTTCGGGATGGGCGGTCAGAACTGCTGCCTGATATTCAGGCGTTTTCCGTAGAGCGACAGATGGAACCGAAAGAACTGGAAGGGAAAGTATCACTCGTTACCGGCGCCTCAAGGGGACTGGGAAAAGCCATCGCCCTCAGGCTGGCCAGTCTGGGCACGAAAGTCGCCATCAACTACCTGACCAGTGACCAGGCGGCAGCCAGCCTGTCCAGGGAAATAGAAAGGGGCGGCGGGGAGGCCATGCTGGCGAAGGCCAACGTGGCCGAAGCGAAAGAAGCCAGGGCGATGGTCCGTGAAATCGTGGACCGGTGGGGGAAAATCGATATTTTAGTTAATAACGCGGGCATAGTCAAAGACAACCTCCTGCCCAGGATGGCCGATGAAGCCTGGGACGAGGTGATAAACACCAACCTGCGCGGCGCTTACCTCTGCACCAAGTTCGCCGTGCGCTCCATGATGGAGCAGCTCTGGGGCCGGGTCATCAACATCGCTTCCCTCGCCGGCATCGTGGGGAACATGGGGCAGGCCAACTACTCTGCAGCCAAGGGAGGGCTTATCGCCTTTACCAAGAGCGTCGCCCGTGAGCTAGGCTCGAGGAACATCACGGTAAACGCCATTGCCCCCGGCTTCATCACCACCGAGATGACCGCTAAACTGCCTCAGGAGACCAGGGACGTCATCCTGTCCCGCATCCCGCTGAAGCGCTTTGGCACCCCGGATGATATCGCCGAACTCGTCGCCTTCCTGGCCAGCGAGCGGGCAAGCTATATTACGGCACAGGTCATCTGCATTGATGGCGGAGTGATATAAATTTGCCATAGCACCAGCAGCGGTGAAGGAGGTGCCGGGGAAAGTGAAGGTGATATCTACTGAAAACGCCCCCAAGCCAGCAGGACACTATTCGCAGGCCATCGTCCACAACGATACCGTTTACGTATGCGGCCAGCTACCTATCGACCCACTATCTGGAGAGAAAAAAACCGGCTCTATTGAAGAACAGACGGAACAGGTGCTGAAGAACCTCGCCGAGATACTGCGAGCCGCCGGCAGCGATATGAACCACGTATTGAAAACAACCGTTTACCTCGCCGATATGTCGCTCTGGGAGCGATTGAACACGGTGTACGCCCGGTTTTTCGGCGAGCACCGGCCGGCACGCACCGTGGTGCCGGCACCGAATCTTCACTTTGGCTTTCTGGTTGAGCTCGACGCCGTTGCGGCTATAAAAACATAATCAGGGCTTGTTATGAACCGGCTGGTCTGCACTAAATGCAAAACATCGTACCCGCTGGACGAACCACGATGGCGGTGCGACTGCGGCGGCGTTCTGGATATCGACCTTCAGCCGGCATTTGACCTGGCCGGGATAAAAGGGAGCAAGCCGACCCTGTGGCGCTACCGTGAGGCCATCCCCTTAAAAGACGACGATAATGTCGTTTCTCTCGACGAAGGGTTCACGCCGCTCACCGAAATGACCATCGATGGCAAAGCTGTTTTCATCAAGCAGGACCAGCTGTTCCCCACCGGCTCTTACAAGGACAGAGGGGCTTCCGTCCTCGTCAGCAAGGTGAAGGAGCTGGGCATAAAAGAGGTGGTTGAGGATTCCTCCGGTAATGCCGGCTCGGCAATCGCCGCCTACTGCGCACGCGCTGGCATCGGCTGCCACGTTTATGTGCCCGAGGATACCGCCGCGGGAAAGCTGGCCCAGATCAGGCATTACGGTGCCACGCTGCACCAAGTACCGGGTACCAGAGAAGATACGGCGCGGGCAGCCCTGCTGGCCGCAGAAAAGACGTACTATGCCAGCCACGCCTGGAACCCCTTTTTCTTCCAGGGAACCAAAACCTTTGCCTTTGAGGTCTGCGAGCAGCTTGGCTGGAAGCCCCCCGACACCGTTATCCTGCCCGTGGGCAACGGAACGCTTCTGCTCGGAGCCTGCATCGGCTTCAGAGAACTGCGGCAGGCAGGTATTACCGCCCGTGTGCCCCGAATAGTGGGCGTGCAGGCGGAAAACTGCGCCCCTCTTTACCATGCCTATCGAAAAAATATGTCAGAAGCCTCACCAGTAGAAACAAAAGAGACGCTGGCCGAGGGCATCGCCATTGCCAGACCCATAAGGGGCAGGCAAATCATCGATGCCGTCCGGCAGACCGGGGGGGGATTTCTGGTCGTGAGCGAGGACGAAATAGTAAAGTCGCTGCTGGAAGTCTGCCGCCAGGGCTACTACATCGAGCCCACATCGGCGGCGACCATCGCCGGCGTCAGGAAATATCTTCCAGATTCACGCCAGGGCGAAGTCATTGTTTCCGTTTTCACCGGCCACGGCCTGAAGGCCACCGAGAAAATGGTGAAACTGCCTGCGCTTGACAGACGATAGCTTGCAATAAATTCAGACGGAAGGCCTGAAATTTCTTAATCTTTAATGCGCCTATAAAAACAGGAGAGGGGGACGGCTCAGTCCCCCTTTACCAGTTTAAACTTTGGTTTAACTTCTTTATTTACCCAGTGTGTGGGCCACCGGCCGGTGATAACCCGGGCCGCCTCCTGCCCCACCAGTATCCTTGCCCGCCGCCCGGCCGCGTCAGACCAGCCCGCATTGTGAGGGGTCACCACCACGTTGTCCATCTTGAGCAGAGGATTATCAGGGTCAACCGGCTCCTGTTCAAAGACATCGATGCCGGCGCCGGCAATCCACTTCTCCCGCAGCGCTTTAATCAGCGCCGCTTCATCAACTACCGGGCCGCGTGACGTATTGATGAAGTAGGCCGTCGGCTTCATCTGCCGGAACTCTTCTTCCCCGACCAAGTGGCGAGTTTCCTTGCCCAGAAGGG
Source organism: Dehalococcoidales bacterium (assembly GCA_034430755.1). Taxonomy (GTDB): domain Bacteria; phylum Chloroflexota; class Dehalococcoidia; order Dehalococcoidales; family RBG-16-60-22; genus E44-bin89. The sequence continues at coordinate 7,978 of DAOUDY010000150.1, forward strand.
AGTGCACCGAGACAAAATCCGACTCTTTGAGCAGCTCCGGCATACTCACCAGCGTTATTCCGTGCTCTCTGGCCACGGACGCACTGACATAAGGGTCAGCGCCCAGGACTTTCAGGTTAAATCCCGCAGCTCTCCTGGCCACAGCCCGCCCGATGGTGCCACAGCCAATAATTCCCAGAGTCTGGCCGGCGAAGGAATGCATCGGCGACATTTCGCTGTACTTCGCCCAGTAGCCTGATTTGGTCAGGTTGTTATAGTAGACGATTCTTCGAACACAGGCTAAAAGCAGTCCGAACGTGTGGTCAGCGACCTCTTCGAGGCAGAAGCCCGGCAGGTTCACCACCAGGACACCGTTATCAGTAGCGGCATTAACGTCCACCGTATCATAGCCGATACCGTAGCGCACAATCACTTTTAGCTTCGGGCTGGACTCGATGACCCGGCGCGTCATCTGACCGAACATCGTCAGCACGGCGTCAGCGTCCCTGGTAGCTTCAATTGTTTCCTCTTCCGTCTGGCACTCTGCCAGAACCAGCTCGGCATTGACCTTGGCCAGCTCCTCGCGCTCCTCCTTTATGGCATCCCGGTCAATTGTCTTATCAACGCGAACCGCCTTTGGTCTACCTTCCATAATAATATCAGGCCTCCTTTTTCTGATTATCTCCGCTGCTCAATTGTAATGTGAGAGAAAGACTCTGTCAATTTGATGACAGGGCACCGGATATACTTGACAACCCTTTAAAATTTGATTTAGCATTTATCCGATGTACTGTTTGGCCGGGTCTACCGTGCTTTTCCTCTCTGAACAATCCGTTGGCGGCTGAAAGCATGTGCTGGTTCACCGCCAGCGCTTTTAATACAGCAGTTAAGCGAATATCAGGTTGTCCGAAAAAGGTCTGAATTAAGGAGGATGCAACATGAGGAAAAGAGCGATGAGGATAAACCCCGACGATAACACCGGCACCGCCCTGAATGATATTGAAGCCGGAGAAACCATCAGCCTGGTTTCAAAATCGGGACCGGTCGGGGAAATGACCGCAAAGCAGGCTGTGCCCTTCGGGCATAAACTGGCCGTCATTGATATCAAGAAGGGTGATAAAATTTTAAAGTACGGAGAGGTAATCGGCATAGCCACTCAGGAAATCAGTAAAGGGAATTATGTTCATACGCATAACGTGGAGAGCACACTCGTCCCGGGCTCCAAGGAGGTTAAGTAATGGAATTTCTGGGTTATGAAAGGCCTGATGGTTCGGTCGGCATACGCAACCATGTAGCCGTTATCTCAAGCGGGCGCTGCGCCAATGAGATGGCGGCCACCATTGCCGATGCCGTACAGGGTGCCGTGCCCATAATCCATACCCACCCCTGCGTCCACCTCAAAGATGATAACGAGAAGGCGCTGCGAGTACTGACCGGCATGGGCAGCAATCCCAACGTCGCCGCCGTCATTGTGGTCGGTGTCGGCTGTGAGAACCCGTCTCCAGGCAAGATTGGTGAGGAGATTGCCAAATCCAAGAAGCCAGTTGAGGTTCTCACCGTAATGCAGAGCAACGGCTTTCAGAGTTTCATGGACCAGGGGCTGGCCACGGCCCGCCGTATGGTTGCTGAGGCATCCGGGATGCAGCGCAAGCCCTTTCCCCTCAGCTATCTCACTGTCGGCGTGAAATGTGGCGGCTCCGGTGCCATATCGGGCATTGCCGGCAACTCAGTGACTGGCATGGTATTTGACCGGCTGGTCGCCGAAGGTGGCACCACCATCTTCTCCGAGACCACCGAGGTCATCGGCGCCGACCATCTTATAGCAAAAAGGGCGGTGAATGAAGAGGTGGCACGTAAGTTTCGCGAGATGGTCGTCCGCCAGGAGGCGATGATTAAAGCCACCGGCGAGGATATCAGGGGTACCCAGCCCACCCGCGGCAATATCGCCGAGGGACTGGTCACCATTGAGGAAAAATCGCTGGGAGCACTGGCCAAGACCGGAACCTCCCCGCTGCAGGGCGCGCTGGAGTACGCTGAGAAGCCACCGGGCAAGGGCCT
>DAOUDY010000151.1:0-2093 GCA_034430755.1 Dehalococcoidales bacterium
TTCCCAAGCTCGGACTTTTCCGCTTCCCCGGTGCCGAGAGGGTGGGCATATTGAGCATAGCGGACATCGGCATTCCTGCTGAACTAGCCGATGATATTGCCCTTGAATTAATCACCGACGAATGGGCAAGAGACGCGCTCCCCAAGCGCCCTCTCGACGCCAACAAGGGGACTTTCGGGCGGGTGCTGGCCGTTGCCGGTTCAGTAAATTACATCGGGGCGGCTTACCTGGCCTGCAGTGGTGCTCTCCGCGCCGGCGCCGGTCTGGTGACCCTGGCCACGGCATCGAGCCTGCAGCCGGTTCTGGCCGCCAAGCTGACGGAGACAACCTACCTCCCACTGCCCGAAGCAGAGGCAGGCATAATTTCCGGGGAGGCCGCCGAAATCATTAACCGGAATCTGAAATCTTACGATGTTATGCTGCTTGGCTGCGGGCTGGGGCAGAGCAGGCCGGTGAGTGAATTCATCCCGTCTCTGCTCTTCCAGAAAAACCTGCCCCGGCTCGTCCTTGATGCCGACGCGCTCAATACACTGGCCCAAATACCCGACTGGTGGCAGAAGCTCACCGGCGATGCCATACTGACGCCACATCCCGGTGAGATGTCACGATTGAGCAATCTCGCCGTCGCCGAGATACAGTCGGACCGAATGGGTATTGCCCGGAAGTACGCCCGGGAATGGCGAAAAACGATAGTCCTCAAGGGTGCCTTCACCGTTATCGCCGCACCGGACGGTGGCTGCCGGGTCAGCCCTTTCGCCAATCCGGGGCTGGCGTCGGGGGGAACCGGCGATGTGCTCACCGGCGCCATCGCCGGCCTTCTGGCACAGGGCCTCTCCCTTTTCGATGCGGCGGCACTCGGTGCTTACCTGCACGGCAAAGCCGCTGAAATAGTCAAAGACAGCCTGGGAGATACCGGCATGCTCGCTTCCGACCTGCTGCCGGTTCTGCCGACGGTTATTAAACAGTTGCGGGAAACGGCTAAAAACAGATAGCCACAATGTTGTAGAATATAAATACGATGCTGCTCGCAATTGATATTGGCAACACGGAAATCACCCTCGGCGTCTTTGAGGGGGAAGAGCTTCGGGCGACCTGGCATCTGGCCACCCGGATTCACCGCGTGGCTGACGAATACGCTGCCCTGATGATGAACCTGCTCCAGCACCAGAATATGAAGCTGCAAGACATCAAGGAGATCGCCATTTGCTGCGTGGTGCCCCCGCTGCTCGCCGCCTTTGTGGATATGTGCCGGCGGTACTTCAGTGTGACACCCCTCGTGGTCGGTGCCGGCGTAAAGACCGGCGTGCGCATCCGCATGGACAATCCCCGTGAGGTCGGCGCCGACCGCATCGTCAATGCCGCCGCCGCCCACCACCTCTATGGTGGACCGGTCATCATCACCGACTTTGGCACCGCCACCACCTTTGATGTCGTCTCCAAAGACGGCGACTATCTGGGCGGCGCCATCGCGCCGGGCGTTGGCATCGCCGCCGAGTCGTTGTTCATACACGCCGCCATGCTGCCGAGGGTGGAACTGGTACACCCCAGGCATGTCATCGGCAGCAATACCACCTCCGCGATGCAGTCGGGTATAATATACGGCTACATCGGACTGGTCGAGGGTATAGTGTCGCGGATTCAGCAGGAGCTGGGCGAAAAAACAAAGGTGGTCGCCACCGGGGGCTATGCCGAGCTCATCGCCAATGAGACGAGCGTCATCGACACGGTGAACCCCGATATCACGCTTATCGGATTGAGATTGATTTATGATATGAATCAGCCCTGATTTCGCTGCCGGCTTGTTGCCGGGGAGGCATTATGTTAAATGATAAAAATATAGTACTGGGCGTAACCGGAGGAATCGCCGTCTACAAGGCGGCCGACCTGGCGAGCAAATTGACGCAGGATGGCGCCAGAGTTCAGGTGGTCATGACCGAGGCGGCCACCAGATTTGTGTCGCCGCTGACCTTTCGCACCCTGACGCGCACCACAGTGATAACCGACATGTTCACATCACCCATTGAATACGGTGTGACGCACATAACCATAGCAGAAGCAGCTGATATTATTGTTATTGCGCCAGCCACGGCCAA
>DAOUDY010000152.1:0-1812 GCA_034430755.1 Dehalococcoidales bacterium
GCCTGGGACAGCCCGTGGGGCAAGGGGCGGCCGGGGTGGCACATTGAGTGCAGCGCCATGTCTTTAAAGTATTTGGGGAATACGCTGGACATCCACGGCGGAGGGCAGGACCTGGTCTTCCCCCACCACGAAAACGAGATAGCCCAGTCGGAGAGCTTCACCGGCGTCAAACCCTTCGTCAGGCACTGGCTGAACAACTGCATGGTGCAGATGGGCGAGGAGAAGATGAGCAAGTCTCTGGGGAACTTAATCACCATCAAACAGGCCCTTAAAAATTACAGCGCCGACGCCATCCGTGTTTTCGTATTGAGCTCCCACTACCGCAGCCCGCTCACCTATTCCGAGGAGATACTGGAGGCGGCGGAGAAAGGGGCGGAAAGGCTGCGACAGACGGTGAACAGTAAAGTGAGCGACCAGAAAACAGACAAAAAAATAGATGCCGAGCAATATCGAAAAAGATTTATTGAGGCGATGGACGATGATTTCAACACTGCCCAGGCGGTGGCGGCATTGTTTGACCTAACCAGAGAGATAAACCGATATGAAGGTGAAAGGAAAGATGCTGCGGAAGCCAGGGAAGCGTTAACAGGGCTGGGAGGGGTGCTGGGGCTGACCTTCAAGGAACCGGAAGGAGCGCCGCTGGATTCCAAAGCCATTAGCGCATTGCAGAAATCCATTATAGCTAGAATTCGCAAGGCAAAACTTTATAAAGTCATTGAACAAGTAGAAAAGATGGTGAATGAGCAAGGTTTAGAACCTGAAGATGCCGCATCTTACCTCAATTTACTTCGCGGTGTTCGTGATGCCTTACGCAAAGAAAAGCATTTCCAGCTTGCTGACGAAATTCGTGATAAATTAGCTGAACTCGGTATCACCCTGGAGGATACTTCTCAGGGGACGGTGTGGAAACGAAAACGGTGACGGGAACAAAATAAATTTTGCGCAATTACGCATTTGCGCGTTTTGTCGGAGGTACATTATGTGGCAGAATGTAGCCCTTGTTTTGATGGCGCTGGGGATGCTGGCCATTATCGGCTGGGCCGCCGGTGCCTTCTTCGCCAACAGTGAGGTTCCGCTCGTCGTCAGGATAGCAGTAGGGGCGATTGGCGGCGGTATACTGATTTTGCTCGGCGTGGCCATCAAAGACCGAATCAAAAAAGCGAAAACAGAGGACTTTAAGGAGGTTGAGCGATGATCATCACCACCTCAGCAGAGATTGAAGGCAAAAAGATAACCAAGACCATCGGCCTGGTGCGGGGCAGCACCATCCGGGCGCGGCACCTGGGCAGAGATATCATGGCCTCTTTGCGAGGCCTGGCCGGCGGCGAGATAACCGAATACACAAAGATGATGGCCGAGGCCAGAGAACAGGCTATTCAAAGGATGATTGAGGACGCCGAGAAGCAGGGCGCCAATGCCATCGTGAGCATGAGGTTCACCACTTCCATGGTGATGCAGAACGCCGCCGAGATTCTGGCCTACGGCACCGGCGTGGTCGTGCAGTAAACCTCTCACATCACACAACCTTTTTTCATCTGGAGTTAGTCTGAATGCTATCGAACGTGGTCGGATGGGTTACCAGGAGAGAAGGACGCAAGTTCCTGAAACTACGCCAGGATATTGACGACTCAGTATTTACAGGCGCAAAAGAAATCGGGGAAATATCACTCTATATTCACATCCCGTTCTGCCGCACCCTGTGCCCGTTCTGCTGCTTCAACCGCTACCTGTTCCAGGAAGACAAGGCGAGGCAGTATTTCCGGCACCTGAAACGGGAGCTTGACCTCTATATCCAGAAGGGCTTCGCCTTCT
>DAOUDY010000153.1:0-2897 GCA_034430755.1 Dehalococcoidales bacterium
CTTTATCCCCTCTTTCCGGGCAAGCTGCCTGAGGGTATCCATGACGTGGGCGATATCGATGTCATTGGGGCATCGCGTGGTACACGTCTCGCACGAGGCGCAGACCCATATCGTGTCGCTGCGGATTGCCTCACCCAGCAGCCCCAGCTGAAGCATATGCATCAGCCGGTGAGGCACCACATCCATGGCAAAGGTCACCGGACAGCCGTTGGTGCACTTTTCACACTGAAAGCAGGCAGATATCTGCTGCCCGCTCAAGTCCTCGATTTTCTTCCGCAGCGATGGTCTGGGTATAATCTTATCTTTAGTTTCGGCTACGGTCACTTTCCTCCCGCTTTCTGTCAGAATATAGCTTTAATTATGGTATAAGTTAAGGTTTAACCTCTATAGCGTAATATCCTGGAGATTGGCTTCCGGTTGGATTCTTAAGATTTGAACTTTTTATTCAGATAGGTCAAGCCCGGCCCTTTTCAGGTATTTTCCCACCCTTCTCAGCAGCTCTTCGGGGCTGACTGGCTTGTCGATGTAGTCCTCGGTTTCCATGGTGAGCCCGCCGCTCAAGGAGATGGAGCTTTCGCCACCCCGTTCGGCGTAGCTGGTAAGAACAATGACCGGGATATTCTTCAGGTCGGCATCCTTTTTTAACTGCTCCGCCGTGGAAAATCCGTCCTTTACCGGCATGATTACATCAAGGATGATAAGGTCCGGGTTTTCCTCCCTGGCCTTACGCAGTCCGTCATCGCCATCGTACGATACGATTACCTCATAGGGCTTGCTTTCCAGAACAGTTCTGGTCGCCTCAACAAAATCAACGTCATCATCAATGAGAAGGATTCTGGGTATTTTGGTCATGGTTGCGCCCTTTCTCCACAAAGATTCAGGAGCTAGGCCTTTTTCTGCTTATTTACCAGTCGCTCCACGCGCTCCAGAAGAACCTCTGGATTAATAGGCTTTTCCACGTAGTCATCGACATTGAACTCGAGCGCCGTTTCCAGTTCGTAGCGTCTTCGGCTGGCTTCCTCGCGCACCGAGCTCAGGATCAGGATAGGGATGTGCCGATATTTCGACCACCTTCCGTCCTCCAGCTCTTTCAACACGGCAAAGCCATCCATCTTGGGCATGAGAAGGTCAATTATCATCAGGTCCGGCTCTTCCGCCCGCAGCGCTGCCAGAAATTCGATGCCATCACAGGCCGTAACCGTTTCATAGCCCTTCGACTCCAGGAGCATGGTGACGACATCGCGAATGTCCGGGTCATCATCGACGAGCAGTACTTTATACGCCATTTCTGACCTCCTTAAATTATAACACGTGTTCTCCGACCATTGACAAGTTATTTTTTCCGGTTTCTGACACGCTCCCTTTGGTTCGGCTTCTTCCCGGCCATAATCAGGTTCTCAGGCAACGTGAAGGTAAACTTACTGCCCCGGCCCTTCTTATCTTCCGGGTTGGGGCTTTCGGCCCATATTTTCCCGCCATGTGCCTCAACCACCCTTCTGACTATGGACAGCCCAAGACCGGTGCCAGGCTTTTGCCGGTCGCCGCCGCGGTAGAAATCATCGAAAATCTTGGGCATATCTTCAGTGCTGATGCCTGTGCCCATGTCCATGACCTCCAAGTAAATATCCCGGTTCTGCTCGGTTACCCTCAGCAGAACATCGCCCTTTTCCGGGGTAAACTTGACGGCGTTGGCCAGCAGGTTGGTAATTGCCTGCTTCAGACGGATTCCGGAGGCTTTTAGCTTCGGCAGGGAGGTGGACATCTGAGTGTTGAGCTTTATATTTTTATCCGCGGCCAGAGCGCGTACGTTTTCCACCGAGTCCTGCACCACCTGTACGAGAGATACCTCCTCCACCTCTTTGACCATCTGTCCCCCTTCAATCCGGGAGATGTCGAGCAGGTCGCTGATTAATTCCAGCTGCTCGGTGATTCTGGTGCTGCTTCTCCCCAGCATCTGCCTTTGCTTGTCGGTCAGCTCGCCGGAAAAGCCGCCGAGCATGAGCTGAATGTAGCTCTGCACTGCGGAGAGAGGAGCTTTGAGGTCGTGCGACGCCATGGCCAGAAAGCGGAGCAGGTGCTGCCTGCCTTCCTCCAGTTTGGTTAACTCCTTGCTCGCTTCTTCAAGCTCCCGGGTCTTTTCGGTGAGCCCCTTTTGCTGCAGGGCAACCACTTCACGCTGCCTTTTCCTCAGTTCCCCGGATATGCTGGTAACCATATATGCGGAAGCGTACAGGCAGGTGGAAAGCGCGACGAGCATGCTTAATATATAAGAAACCTGCTGGTAAAGGCCAGCCGCAGCAAATCCCTCCAGATGGACGTGGGGAATTATCGCGTAGTACTCCAGCCCGACCAGCAACACGACCAGTAATATGGCCCAGGTGGCTACTAAATAGGCAACGCGGTAATGGAGCAGTATGCCGGCGAGAATCACGTGAAAGACAAAATAGAAAATAAAGGGGTTTTCAATGCCGCCGGTAAAGTGCAGAATCACAGTGAGTGCCGCCAGGTCCACAGTGATATGGATGTTGCCCGTAGCCCGAACTTTCTCAATCAATGGAGAAGTTGCCTTTGGTACGATAAGCAAACGGCGCAGCGGAACGGTAAGCACCTCCGGCAGCGAACCGCTGGCTTCAGCATTCAGGTGCCTTGCCTGGTAGAAAAAGAAAAGGTTATAGAGGGCCATCACGAAACAGATGATATAGATTGGCACCAGGGAAAACTGAATGCCGAATACCTGAGTGGCCAGCAGGCCGGCGATGAGCACGCCAGCAATCGCCAGCCACCTCATCTTGACGAAGACGCCGATCCTGAGGACCAGAGCTGATTCTTCCGGGTTGAGCCCGGGACTCTTTTTTTCTCCGGGTGCGGCACGACCACCTGACCCAGTGGTCATAATA
>DAOUDY010000154.1:0-3980 GCA_034430755.1 Dehalococcoidales bacterium
TCTCCAAGAAAAAGATTGCCTGCGTGATAACGGGCACCGGCCTGAAGGATACCGATATTGCTCTGAAAGACGCCCCGCCCTTCGTCCGGCTGCCGGCCGATATCAGGGAGGTGGAGAAGGCGCTGGGCTGGGGATAACACCGGATTTCAGGAGGCGATGATGTTTGACGAAGCCAGAATCAGAAAGGCGATAAACGATATTATTGAAGCCATCGGCGAGGACCCGAACCGGGAGGGCCTGGCGGGTACGCCGGAACGCGTCGCCGAGATGTATGCCGAGCTATTCAGCGGAATAAAGCAGGACCCGAAAGAGGAGCTGAAGGTCGGCTTTGAACTCGGTCACCGTGAGATGGTGGTCCTGCGGGGTATACCGTTTTACTCCATGTGCGAGCACCACCTGCTGCCCTTCTATGGTGTCGCCCACATCGGCTACATCCCCAGCGAAGAGGGCCGAATCGTTGGCATCAGCAAACTGGCCCGCGTGGTGGAGGTCATCTCCAAGCGACCCCAGCTTCAGGAGAGGATGACCACCGAGATCGCCGATGCCATCATGGACGCCATCAAGCCAGATGGGGTAGCGGTGGTCATCCAGGCGGAGCACCTGTGCATGATTATGCGCGGCATCAAAAAGCCGGGCAGCAACGTGATTACCTCGGCCATCAGGGGTATTTTCAGTCGCAAAGCGGCCAGCCGGGCGGAGTTCTTCTCCATAATCCAGGGGAAATAAGGGGCTTTGCTTTAGATATCCAGGTTTGCGTTCTTGGCGTGCGTCTGGATAAAAGTTTTACGCGGCGGGACTTCACTGCCCATCAGCATGTGGAATATACGGTCTGCCTTGGCGGCGTCCTCCACGCTCACTCCAAGGAGAGTCCTTTTATCCGGGTTCATCGTCGTTTCCCATAGCTGCTCGGGGGTCATCTCGCCGAGGCCCTTGTAGCGCTGTACCTCAATCTTTCTGGCGCCCTTCAGCTCTTTGAGCTTTTCTTCCTTCTGCTGCTCCGAATAGACCCAGTGCTGGTTGCTGGCCGCTTTCAAGCGGTAGAGCGGCGGCTGGGCAATGTAAAGGAAGCCGTTGCTGAGCAGCCCGGGCATGTGGCGGAAGAAGAAGGTGAGCAGCAGGGTGCGTATATGCGAGCCGTCCACATCGGCATCGGTCATCAGTATGACGCTGTGGTAGCGGAGCCGGGCAGCATCAAAGTCATCATCGATGCCCGCGCCCAGGGCAGTGATAAGAATGCGGATCTCCTCGTTGGCGAGCATCTTGTCCGGCGGCGCCTTCTCCACATTCAATATTTTACCTCGCAGCGGCAGTATCGCCTGGAAACGACGGTTCCGGCCCTGCTTGGCCGAGCCACCGGCCGAGTCTCCCTCCACCAGATACAGTTCACAGTGGACGGGGTCTTTCTCCGAGCAGTCCGCCAGCTTACCGGGGAGGGTGCCGGTATCAAGGCTGCTCTTCCTGATGATTAAATCGCGGGCTTTACGGGCGGCTTCCCGTGCCTTGGAAGCGGTCACGCATTTTTCAATAATTCTTCTGGCTTCGTCAGGGTGTTCTTCAAGATAACCGGAAAGCCCTTCCCCGACCACGCTCTCTACCTGGCTTTTAACTTCAATGTTGCCCAGCTTGCCCTTGGTCTGGCCTTCAAACTGCGGCTCGTGAATTTTGACGCTGATGATAGCGGTCAGCCCCTCCCGGACATCCTCCCCGGTCAGGTTCGGCTCATCGTCCTTGAGCAGCTTGTTCTTGTGGGCATAGTCGTTCAGCACCCGGGTCAGCGCCGAGCGGAAGCCGGTGAGATGCGTGCCGCCATCAACGGTGTTGACGCAGTTGGCGAAGCTGAAAACAGCCTCGGTAAAGCCGTCATTGTACTGGAGCGCCGCCTCGGCGATGGTGCTGTTCACCTCTCTGGCAATATATATCGGGCGGGGGTGACGGACCGCCCGGCCCCGGTTCAGGTGGCGGACAAAGCTGGTGATGCCGCCCTCGAAGTAATAGGTCTGCTCGCGTTCTCCCCTTTCCTCTTTGAGGCTGATTTCCAGGCCCTTGTTCAGGAAAGCCATCTCTCGAATGCGCTCGCTGAGGATGTCGAAGTCGTATTTAGCGGTGCCGAATATCTCCTCATCGGCGTAAAAGGTGATGGTGGTGCCGGTATCGCTGGCCTTGCCGACTTCAGTCAGCGGCCCCTGCGGTATGCCCTGGCGGTACTCCTGCTGGTACTCCCTGCCATCGCGCCGCACGTTACAGCAGACGTAAGAAGAAAGGGCATTGACCACCGAGGCCCCCACGCCATGCAGACCACCGGAAACCTGATACGTGCGACCGCCGAACTTGGCCCCGGCGTGCAGCACCGTCATCACCGTCTCCAGAGCGGAAACTCCGGTGGCGGGATGGATGTCAACGGGGATGCCGCGGCCGTTGTCCTCCACGGTGACGCCGCCGTCTTCCCTGAGGGTGACCATGACTTTATCGCAGCAGCCGGCCATGGCCTCATCGATGCTGTTATAGGTGATTTCATAGACGAGGTGATGCAGACCGCGCTGGTCAGTGCTGCCAATGTACATGCTGGGGCGGCGGCGCACCGCCTCCCGTCCCCCCAGAACCTGAATGTCCTCGGCGGTGTACTCGTTATTCTGGTTATTCGCCGCCCCGGCTGAGGCTGTTTTCCTTCTGGCCATTATCAGTTCTTCCTAGAGGCAGAAAAAAGCAAGCTCTCAGAGAATCAAGAGCCTGCCCTTTACACGCGTAATCTCAATGCATTTACGCACGTTTAAGTATAGCACAAAGCAGCTTCAAAGTAAAGGTGGAGGAGGCAGCATATTTTTCCTTGAAAAAGACACAGGTTCTGCTCGGTTGTGGTTGGTAGGGGATTAATGAGAGTTATGTGGCATATCACGGGGATGCTCAACCCATACGACTTTCGGTGTTGGGCTAACTTTTATTCCTGCTTGAAAGTGAATAGCCCCATGCGCTGATAAAAGCATTTGATGTAGTCTATCTATAATGCGAGTAAGAATCTTGAATTGTTGCCATGTGGCAAATTTTTCTGGGTGACCACGTAGCCATAAAACACTAATACGATTGGTCTTTAAGTCCGCCTCATGCTTTTTCTTTGCTTTGATATCGTGAGTAATCCATACTCTAGCATTTCCCTTGCACCAACGTATTATTTCTGGGTCACCAACTCCTTCAGGGCGATTTTGAAATTGAGGTATCCATTCAACATGCTGGATGTCAAAATCAAATAAGCCCAGTGCTGTTGCAATATCTGGGCTTAAGTCTTTATCAACGAGATATCTTGGAGGCTTGAACGGCTCTAAGACGATTTTCCCACTCCAACGCGTGGTTTACTTGGGGTTCTGTAAGATTAAACGCTCTTGTTAAATACGAAATAGAATCGCCACCATTTAACATTTGCCAAAGAATACGAGTTCGCATACGTGTGCCTTTTATGCAGGGCTCTCCAAATTGTATTTTTGGATTCATCATCACATCTTCATGAGGTGTCCACGCATTAGCAACTCTTACCCCATTATGAGGTACAAAAATCATATCTTGTACCGACCGTAGATATTGCCCTACCATTTCAGTAAAAACTAGTTGTCCACCACGACTTGCAGCAATAAAACCTTCGTGGAATTCAGCAAAAACGTCTACTGCCTCAGTCCACACTCGTTCAATTGCAAATGGTCTTGGATATCCACTTCTATCACGCAGCCAATCTTCCGCTCTGTGTATTTTTCGCCACGACACACCTAGAGACCGTAGGATGGCAATAACACGCATAGATATCAAATCTTCAAAGCCTATTAGTAGGTCTTTTCCTGCAACATTCCTAAGTTCAGGTGACATAAGCCCTATTCTTATCCAACGAATTAAATTCCTTGAATGAATAGGGTATGCAGGACGGTCTATGTGGACATCTTGTCTAAGCGTGGCGGTTAAGTAGACTGCAGCATCAGGTGCAACGTAAATACCTTTAA
>DAOUDY010000155.1:0-17770 GCA_034430755.1 Dehalococcoidales bacterium
TACATAAATTTGAAGAGGGCACCTACGGCTTTTGCGATAGCTGCGGTCAGCCCATCGACCCGGCGAGATTGGAGGCAATTCCCGAAGCAAGCTTGTGCATAAAATGTAAGTCTCAGCAGGCAAAGAATGCGAAGGGAAAAGCGCACGCCGGCTAGGTGGCGTTATCCGGTATTTTTTCTTGTCGCGTTATTTATCATAGTTGCTGACCAGATCAGCAAGGCATGGATAAGGTCAAGCCTGCCTGAAGGCCACTCACTTTTCAGTCTGGGCTTTTTTCGCATCACACACGTCCACAATACCGGTGCCGCCTTCGGTCTCTTCCCAAGCCATTCTTTAGTGCTCACCGTTTTTGCCATGATTGCCGGCATCATAGTCCTGTTTTTTGTCTTTTATGGTCACCGCTATTTCCCCTGGCTGGAGAGCATACCAATCACGCTGACTCTCGGGCTGGTTATCGGTGGTACGGTGGGCAATCTCATTGACCGCTTCCGCTACGGATATGTAACTGATTTCATTGATTTCGGTTACTGGCCGGCGTTCAATATCGCTGACTCCGCGGTCACGGTGGGCGTCATTCTTTTCGCCCTGCTCTTACTGCGCCATGCTCAAATCGAAAGATAATAGCCCGACCAGAACATACCATCTGGTGGCCAGTATCGCTGGCGTCAGGCTGGACAGATTTGTCGCTGATAGTTGTCCGGAGCTCTCCCGAACTCATGCTCAAAGATTGATCGCCGATGGCTGCGTTACCGTAAACGGCAGGGAAGCCAAAGCGGGCTTGAGGCTTGAGTCCGGCGATAAGGTGGATATCATCGTTGCCCCCGCGCCGCCCAGCTCTTTGCTGCCCGAGGACATTCCCATATCCATAGTCTATGAGGATGAAGACCTTCTGGTGGTGGATAAGCCACCCGGGCTGACGGTTCATCCGGCGCCGGGACACCCCGACCGTACCCTGCTCAATGCGCTCCTGTCTCATGTCCCCCACCTGGCCCAGATGGGCGATTCCCTCCGCCCGGGCATTGTGCACCGGCTGGATAAAGACACCTCGGGCCTGATGCTCGTGGCCAAAAACCGGTCGGCACAGTTGAATCTGATAGAGCAGTTCAAAGCGCGTTCCGTGGTCAAGGCATATCTGGCGCTGGTGAAAGGACACCTCACTCCGGAGAAGGGCCTTATCGACGCGGCCATCGGGCGTGATGCGCGGAACCGCAAGCGTATGGCGGTGGTGAGAGAGGGCCGGCCGGCGCGCACGCAATATCAGGTCATCAAATATATTGATGACTATACGCTCCTTGAGGTCGTTCTCGAGACGGGACGCACCCATCAGATACGGGTGCACCTGGCGGCCATCGGCTATCCGGTCGTCGGCGACCCGGTTTACGGCGTGAAATCGCCGCATCTCTCAAGGCAGTTCCTGCACGCCTGCCGCCTCGGCTTCAGGCTGCCATCGAGCGGGGAATACGTGGAGTTCAAGTCCGAGCTGCCGGATGACCTGGAGAGGGCGTTAAAAGAGATAAGCTAGAATGACATTAAGTTTGAATGGTAGAATGATTGAGATAATGCCAAATAGTCTGCGAAAATGATGACTAAACCAGTACGAGTTCGTTTTGCCCCCAGCCCCACCGGCTTCCCCCACGTGGGGAATATAAGGACGGCGCTGTTCAACTGGCTTTACGCCCGCCACAGCGGCGGCACGTTCATCGTCCGCATTGAGGACACGGATGTCGCCCGCAAAGTGGAAGGGGCGCTGGAGGCCATTCTGGACGGGCTGCGCTGGCTGGGGTTTGACTGGGACGAAGGGCCGAGGGTGGGAGGCAGCTACGGCCCCTATTTTCAGTCGCAGCGACTTGACCTCTACCGCGAGGCGGCGCAGCGTCTGGTCGAGCAGGGGGATGCTTATTATTGCTACTGCTCTACGCAACGCTTGGCGGAGATGCGCGCCGAGCAGCGGAAGAGAAGGCAGCCGCCCGGCTATGACCGGCACTGCCGAAACTTGAGCGAGGCCGAGCGCCGGCAAAAAGAGGCCGAGGGCATCACGCCGGTGGTGCGGTTTAAAATGCCCCTTGAAGGGCAGACCGGTTTCAGCGATATCATCTGGGGGGAGGTGGTGGTGGAGAACAGCACCCTCGATGACTATGTCCTGCTTAAATCTGATGGCTACCCCACCTATCACCTGGCCAATGTCGTTGACGACCATTTGATGGAGATAAGCCATGTGCTGAGAGCAGAAGAATGGCTGCCCAGCGTGCCGCGCCATAAACTTCTCTATCAGGCGCTGGGCTACGAGATGCCGCAGCTCGCCCACCTGCCGATGATACTCGGGCCTGACCGGTCCAAGCTGAGCAAGCGGCACGGCGCCGTGTCCATCACCGAGTATCTGGAGCAGGGCTATCTCCCCGAAGCGATGGTGAATTTTCTGGCACTGCTCGGCTGGTCGCTGGACGACAAGACGGAAATCATCTCCAGAGATGAACTGGTGAAGCACTTTTCTCTGGAGCGCATCAGCAAGACAGCGGCCATTTTCAATCACGAAAAGCTAAACTGGATGAACGGGGTCTATATCCGCAGCCTCGGCGCCGACGATTTCACCCGAAGTATACTGCCATTCCTGGAAACAGGGCTGCCCGCCGGGGTGAAGCGCCCGCTGGACGTTGACTATGTCCGGCAAATCACGCCTTTGGTTCAGGAGCGCGCCCGGATACTCTCTGAAGTGCCGGAGCTGACGCAGTTTTTCTTTATCGACGCCCTTGATTATGATGCCAGGCTGCTCGTCGGCAAGAATATGACGCGGGACACCGCGCTGAGCGCGCTTGAGGTGAGCTATGAGAACCTGGGACAACGGCAAAGATTTGACGAGGAGTCTCTGGAAACCCTGCTCCGACCCCTTGCCGAGGAGCTTGGCTTGAAGACCGGGCAGCTCTTCGGCATGCTGAGGGTGGCGGTTACCGGGCGTACCGCCGCGCCGCCGCTCTTTCAGACCATGGCGGTGCTGGGAAAAGAACTCTGCCTGACCAGAATCGCTGCTGCTCTGGAGAAACTCAAAGCTCAATCCGAATAAAGGGAGACGGTATATGGGTCAGGATGAATATTCGCAGATTCCGGTGGAGAAACTGGTGGAGCTGTGCTCGCGGGGTGCCTACACGCTTGATGGCCTCTGGTTCACCCTGATGGAGGAGAAATACGGTATGGAGGCGGCTCTGGAGATAGATGTCGAGGTCTGGCGTAGACTATGTCTGGCGCAGGCAAGGAGGGTGCCGAAATACCTGCCCATCAAAGAAAGCAGCCCGATGCGCCGGCTCATCAGGATAATCGAGCTTGACCCGCTTCTACATGTTTTCAAGCCGAAGACCGTGGAGCTTAGCGATGAGCGGGCGGTGCTGCGTTTCACCAACTGTCCGCCGCAGAAGGCGAGGCTCAGGGACGGGAGGGGTGAGTTCCCCTGCAAGCCGGTAGGCCTGGCCATTCTCAGCTCCTATAGCGAGGTAATTGAGCCCAGAATCAGGCTGAGCTGCTTGACCTGCCCTCCAGATGCGCACCCCAAGGAGTACTGGTGCCAGTGGCAGTTCGACCTCCAGGATTAATAGCAGAGTCCCAGATGTTAAAAGAAGAACCCGAATATATCGCGCTGTACAGGTCAGGTGAGCTGGCGCGCCGCGCCCGGACACTGGAGGCGCGGTTGCGTTCCTGCGATATCTGCCCGCGGGAGTGCGGCGTTAACCGACTGGAAGATGAGATGGGTTTCTGCCATTCCGGCTATCTGCCGGTGGTGGCCGCCGTTTGTGCCCACCATGGAGAGGAGCCGGCCATATCCGGTGACAGAGGTTCGGGGACTATCTTCCTCGGCAACTGCAATCTGCGCTGTGCTTACTGCCAGAACCACCAGATAAGCCAGGACCACCGAGCACAGTCGGGAAATCAGATTGAGCATCATGCTCTGGCCGGGCACATGTTATATCTCCAGAACGAGCTGGGCTGTCACAATATCAACTTCGTCTCGCCGTCGCACTTTGTCCCGCAACTGGTGAAGGCGGTGTTGGAAGCAGTGCCTTTGGGCCTGCGAGTACCTCTGGTCTACAATACCAGCGGCTATGATTCCATCGATACCTTGAAAGCACTCGATGGCATAGTCAGCATCTACCTTGCCGACCTCAGGTACGCCTCAAACCGGTGGGGTAAAAAGTTCTCTCAGGTTTCGGACTATGTGGAGCGGGCCAGAGACGCGATCGAAGAGATGTACCGGCAGGTTGGCAACCTGGTGGTGGACGAAGGCGGTGTGGCACAAAGAGGGCTTATCGTGCGGCACCTGATACTGCCCAACGGCTTGGCGGGAAGTCGGGAGTCGCTCGCCTGGCTGGCGGACGAGGTTTCTCCGGCGGTCACGGTCAGCATCATGGCGCAGTATTACCCGGCCCACCGTGCTCCGCAGATACCCTTGCTTGCTCGTAGAATAACCACAGGGGAATATGAAGAGGTCCTGGGTCTGCTGGATGAGCTCGGTATGGAAAACGGGTGGGTGCAGGAAATGGATGCCCCGGATACTTACTTGCCCGATTTTGCCCGTGAGGGGCACCCTTTTGAACCGGCGATGAACCGCCGGAAGTAAGATTCGGCGTCTACTGGCTCGATTTCCCCTTCCGTTTCATCCAGGGAAAGTTTATCTTCTTGCCGTTACGCTTGTCTTTCTTATTTACGTTTTCGATGAACGTTTTCACGTCAGTCAGTGGCTTTTCACTCATGACAGAATCCTTCCTCCGATTAAAGCGCCAGAAACATTATACTATATCGGCGGGGTGAGGGCAAAGCTGGCTCTTGACAAAGCGGGCTCGGCTACCTAAAGTATCCATTATCTGGGTAAAAAGGTATATCGCCAATGCAGGATATTGCGCCCGTAATCGTTTTTGTCGGCCTCCTGGTCTTTCTGGCCCATATATTCACCGCCATTTTCAGCCGGACCAGAGTTCCTGACGTTCTGCTGCTAATCATCATCGGCATCTGCGTTGGCCCGGTTCTGGGCCTGGCTTCGCCGGCGCATTTCGGCACGGTGGGGCCGATATTAACCACGGTAACGCTGATTATAATTCTCTTTGAGAGTGGCACTGCCCTGGAGCTCATGAGCCTGCGCTCGGCGGTGGGCGGCGCTATGGCCCTGGCGACGGTGACCTTTTTCCTCTCCATGGGTGCTGTCGCTGGAGTTGCCCTCTGGCTCACTGACCTTGAGCTGATTCCAGCCTTTATCCTGGGTGCCATTGTCGGCTCGATATCGGAAGCCATCGTTATCCCTCTGGTCAAGCAGCTCCGGATGAGGAAAGACAGCCAGACGATGCTTTCCCTCGAATCATCGGTCAACGACGTGCTCAGTATCGTCATCACCATTGCCCTCGTTGAAGCCTATCTGCTGGGTGAGTTTCAGTGGGCCATGGTTACCGGCAACCTGATTGCGGCTTTCCTGGTGGCGGTGGTATTTGGTGTGACCGGCGCCTTCATCTGGTCAAGGCTGTTAAACCGCATCCACGCCATCAAAAACGCCATGTTCACCACCGCGGCTTTCGTTTTCATCATATTTGGCGTGGTCGAGATACTGGGTTTCAACGGGGCCATTGCGACGCTGGCCTTTGGCATCACCATCGGCAATGTAGAGTCGATACGTTTCTATGTGTTCCGCAGGCCTCAGGCCAGTGAAGTGGAAGGCCTGAGCCCTACCGAAAGGGCCTTTTTCAGTGAGGTCGCTTTCCTGCTGAAAACGTTCTTCTTTGTGTACCTGGGCATTTCCCTGGAGTTAATCAGCGGGTGGCTCATACAGCTGGCATTGGTTCTCACCGCGGTTATCTTTCTGCTGCGTATCCCCGCGGTAAAGGTGACGGTGAGAAAGTCCATACCCGCCAGGGACGCGTCGATTGTGGCCATCATGGTACCAAAGGGCCTGGCCGCCGCCGTCCTGGCCACCATTCCGGTTCAGCAGGGGGTGCTGGGTGGTGAGTTGATTAAAAGCGTGACCTACGGTGTTGTGCTGTCCAGCATTGTCTTCACCTCCATCATGCTTTTGCTGCTGGAGAAAACGGGACTATCTGCCTTATACATCTGGTTTTATTCACTGGACAGCCAGAAGATATCCGGCTACTGCCGGAAACTGGCTTCAATGCCGAGGCCGGACCTGTCCGGTTTTCAAGCGCGGGTTTCCTCGGTAGATTTCTCAAAGCTGCCGCAGAGGGTAAAGACGCTGTCCTCGGGAACAAGGACACACATGAAAACGTTTTTCTACGATTTTGGCCGGCCCAGGGAATACCGGTTGCATTCCAAGGGCAAGACGGGAAAACCGAAAGAATGACGCCGTCGCATCGGAATTGATTTTGCGGCTGGCAAGGTGATACACTTTAGTTTGATAGGATGAGTTATAGCGTCACTCAGGAGAGTTTCGAGAGCCTCACTTCATACTGGAATGGACCCGGCTCCGGGTTGAAGTGGGGCTCAGTTTTTATTTTGCCGCCGTGGCTGGAAGTCTGGTGGCGCGCTTTTCAACCGAAAACGGAATTATATCTGACGTCAGTACATGACAGGTCTGGTATCATCGGCATCGCCCCGCTTCATCTGAGAGGTGGGGAAGCGCGTTTCGTGGGCAGCCCTGACGTCTGCGATTATCAGGATTTCGTCATCGTGCCCGGAAAAGAGACCGAGTTCTACGATGCATTGCTTGATGACCTGGCCCGGCGAGGTGTCAGTCAGCTGGACCTGAATCCGTTGAGGCCGGACTCAAGTGTGATTAAGAGTCTGGTAGGCGTGGTCGAAAAACGTGGCGGCGATGTCATCTGCCAGGAAGGCG
The DNA here is from genome assembly GCA_034430755.1 of Dehalococcoidales bacterium. Lineage (GTDB taxonomy): Bacteria > Chloroflexota > Dehalococcoidia > Dehalococcoidales > RBG-16-60-22 > E44-bin89. Next base: position 6,818 of record DAOUDY010000155.1, read on the forward strand.
ATGTAACCGTGGAGATGGACTTGCCCGGTGACTGGGAGGAATATCTTGCCGGACTGGACAAGAAACAGCGCCATGAGGTGAGGCGCAAGCTGAGAAGATTATGGGAAGCAGGAGACGTGCGATATCGCTGTCGTGAGGTCAGTCAGGAAGACGTGGTTAGCCTGACCGATACCTTCTTGCGACTCTTTTCCCTGAGCCGCGAGGAAAAGGCGGGCTTCATGACCTCGCAGATGGAGGTCTTTTTCCGGTCGCTGGCACAGACCATGGCGGAGGTCAAACTGCTGCGTTACGGTGTCCTTGAGGTGGCAGCGCAGCCTGCGGCCATGCTCATGGGCTTTGACTACGAAGGGGCGATGTACCTCTATAACAGCGCCTACGACCCGCAGTATGATTCGCTGAGTGCTGGTTTGCTTTCCAAGGTTCTCTGCATCAGGGAGAGCATTGCCCTGGGCAGGAGGAAATGGGACTTTCTCAAGGGCGCGGAGAAGTATAAATACCAGCTGGGGGGCAGCGAAATCAGGCTGTATGATTGCCGGATGACGCTCAGGTAAAGGTAAGGAGAGACGTATTTTGCCGAACGAAAAACCGCTCAAGATCGCCATGCTCAGTGCACACAGCTGCCCGGTGGGCAGGCTGGGCACCAGAGACACCGGCGGCATGAGCGTCTATGTCCTGGAGCTGGCACGCGAGCTGGGCAAACTGGGGCATCTGGTTGACATATACACCAGAGTCCACGACCCCAATGATAAGGTGATATATGAGGTCGGGCAGAACGTTCGCCTCATTCACCTCAGGGCGGGGGAAGACGGGGAAATACATAAGCTGGCCGTATATCCTCATCTGCCTGATTTTGCCAGGCGTCTGGAAAGTTACCGCAGAAGCAATCACCTGCACTATGACCTGATTTACAGCCATTACTGGCTGTCGGCTTGGGCGGGAAGGCATCTACAGAAATGGTGGCGTGTCCCTCACATGGTCATGTTCCATACCCTCGGCGCGGTGAAAAACGCGGTCGGCATCGGGGAAAGAGAGCCTGAACTGCGCATTGAAACCGAACGTTCCGTGATCAACAGCTGCCACCGCATTATCGCCGCTACCGGGAAGGAAAGGGAAGACCTGGTGCGATACTACGGCGCATCGGTGGAAAGAGTCAGGGTCATTCCCTGCGGCGTAAATCTGGACATGTTCCATCCGGTGGAGAAAGAGTCGGCCAGAGAGCGGCTCGGCCTGAACGGTGACAGGGCCATCATATTTGTCGGTCGCATTGAACCGCTCAAAGGCATTGATAGATTGATGATGGCCATGACCTATCTTCAGAACGGTCGCCGGCCGCGACTTCTGATTGTTGGTGGTGGGGAGAACAGTCGAAGTGAAATTGAGCGCCTGAAAAAGCTGGCGACGGAACTTCAGATACATGATAGGATTGAATTTCTGGGGCTGGTAAAGCAGCCTGATTTACCGCTTTTATACAGTGCGGCGGATGTCTGCGTTGTCCCGTCATATTATGAAAGCTTCGGTCTGGTGGCGCTGGAATCGCTGGCCTGCGGCACGCCGGTGGTGGCGACCAGAGTGGGTGGCGCGGAAAACATCATCCGGCACGGTGAAACCGGGTATCTGGTCGCGGACAATGAGCCCCACAGCCTGGCGGAGAAGATAACGCTCGCGCTTTCAGAGTCGGATAATAACGGGCACCTGGCCTCGGCGATGCGGGCTTCGCTGGCGCCGTTCAGTTGGCCGAATATCGCTGGGGCGGTAGCCCGTGAATGCCGTGCCCTGCTGGCTCATCGTGGCATGTCCCTGTTCCAAGATTGTATCAAGTACTCTGATGTTATACAATGCTGATTAGTACCCCAGAAACAAGGAGATTCCCCCGATGGCAGTTAAAAAAGCTGATGTTCTTGTTATCACGCCACACCCGGATGATGCCGAGTTCGGTGTGGCGGGCACCGTAGTCAAATGGGTGGCAGAAGTCAAGGAGGTCGTCTATGTGGTGTGCACCAACGGCGATAAGGGCACCAGCGACTACAGCGTTAAACCGGAGGAGCTGGCCAAAATCAGGGAACGCGAGCAGCTTTGCGCGGCGGAAGTGCTAGGTGTCCGGGAGGTCGTTTTCCTGCGCCACGAAGACCAGAGCCTGGAAGATACCCCCGAGTTCCGCAAGGAACTCGTCCGCCTGATAAGGACTTACCGGCCGGACATCGTCGTCTCGGCTGACCCGTATCGGCGTTACATCTGGCATCGCGACCACAGGATTACCGGTCAGGTTGTCCTGGACGCTGTTTTCCCCTACGCCCGAGACCATCTTGCCTATCCGGACCTGCTGGAGGAGGGGCTCCAGCCGCACAAGGTGAAGGAAGTCTGGCTGTGGACCATCGCCGACAATATTAACCACCGCTCCGATATCACGGATGTTTTTCCTATCAAGGTGAAAGCGCTGCGCTGTCACGAAAGCCAGGTGGGCAATGACCGTTTCTCCGACCTCGAAGAAAGGCTCAGGCAGTGGGCCAGGGACCGGGCCAAGGGGACGGACTATGAGCTCGCTGAGGCCTTTCACCGTGAGGAAATTCTCTGGTAGTTGAATCCGGTATCAGGACGAATATGCTGTCATCATTGACCGCAATGGTCATGGCCATCACCTCATTCGTCTCCTGCTGTTATATTAAGTGTCATTGAATTTCAGACTGAAAAGAGAATGTTGGTCGTTTCGTTGACGCCTTATGGCGCGCCGTTTAAAATAGCATCGAGTGAATAATTAAGGAGAGATTCATGGAACGAATGTGGGCACCGTGGCGTATGCAGTTCATCAGGATGAAAAAATCGAAGGGCTGCTTTCTCTGTGACAATCCTGATAAGGACGACGATGTTCAAAATTATATCCTTTACCGGGGCAGTAAAAACTTTGTCATATTGAACAGTTATCCCTATAATCCGGGCCATTTAATGGTGGCGCCTTACCGTCATGTGGCTTCTCTGGAGGACCTCACGGAGGAGGAGAGAAACGAACATTTCGAAATCGTGAACCGGTGTGTGAAAGCGCTGCGTGAGGAGGTTAGTCCGGAAGGCTTTAATATCGGCATGAATCTGGGAAAGGCCTCCGGCGCGGGGATTGCCGACCACATCCATACCCATATTGTGCCGCGGTGGCAGGGGGACACCAATTTTATACCCGTTCTGACCGATGTCAAGGTGATACCTGAAGCTCTGGCCGAGACCTACGAGAGGCTCAAAGATAAATTCTGATGGAGTGCGTTGACATAACTCTACGCTGGTGCTAATCTGAAATTAATAGCTGATGCGGAAGGAACGGGTACATATCGGGAGATTGAAGGTTGCGTGATGAATCTGCGCAGAAAAACACGAATCATTGTCGGCACGATGTTCCTCGGGCTCATCGTTATCCTCTATTTTCTTTCCGAAAATTTCCTGCTTAACAATGATGGCGCGGGTTCAATCAGTGTCTACGAGCAGGATGTCGCCATTGCCTACCTGATGCTGATGATTGTTGCTGCCGGACTGCTTTTCGGCGTAGTCACCATCCTGCTGCTGGAGAAGCAGGTGCTGTCCAGGCTGACCCGTCTGAGCAACGGCATTCAGAGCATTGGCACCAGCGGTGATATTACGGCAAGGGTCTCTATGCCGGGGACGGATGAACTCTCCGTTCTGGGGGGCACCATCAACGGTTTGCTGGCGGCAATGGAGCAGTCGGAGAGTGAGCTGCGGGGGCTTTACAACGAGGAGCGGACGCTGAGGCAGACACTGGAGGCGGAAATAAAGAAGCGAGTTGAGTTTACCAGAGCACTGGTTCACGAATTGAAAACGCCGGTTACGCCGGTGATGGCGTCGAGCGAACTGCTGCTGCAAAAGCTGAAGGATGAGCCATTGTACGGTCTGGCGCAAAACATCAATCAGGGGGCCAACAACCTGAATCGGCGAATTGACGAACTCCTTGACCTGGCCAAGGGCGAGGTCGGTATGCTGAGGCTGAACCTGGAGCCAATGGAGCCGAGGCAGCTTTTACAGCGGATTGTTGACGAGGAGATGCCGGTTGCCATGCGCAGCGAGCAGACGCTCACCTCGGAGCTGCCGGGATCGCTGCCCGTGGTCGTGGCTGATGAAGAGCGTTTCCGGCAGGTCGTGCTCAACCTGCTGAACAATGCGGTCAAGTTTACCCCTCCGGGGGGTAAGATAACCTTGAAAGCCAGGGTGGAGCATGATAATCTGGTGGTTGAAGTTCAGGATACCGGCAAAGGGATAGGCCCGGATGAGCAGAAGGTGCTGTTTGAGCCATACCGCTCTCTTGAAAGCGAGCACGAGCGATTGGGCGGGTTGGGGCTTGGTTTGAGCCTGTCCAAGACGCTGGTGGAACTCCACGGGGGTCGGATATGGGTGATGAGCGAGAAGGGTAAAGGCAGCACTTTTGGCTTTTCCATACCGCTGGCCGCAGCCGGACAGAAGGAGAAAGTCAGCACAGGAAACAAGTCATGAAAATTCTCATCATTGAGGATGACCAGGCAATTGTGGAAGCCATATCCCTGGCCCTTCAGCTAAGCTGGCCTGATGCCAAGGTGCAGTTTACTCATCTCGGGGAGAGGGGCATTGAACTGCTCCAGTCCGAAAATCCAGACGTCATCATCCTGGACCTAGGTCTGCCCGATATCAGCGGCTTTGAGGTACTGAAACGTGTCCGCCTTTTCTCAGAAGTGCCAATCCTGATTCTGACGGTCAGGTCGGATGAGACTGATATTGTCAAGGGGCTGGAGTGGGGAGCGGATGACTACGTCATTAAACCTTTTCGGCAGATGGAGCTTCTGTCCCGGATAAAGCTGGTGACGCGCCGACGTGGCGCCACTGTCGAGGGAACGCCTCTGGTCTGCGGGCAGTTGCAGCTTGACCCCTCCACCGGCCAGCTTTTTTACGGAGAACGGGAGATAAGCCTGACGCCCACCGAAGGCTCTATCATGCACCACCTGATGAGGAATGTCGGCCGGGTGGTTACCCACTCGGGACTGGCTGAAGCGGTTTGGGGTGTGGACTATCCCGATGCCGCCGATAGTCTCAGAGTACATATACGCCGTCTGCGTACCAAACTTGAGTCAGACCCCAGCGACCCGAAAGTTATCCTTACCCGGGCAGGCGTGGGGTATCTGCTGGCCAAGCCGGAAGAATAATGAGTTAGCCTCAGGATAGGCAACCCGCATTTCAATCTATAGGCCGGCGAATTCCTCCAGAAGCTCGAGCACTGACGTGGCGTCTTTCGGGCCGAGGCCGCGGGCTCTGGCCATACGGTAAATCTGATAAATGGTGCTGGATACCGGCAGGGGTATGTCCAGTGCGCGGGCAGTGTCCATGATAATGCCCGTGTCTTTGACAAATATGTCCACCGTTGCCCCGGGAGAAAAGTCTCTGTTGAGCATCTGCGGTCCCATCCCTTTCAGCACCTCGCTGCTTCCAGCGCCTCTGGTGATAACGTCATACATGGTCTGAAGGTTGATGCCAAGCTTCTCCGCCATGAGCATCGCCTCCGCCACCGAGACGATGTTGGCGCTGACCAGGATCTGGTTGACTATTTTCATTGCCTGACCCTGCCCCACCTTACCCACGTGGAAAAAATTGCTTCCCATCGTTTTCAGGACTTCTTCATTCTCTTTCACCACGGCATCATCCCCGCCCACCATCAGTGCCAGGCTGGCGTCCTCGGCTCTCAACCTGCCGCCGCTTACCGGGGAATCGATAACCGATATGCCGTGCTCACTGGCAACGCTGTCCACTTCCATTATCTCCTGCGGGGTAATCGTGCTGGTAACGATGAGGGTTGTGCCCTTGCGCATGCCGCCGAGCGCGCCATCGGGAGGTAAGGCGACCTCCTTCACCTGCTGGTAATCGCGCACCATAACGATAACCATGTCGCTCTCCTCGCCGGCCTCTCTGGCGCTTCGGGCCACCCTGGCGCCGAGCTTCTCCATCTCGGCCAGGGGTTCCTTTCGGACATCGAAAACAGTCAGCGGAAAACCAGCCCTGGCAATATTCGTTGCCATCGCTTTGCCCATTACACCCAGACCGATGAAGCCAACCCTCTTTGTTTTCATGGGTATGATAGCTCCTCTCTTGTTGCTTTTATCTATAAATTTGAAACTGCTTTTTCATTATGCCCTTTAACAATGTAAATGACAAACCAGAGCAGCGCACTTTACTACTTATCATCACTGATTTATGATATAAACGTTATTCATGAAACGGGAGATGTTGAGCCAGTATGACAGTGGCAGCAAATGCAACGTATCCATCTCAGTATGAGACCGAGGTCCTGCTGAAAGATGGCTCGCGGATATTGCTGAGGCCGATACGGCGGGACGATACCGAACGCTGGCTTGCTTTTTTCCGGCGGCTCAGCCAGCAGACCAAATACCTGCGCTTTCAACGTGACCCGGGCGAGATGGGGCCTGAGGATGCGCTGCGATTCTGCACCGTGGACTACAACAATACCTTTGCCCTTGTTGGTGAGGTACAGAGAGAGCAGCGCCGGGAAATCGTTGCCATCGGGCGCTATTACCGGCTGCCCGACAAACGGTCGGCGCGGGTCGCCTTTGCCATCGAGGACGCCTATCACGGCAAGGGAATCGGCACCCGGCTTATCGGGTGGCTGGCGAACGTCGCCCGTGACCACGGCATCGCCTTTTTTGAAGGCGACGTCCTCGCCGAGAACGAGCGCATGATGTCCGTTCTCAAGGATTACGGGTTTCATATTGACAGCGAATTGAGAGGCGGTGTCTACCACGTTACCATTCCCATCGCCAAAAGCCGGCGGGTGGAAAGAAAAGAGGCGGAAAGGGAACGCCTGTCGACGGTTGCCTCCATACGCTATGTTCTGTCGCCGCGCTCCATCGCGGTGGTCGGTGCTTCCAGACAGCCGGGCAGCCTTGGGCAGCTTGTTTTCCAGAATATCATGGAGGGTGGATTCACCGGCGTCGTCTACCCGGTGAACCCGAAGGCGGATGCCATAATGGCGGTGAAAGCCTATCCCTCCATACTAGATGTCCCGGGCGAGGTCGACCTGGCCATAATCATCGTGCCCACGCAGTTTGTCGCCAGGGTGGCGGATGAGTGCGGACAGAAAGGCGTGCGTGCCATTATTGTCATTACTGATGGGTTCAGGGAGAGAGGGCTGGAGGGGGCCGCCCGTGAAGAGGAGCTGCGCGATGTGGCGCTGGGCCACGGGATGCGACTGGTGGGACCGAACTGCATGGGAATCATCAATACCGACCCTGAAGTCAGGCTGAACGCATCTTTTTCCCGCATCTATCCACCCCGCGGCAATATCGCCTTTCTCTCTCAGAGCGGCGCCATGGGTCTGGTCATTCTGGAGTACGCCAGCGACCTCAATATGGGCATCTCCGGCTTCGTCAGCGTGGGCAATCGGGCTGACATCTCCTCCAACGACCTGCTGCAGTACTGGGAGGATGACCCGGCGACCAGAGTCATCCTGCTCTATCTGGAGTCCTTCGGTAACCCGCGAAAATTCATTCGCATCGCCAAGCGCGTTTCGGCCAGAAAGCCGATAGTCGTCGTCAAGGGCGGGACCACGCTGGTTGGCTCGCGTGCTGCATCGTCACATACCGGCGCCCTGGCGACGCCGGAAGTGGTCTCAGACGCCTTATTCCGTCAGGCCGGTATCATTCGCGTCGACAGCATCCAGGAGCTGTTCGATGTGGCCACGCTCCTTTCCAACCAGCCGCTCCCCGAAGGTAAAAGGCTGTTTATCGTGACCAACGGGGGCGGGCCGGGGATTCTGGCCGCCGATGCCTCGGCGCAGCAGGGGCTGACCCTGCCCGAGCTTTCTCCGGAAACGGCAAGCAAGCTCAAGCCAACTATCAAACGAGACATTACGATTGGCAATCCGCTGGACCTCACCGGCAGCGTTACCCCACAAGAATTCGAGGGTTCTTTGAGAGTACTGGCTGAGGATGACAACGTAGATGCCGTCCTGGCGGTGTTTGTCCCGGCGGCAGTTGTGGACTCAACGCTGGTGGAAGAGGCCATCCGCCGTGTCAGTCCGTTATTTCAGCGGCGGAAAAAGCCTTTGCTCGCCTGCTTCATGGGGCAGCGAGGGTTCAAGGCCAATTTGGGAAAGGCGGGCAGCTTCGTGCCCTGCTATCCGTTCCCGGAAAATGCCATCTTGGCGCTGGCCAAAGCCATTGAGTACCGTGAGTTAATGCAAAAGCCAAGGGGTGTTGTGCCTCGTATAAAGGGCATTAAACGGGAAAGGGCACGCCGTATCATCGAGGCGGCGATGAGCCGGTATAAGCAGAGGCCTTTCTGGCTTCCCGCGGATAAGATAGTGGAGCTGCTAGATTGTTACGGCGTACGTGTTGTTGAGACATCGGTCGCCAGGAGCGCCGATGAGGCGGCAGCCCTTGCAGCACGGGCAGGTTTTCCGGTGGTGGTTAAACTAAACTCGTCCACCATCACGCACAAGACCGACGTTGGCGGTGTGATGCTGGACCTCAATTCAGGGGATGAAGTGAAGGTTGCATTTAAGGCCATCAAGGATAAGCTGGCGGCCATCGGGCGTGAATCCGAGATGGAAGGCGTTACTGTCCAGCGCATGGTATCGGGCGGCATTGAAATCATTGCCGGTGTCACGCAGGATCCGACGTTCGGGCCGCTCATCATGTTCGGGCTGGGCGGCGTACAGGCCGAGCTGTTAAAAGACATCGTCCTCCGCCTTCACCCGCTCACCGAACTGGATGCCAGCGAAATGGTCAGCTCAATCAAAATGGCCAGTCTTTTTGAGGGTTTCAGAGGGGCGCCGCCCAGCGATGTCCAGGCAGTGCAGGATTTGCTGCTCAGACTGTCCGCCATGGTTGAGGATATCCCGCAGATTGCGGAACTGGACTTCAATCCGGTGAAAGTGATGCCAAGGGGGAAAGGGTACTGGGTGGTGGATGCCAGAATCAGCCTGAAATAAATGAAGCAGCTTCATTTGATGTTTCACCGGCAGTTAATTGGAATAAGAGCGGGCGAAAGGGATAATAAAATGGCTAAATGGCTATTGCTGGCGATAATACCCATATTACTAATCGGGGTTCTGGCTGGCTGTGGCGAGAAAGAGGAGCCGGAAGCAGGCCAGAAGTGGGGTTTTCTGCCGATGGAGAAAATCGAGGTTAAGGTGAACAAGGAGTTTACCATCAGGCGGGAGTTTGATTTGAATTCCGGCTACATCTGGCGGGAAAAGTACGATGAGACAATGCTTGAGCTATTGTCGAATGAAGTTGATACCGAGACCAAAGAAGATGGCACCATCATTCTGTATCAGGTCTTCCGGTTCAAGGCAAAGCAAAAAGGCAACACGCAGATATTGCTTGCCCATATCAGGTCAACCCTTGAAGGCCCGGTTGTCGCCAAGCAAGAGGCATTTGATATTTACATAGAGTAAGCGATTTCGATAAGATTAATACTATCCCAGCTTGTTCTGAACCAGTTTCACCACGTCCAGGGGATACTCCGCCACATCAACGCCACCCCTTTGCAAAGCGCTGATTTTGCTTCGTGTTGTCCCCGTGTTGCCCTGAACGATGGCTCCGGCGTGGCCCATGCGCTTTCCCTCCGGCACGCTGTGGCCGGCGATGTAGGCTACCACCGGCTTTATCATCCGGTCGGCGATGAACTGAGCGGCATGTTCTTCCTGCATGCCACCCACCTCGCCGACGATAACAGCCAGGTCTGTTCCCGGGTCAGCATCGAAGAGATAAAGCAGCTCGGACATGCTGGTGAACGGCACCGGGTCGGCACCCATACCGGCGACCGTGCTCTGGCCCATACCGGCGGCGGCCAGGTTGGCACATATCTCGTAGGCAAGGGTGCCGCTCCGGGAAATGACGCCGATGCGACCGGGCCGGAACATATTTCCCGGCAGAATGCCCATCTTGGCCTCTCCCGGGGTGATAATCCCCGGGCTGGTTGGCCCCAGGAGGCGCACGTTGCGCTCTGAGGCATAGGCTTTTATCTCCATAGCGTCATGCACCGGGACATGCTCGGTGACCACCACAATAAGCCTGACGCCGGCGTCTATTGTCTCGCGGGCGGCATCTTTGACCGCGGCTGGCGGCACAAAGAAGACGGAAGCCTCAGCGCCACGCTCGGCAACGGCCTGGGCCACGCGGTCATAGACCGGCACGCCCTCCACCTCCTCGCCGCCTTTTCCCGGAGTCACGCCGGCCACAATATTCGTCCCGTACTCCAGCATCCATTTCGTCTGCGCCCGGCCCGCCCGGCCGGTGATGCCCTGCACCAGCACCCTGGTTTCTCGATTCAAAAGGATGCTCATCTTGCTTTTTCCAATCTCCGGAAGAGATATTCTGCGCTTTTCTCGGTGGCCGTATCGGTGACCACCTCAACCCCTCCCTCTCTCAGTATCTGCCAGGTCTCCTCCTGGCGATTCCCCAGTGCTCTAGCCACGACGGGGATGTCTGTCGGGTGTTCCTGAAGGAAGCGGACGATTCCCCTGGCCCCTTCGTGGATAAGATTGATTCCCCCGTAGAGGTTGATAAACACCGCCCTGAGGCCCTTTTTCTGCATGACGAGTTCCATAACATGGTAAAGAAGCTCTTCGGAGATGGCTCCTCCTGTTTCAAGAAAGTTTGCCGGGCGGTACCTGCGTCCGATGATGTCCATGGTCGCCATGCCCAGCCCTGCCCCGCTGGAGACTATGCCGATCTCGCCGTCGAGTTCCACGTAGGTTACGCCTATCTGGCGGCCTTTTTTCTCCAGAGGGCTGGCAATGCGGTCCTCGGCTGATAGCTGCAGGTCCGGGTGGCGGAACAGGCTGGAATCGTCAATGTCCATCTTGGCGTCAAGGGCCAGGTACTCGCCTTTCATGGTACGCACCAGCGGATTGATTTCGGCAATACTGGCGTCGTATTTGCGGAAAACATGATAGAGCTTGTGGAGGATATC
>DAOUDY010000156.1:0-2120 GCA_034430755.1 Dehalococcoidales bacterium
CCCTTTTCGATGAAGATAAGTCCAAGCAGCTGGGCTACTGGCTGATTAGGGTCAACGATATTCCGGAGGAGGGTTCGGCAAACGTATCAGCCGTCTTCTTAAGCAGCGAAGATGAAGCAAGAGAAATCAAAGAGAGACTTGAAGCGGGGGAAGACCTCGGGCCCATCGCCGATGAATATTCGGATTACAGTCTTTCCCGGGATAAGCACGGGGAGTTGGGTTTCGTAATGCCGGAACAAACTGGTGAAACCTTTGATGCATATGTTTTCGACCCGCAGGTGGAGCTGGGGGTTTGGTGCGAGCCCATCCGTGACGAGAGGTACTGGAGCAAAGGCGGATACTGGCTGTTAGAGGTGGTCGATAGGGAAGAAGACAGGGAGATTAGCAGTGAAGACCGTAATTACCTCATACAGCAGCTCTTTGACAACTGGTTGGCAGAAGTGCAGGCCGACCTGAATAATATCGTTGATAATACCTACCTGACCGAAGAATCAAAGCAGTGGGCGATAGAACGGGTGTTGAAGGATTTTCCTGAAGCGGAGGGGTAACGGAAATGGATAAAGAAAGTATCGGAGTCGGGCTGATTGGTCTGGGGGTCGTGGCTGGACAGGTGGCCAGGGTCCTGACGGACAGGGCGGACGAACTGGCGGAAAAAGTCGGTTGTCCCCTGGTTCTGCGGAAGGCCAAGGTTCTGCCGGAGGACCTATCTCGACCGCAGGCAAAGCAAATGCCTGCCGAACTTTTTACCACCGATGATGAAGTGTTTTTCAACGAACCCGGTATTGATATCGTCGTCGAGGCTATCGGCGGTGTAAATCCGGCACTGGATTACCACAAAAGGGCCATCACGGGTGGTAAGCACGTGGTGACTTCCAACAAAGAGCTTGTCGCCAAGCATGGCATGGAGCTGCTGGCTCTGGCCCGGCAACACGGAGTAGGCCTGCAATATGAAGCCAGCGTCGGCGGGGGAATCCCGTTAATTGCCCCCTTTAAACATGACCTGGTGGCTAATAATATCAGCGGCATTTTTGCCATCATCAACGGCACGACCAATTATATTCTCACCATGATGGAACGGGAGGGCATGGACTTTACCTCAGCCCTTAAACAGGCGCAGGCACTGGGCTATGCCGAAGCCAACCCGGAGAATGATATTGAGGGGATAGATGCCCACTATAAACTCGCTATCATGGCTTCGCTGGCTTTTCAGACCCGGGTACGCCCGGAGGATATTTACCGTGAAGGCATTTCCCGCCTCACCGGCCGCGACTTCCGCTATGCCCGTGAACTGGGTTTTACCATAAAACTGCTGGCGATAGCCAGGCAGAGCAGCGGTTCTATTGAGGCCAGAGTGCACCCCGTCTTTGTCCCGGTGGATTCTTTCTTGGCCAAGGTCAGCGGCGTCTATAACGCCGTTCAGGTAGAGGGCGATTTGGTCGGCAAGGTGCTCTTCATGGGGGAGGGTGCCGGTCCTATGGCCACCAGCAGTGCCGTCGTCGCCGACGTTGTTTCTTCGGCGCGGAAGATTGTTCTCGGTATCGGCAGCATTTCCACCTGGAAGGCGGTATCGGGCAAGAGCATTAAACTTATGGATGAAATCGAAACGCAGTATTACGTCAGGCTGAGCGCCGCTGACCAGCCCGGCGTTCTGGCGCAGATTGCCACTGTCTTCGGTAAGAACAAAATAAGCATTTCATCGGCGCTACAGCCGGAGTCCGACGAGAAAACACAGACGGCGGAAATAGTGATTATGACCCACCCTGCTGGGGAAAAGGCCATGCAGAAGGCGCTCGGTGAGCTGAAAAATCTCGAGGTGGTTAAGGAAATCAGCAATTTCATCAGGGTCGAGGAAATAGAAGGCGGTTAGCCGTGAAAAAGGGAGTCCTGCAACACTATAAAAAGTACCTGCCGATTACCCCCAGAACCCCTTTGTTTACCATCGGCGAAGGGGATACGCCGCTGGTCAGGAGCGATAAGCTGGCGAAAAAATACGCCTGTGGCGAGCTGTATTTCAAGCTGGAAGGGTGCCACCCCACCGGCTCCTTCAAGGACAGGGGCATGGTGATGGCCGTCGCCAAGGCGGTGGAGGACGGCAGCAAAGCCGTCATCTGTGCTTCCAC
>DAOUDY010000157.1:0-2728 GCA_034430755.1 Dehalococcoidales bacterium
GCTCAAGGAAATACCGGGGGTGGGGGAGGCCATAAACAAGAAAATTACCGAGCTGGTGACCACGGGGAAGCTGGCTTTCTACGAAAGGCTGAAGGCCGAGTTCCCGGAAAGGGCAGGCTCAGGCCGGGGAAAAGAGTAAAATGATACGCTCAGCAGAAAAGGCGACATCTTCAAAATCGCTTCTGGCCAGCGATGCGGAAGCCATCAGGCACCTGGAACAGGAGATTGCCGGCGGCCGGCACTGGTATGTTGCCCTGCTGGAGGCGATGGGGATGTGGAGCTCCGCAATGGAAAACCATCACGGCAGGATATACCGGTACCTCATTGATGGGGAGGCCTTCGACTGGCTGCTGCTGGCGGAACGTCTCTGCGAGACGGTTGACGGCCTTCTGCCGGTGGATGAGAAAGAAGCGCTCCTTTTCCACGCCCGACCGCCGATAAAACTCAGCCCCGATGAGGTCAAGGCGCTCATTGGACAGAGCAAATACCGCCAGTACCTGAACTACTTTTACGGCGTTACCGTGGAGCAGACGCTGATAATGGCCGGCGAGGAGGAGGTGCTCAAAGAAAGGCGGGTATCCGGCTTCAACAACGATATCGATGTCAGCAATGAGGCATACCGTCGAATATACGGGGAGACACGGCAGGCATTGCTAAAAAGCTTCCGCAAGGAAGCAGGTTATCCACAGTTGAGGTCGATTACGCTGACCGGGATGAAGGAGTTCGCCTACTGGCTATTCAAATATCGTATCGAGCAGTGCGAGCGTGCCAAGGTGGCCAGCGATACCAGGAAGGCGCTTGAATATCTGAGACGGCAATGGGCCATCGGGGGTATTTTCGGCGTGCTGGCGGCTGAGGACATATCCGCCGGGCGCCCGCGCTGATGGCGCCACCTTGTTCACGAGGCATTTACCGTATCTTTGGGTGCCCGCACCACAAGTACCGGCACGTTTGCCGTACGCAGGACCTTGTCGGTGGTGCTGCCAAAGGTAAGCCGGCTGAGTCCCGACCTGCCATGAGTTGACATGGCGATAAGGTCCGCCTTGCTCTCATCTGCCGCTTTAACTATTTCCTCTCCCGCTTTGCCGGTGGCCGTTTTCGTTTTGATGTTTATCCCCTTGTTTTTCAGGCATTCTCCGGCTTTGTTCAGGTATTCTTTCGCCTTTCTGGTAATGTAGGCTATCTCTTTATCCGTATAGGGCACCTGAACGCTCGCCTCTCCAGCGATTACGTAGTGGGCCATCGAGGTCAATACCTGAAAGAGGACTACCTCGGTCTTTACGTCTGGCGCCATTTTGGCGATGAGCCTCTCCACGTGGTCCAGAGCGGCTTCCCCGACTTTGGAACCGTCCAGCGGGACCAGAATTCTCTCGAACATCACCCACCTCCTCAGAGTTTGCTGAGTTGCTCTTTCAGTCGCTCCAGCTTGTCAGTTATAGTGTACAGTTTCTGCTGCTCCTTATCAATAACCGATTTTGGCGCTTTGGTTAAAAATTCCTGGTTATCCAGTCGAGCTTTCAGGCGGTCCATCTCAGCCTGGCTCTGGTCAATCTCTTTCTGCAGGCGTGTCTTTTCCGCTTCCAGGTCGAACATGCTGGACATGGGGATGATGACCTCGGCCTTCTTCAGAACCGATACCAGCGATTCCTCTCTTGAGGCACCTTCATCGCGCTGCTTCAGGAAGGCGACCGGCCTGGCCCGTGCCAGAGTCTGAATGGTCTCGGTATAGGGTGCGATAGCCGGAGTCAGCTTGCCGGCGAAAATCTGCGCCTCGACCCAGCGGTTGCTCTCCACGCCGTGATGGGCCCTGGTATTGCGGATGGCGCGGACGATTTCAATTATGGGGTCCATAACCCGTTCCGCCTCCCGGTCAACCGCCTTTTTATCGGCCTCAGGATAGGTGGCGACCATGATGGACTCGGCTGCTTGCCAGTCGGCAGGCAGGGAGCGCTTCAGGTCCTGCCAGAGCTCCTCGGTGACGAAGGGCATATAGGGATGGAGCAGCCGCAGCGAGGTTTCAAGCACATGAATCAGCACCGGCAGCGGCGATGGCCGGTCGGTGCCCGGGCGGAGGCGGATTTTGGCGAACTCAATGTACCAGTCACAGTACTCGCCCCAGAGAAAATCGTGTATCTGGCGCAGGGCCTCGCCGAGCTGGAATTCACCTATCAGGCTGGTCACGCTGGCTACGGTGCGATTGAGCCGACTCAGAATCCAGCGGTCTTCAGGCGGCAGCCGGTCCGGCCTGATTTCGAGAGCGGTCATGCCGGGTTCAATGCTGCGGATGACAAACCGGGCGGCGTTCCACAATTTATTGGCGAAGTTGCGTCCGGCTTCCAGTCGGGATGAGGCCAGCTTGATATCATTGCCGGGAGCGGTGCCGGTGGAGAGGGCAAAGCGCAGGGCATCGGTGCCGTACTGCTCAAGAGTGTCAATGGGGTTGAGCACGTTGCCCCTGACCTTGCTCATCTTCTCGCCCTTCTCGTCGCGGATGAGGCCGTGCAGAAAGATGGTATGGAAGGGAATGTCATCGCAGTCGGCAATGCCCATCATAATCATGCGGGCCACCCAGAAGAAGAGGATATCGTAGCCGGTCTCCATGACTGACGTCGGGTAGAAGTAGCGGAGGTCTTCGGTGTCATCCGGCCAGCCGAGCGTGGAATGGGTCCACAGTGCGGAGCTGAACCAGGTATCCAGGACATCGGGGTCCTGCTCCAGCCGGGTCGAA
>DAOUDY010000158.1:0-18592 GCA_034430755.1 Dehalococcoidales bacterium
AGTGTGTAGACCGTCAGCGATAATGGGACACAAATGAGGCCACTAAAACCGTACACTCTAGACGGGTGGCACAAGCTCCTGAGAGGTAGTAGACTGACTAAACAATGAAAGGAGCTAGTTGTGTCCAAGGAAAGCAAAGATAAAGCTGATGCCGCCGAGGCCAGAAGTCGGCAAACCAAGGGCTTTATGCAGCAGGTTAGAGTAGCAGCTAGGCGGAAGTACACCCCGGAGGAGAAGGTCCGTATCGTGCTGGAGGGGTTCCGTCGGGAAGTGGCAGTCAATGAACTTTGTCGTCGGGAAGGCGTGGTGATGAGGTTAAAGTGGTGCTGATGGTGTGTGGAGGTAAAGTTGAGGTAGACCATCTCTCCATAGAGGAGAAACTTCAATTTTCCTCTTTAAAACAGCACACTAAGAATCTAGATCTCTGGCCATTGTTCAAGGAGTGGAAGGACAAATCGGGCGAATACATATCAGATATTTCGAGCTTCTACCACTTGTTAAGGCAGCAGGTAGCGAGGGAAACTGGATTGGCAATTGCAGACTTAGATGATAGCCCTGGTTTGACCTCTCAATTTGCCCGTACCATCTTTATCGATGCTTGTGACCACGCATTTTTCGGCTACAATGGATTTGAAGGGGTGGATTACGCTATTAGCTTACCTAGAATTGATTGGCATGAGCTTAGGTTTGATGGATATACGATAGCATCAGCGGATGATAAAAAGCAGCTGAAAAAGTGTCAAGAAGTGCATCAGCGAATGATGGATTACTTCCGAGACCCGAACAACTATCCAAAAGAATTCCAGTTGAGCGTCGATATCTGGCCCAAACTCAAAGGACTGGAGTCGAAGATTTTCCTATCGCTTCAAAAGCTCATAATAAAGCGGAGTTTCTTCGGCCATTGTGAACTTTGCCCAGATTGATTTGGTAATAATACAAACGACATTACAAATAAATGTCTGTTGCTTTTATTGCTCTCCTTACCGCCTCGTGGGACACATTATATTCCCTCGCCAGATTTCTCAAGCTTCGGGAGCCACGAGAACGGATTATTTCCCCCCACAGATGGGACGGGATTTTATGCCGTGTTCCAATGGGATAGGGTAGAATTACTGGGTAGAGCCCGATGTCAATAAAGTAATGAACTGGCGACCCCGGCGGGATTTGAACCCGCGATCTCCACCGTGACAGGGTGGCATGTTAGACCGCTACACCACGGGGCCATTTAAAATATTGGTGAGGAGAATACAGATTTTCGCTTTCCCATACTTAACTAGAGTGTAACAAAGGTGGTATACTGTGTCAAGTTTGCCAGCTAGGGGTGATAGGCACTGGAAAGCCTGTTAGTAGGCCTTGTCTGGTCAAGCATTGTCGGTGGCTTCCGTTTATGGTATAATGGTCGAGAAAAATTTCTGAGATGGGAAATGGCGACAAACAAGAGCAAGAAAGAAGAGACAAAAGCAGAAGAGTCACAGCTGCGGGACTACGAACTGGTATTGGTGGTGAGCCCTGAAGTTGCGGAGGACACTTTTGAGGTTGCGCTCAATAATATAAGCCAGTTCATTACTGGTAAAGGTGGCGTCATATCCGGGGAAGAGCGTTGGGGGAAGCGAAAGCTGGCCTATCCAATTAAACGCCATCTGGAGGGCAATTATGTGCTAACGCGATGCAAAATGAAGCCGACTTGGGCCAGGGAATTGGAGGCAAATCTGAAGATATCGGAGGAGATTTTACGACACCTGTTGTTAAAGGTCGGTAGTTAAACTGTTGGGATAGTCCTGACATATCTGTGGAAGGGCAGGGATAAAAGGAGTGTCGGAGACATGCCAAGTTTGAATAAAGTAATCATAATCGGGAATATCGGCGGGGAACCGGAAATGCGGTTTACGCCAAATGGAAAACCGGTTACCTCGTTTCGTGTGGCCACCAACTGGGTGTCGACGACCCCAGAGGGAGAGCGCAGGCAGGAAACGGAGTGGTTCAGCGTGGTCACCTGGAATAAACTTGCCGAACAGTGCAACCAGTTTCTGGCCAAAGGTCGGCTGGTTTACGCTGAAGGCCGGCTGCATACTCGTAGCTGGGAAGGGCAGGACGGGTTGCAGCATTCCAGGGCAGAGGTAATTGCCAATAAGGTGGTATTCCTGGACCGCAGGGGAACATCGCCGCTTCCTGAGGAAAGGCTGGATGAGGGCGCTGGCGCCAGTGTCAAAACGGATGAAGGCGATGCTGCGGAACTGGAACCTGATGATATTCCTTTCTAGATTAATATAGTTAGTGGAAAGGGTTGTGAATGGCAGAAGCGAGAGAAGCACCTAGGAGCAGGCGGTGGGCCAAACCAAGATACGTGCCCAAGCGCAGGGTATGTTCGTTCTGTGCGGACAAGGCGCAGGTCATAGACTACAAGAATCCGGAAAAATTACTTCACTTCATTACCGATAGGGGAAAGATTGCGCCGCGTCGTAAAAGCGGCACCTGTGCCAGGCATCAGCGCATTCTGGCGAAGGCGATAAAAAGGGCTCGTCATTTGGCACTGCTGCCGTACGCACCGGTTCATCTTCATGAGATGGAGCTGACCGGCTGATTGGCGACGACGATAGATAGCGGATATTCCCATTTTCCCCGGTAGGAAAAGTTAAAAACTGGTTTATTTGTTGTGGTGAGCTGAAGTGCCTAAAAGGACATATCAACCGAAGAAGATTCCGAGGAAGCGAGAGCACGGTTTCCGAGCGCGGATGAGCACGCGGAGCGGGCGTGCCGTTTTGAAAACAAGACGGCTGAAAGGCCGTAAGAAATTAACCGTCGTGTAATGCTTGGCTAGCCGGTGGTATAAGGGGGAGGTGTGAAGTGAGGGGAGAGCAGTATCTGACAAAACCGGCGCAGTATGCGCTGGTCTACAATAAAGGCGATTCTTGGGTTAATAAATTGCTGGTGATGAAGGCACTATCCAACGGACTCATGTTGTCACGATATGGTTTTTCGGTTGGCCGCCGGGTAGGCAAGGCGGTGGTGAGAAATCGGGTGAAGCGTCTTCTCCGCGAAATTTTAAGAAAAACCTCTCTGCAAGCAGGGTGGGATATTATCTTCATTGCCCGCTCATATACGGCTGGTGTTAATTACGCTGAACTCGAGACGGCAGTTAAAGACTTGCTGTCTCGAGCCGGCTTACTGGTTGAAAATTATGAGAGTGTTAGCCTTAGGTCTGATTAGGCTTTATCAGATGACCCTGTCTCAGGTCACGTTGCATTCCTGCCGATTTGCCCCCACCTGTTCTCAGTACACGTATGAGGCCATCACCAGACATGGCTTACTAAAAGGGGTCTGGCTGGGAATAAGACGTCTCGGCCGCTGTCATCCCTTCCATGAAGGGGGATATGACCCGGTGCCATAAAGGCAGAGGGAGCTTGCTCTCTATATATCAAGGAAACGAAGCGAGGAGTACGAAACAGTTGTTAAAAAAAGGAGTCATCAGCAAGGCGCTGCTTCTGGCGGTATTGCTGCTGGTGCTGGCCAGCGGGCTGGCCATTCCCACCTGCCGCCCGGCCCAGGGTATACCGAGAGGGTGGTCAGGGGTTTCCATTACCGATGAGGCTCTCTTTCTGGGTTCAATGCAGGGCAAGCTGGTCGCTATAGATAAATCCAGCCGGCAGCGGCTCTGGCCGGACGTTCCGTTTGAAAAGAAGCAGTCAGGCGGATTTGGCTGTGCCCAGGGAAGCGGATCGGTCGCCATATACGGAACGCCGGCGGCGACGTCTGAGCTGGTGTACCTTACCGGCTATAATGGCAAAATATATGCCGTGAACGTGGAGACCGGCGCGTTGCGCTGGGTGTATCCACGCGAAGATGAGCTTGACCCGATTGTTGGCGGGCCCGTGGTGGCGGGGGGCAGAGTCTATTTCGGCAGTTCCGATGGCAAGCTTTACGCCC
Organism: Dehalococcoidales bacterium; assembly: GCA_034430755.1. Taxonomy (GTDB): domain Bacteria; phylum Chloroflexota; class Dehalococcoidia; order Dehalococcoidales; family RBG-16-60-22; genus E44-bin89. The sequence continues at coordinate 3,925 of DAOUDY010000158.1, forward strand.
TCGATGCCACTACCGGGGACAGGCTCTGGATATTTGAATCGGAAGGGAAGATATGGGGAACACCGGCGGTAAACGGTGAAACACTGTATATAGGCTCCTTTGATAAGAAGCTGTATGCGCTGAACGTGGCCGACGGCAGTCTGAAGTGGCAGTTCCAAATGGAGGGAGCGGTTGTGGCTACCCCGCTGGTGTACGATGATACAGTTTATTCTGGTTCTTTTGACCGTTATCTGTATGCCCTGAATGAGGCTGATGGCAGCCTGCGCTGGAAGTATCAGGCAGGTAACTGGTTCTGGTCACTTCCTCTGGCTGATGATGGCGTCATCTATGCCGCTTCGGTGGACGGGAAGGTACATGCCCTGAAGGCTGAGAGCGGGGAAAAGGTCGCCGTCTTTGACCTGGAGAGTCCGATTAGCTCCTCGCCGGTTCTAGCCGATGGTAGTATCATCGTGGCGGTGGAGGCAGGCCAGGTGTACTCGTTGAATATCAATCCCAGGCAGAAGAAACCACTGGTCAACCTTGAAGATGAAATTTATGCGCCGCTGGCAGTCAGCGATGGAGTTATCTATATTCATAGCGCCGATGATGTCCTCTATGCTGTGGATGCCCGGTCCGGGGCTACGCTGTGGAGTCTTGAATTGGAGAGCGAGTGAGGTAAGCCGCTTTGATTGGTGAGATCTGGAACCTGATTATTCTGTCGCCGATGATAAATGTCCTTATCGTCGTGTCCGGCGCGCTGTTCAATAATTTCGGCCTTGCGATACTTGTGCTGACCATTATCGTGCGCGGGGTAACAATACCGCTTACCCTGAGGCAACTCAGGTCGACCAAGGCGATGCAGGAGCTGCAGCCGAAGATGACTGAGCTGCAGAAAAAATATGGCAAGGACAAGCAGAAGCTGGCGCAGGAGCAGATGCGGATGTACAAGGAGTCCGGCGTCAATCCCGCTGGCTGTCTGCTGCCCATGCTCGTTCAGATGCCCATCTGGATAGCCCTCTTCCAGTCGATTATCCGGGTGCTGGCGGTCATCCCCGAGGATTTCCTGAAGCTGTCCGGACATCTGTATGCTTCGTGGCCGCAGGTCTTTTCGCTGGTGCCGCTCAACAGCCACTTTCTCTGGCTGGACCTGGCAGTGCCGGACAAGTACCTGCTGCTGCCCATTCTGGTGGGTGGTTCGATGTGGCTGCAGCAGAAGATGGTCACGCCCAAGACGGGTGACCCCAAGCAGCAGGCCCAGAGCCAGATGATGCTGTGGGTGATGCCGTTGATGTTCGCCTTTATCACATTACAGTTCCCCAGTGGACTTGCCCTTTACTGGGTACTGAGCAATGTTATCAGCATTGCCCTGCAGTACTTTATTACTGGCGGGTGGGGTGGACTGACGGCTCAGGCGGCGACCAAACCGGCAGGAGCGGATAAAAAGTACCTCAAGCGTCTTACCACGGCGGAGGGAAAGGAGCCCGACTACGCAGCCACTGAGGCCGATATCGGGGCGGACGTTGGCGCGGACATCGCCGAGGTGACACCGAAAGAGGGTGCAGGGCCCGGCAGGTACCAACCGGGCCTGAGGGCAATGAAGCGCCACCCGAAGAAGAGCAAACACCCCAAGCGAAGGTAATCGTCATAGGGTAGTAACCGATGAACGAGAACGAAACTGAAATTGCTGAAGCAGCACGCGTCATTCTGGAAACCCTGCTTGGCCTGATGGGGATTCCGGCCTCGGTAAACCAGGCACATGGAGAGCTGGTGGAGAGCAAGGTCGAGGTACCAAGTTCCATAACACTGAATGTGGAAGGCGATGATTTGGGTATCCTGATCGGGCGGAGGGGACAGACCCTTTCCTGCCTCCAGTACCTGGTGCGGATTATCGTCGGTCATCAGAAAGAGGTATGGCTGCCTATCGTCATCGATGTTGAAGGCTACAAGCAGCGCCGCAGCAACGCACTTCAGGCGCTGGCCTTCAGGATTGCGGAGCAGGTAGCACAGAGGAAAGAACCGTTTGCTCTGGAGCCCATGTCCGCCTTTGACCGACGGATAATCCATATCACGCTTGCCGACCATCACGACGTAACCACCGAGAGCAGCGGGGAGGGTGAAGCACGGCGGGTGGTCATTGTGCCCAAAGGGCTGCCGGCAGATTGACTTGCCTTTTGAAGTGTGCTAACCTTTAGCCGTAAAGGCTCTGACGGAGAAGAGTAGGGGAGTCGCGATTGCCCAGCGAGTCTGGTATGGTGGAAGCAGACGTGAACGCCTTCCTGAAAATCACTCCCGAGCTGCTAACCGAACGGCGGTCAGGCGATGACTGATACCCAGTAGACTTGGCCGGCAACGTCAGCCGTTATCCGAGACGGGGGCATCAGAGGGTGCCTTTGAAAAGCGCCCCGAGAAATCGGGGAAATAGGGTGGTACCGCGGGTTGAAAATTCCCGTCCCTAGGGGACGGGTTTAGTATTTTATGGGGAGTAAAAACCATGTTCCATCCGGTGAGCAGCCAGCTTAATCTGCCAAAGGTTGAGGAAAAGATTCTTGGTTGGTGGAAGGAAAATAAAATATTTGAGCGGAGCGTGGAGAACCGAAAAGATGGTCCGCGCTTCACCCTCTACGAGGGTCCGCCAACGGCCAACGGCAGCCCCGGAATCCATCACGTTCTTTCCCGCATTTTTAAAGATATCATTCCCCGCCACCGGGCCATGAAGGGATACTACACGCCGCGCATCGGCGGCTGGGATACACACGGCCTCCCCGTGGAGCTGGAAGTGGAAAGGGAGCTCGGGCTTTCCAGCAAGACGCAGATTGAGGAGTACGGCATCGCCAAATTCAACGCCCGCTGCCGGGAGAGCGTGTTCCGGTACCTGAAAGACTGGAATGCCCTCACCGAGCGCATCGCCTACTGGTGTGACCTTGAGCATCCCTACGTCACCATGGAGGACCACTACATTGAGACCGTCTGGTGGGCGATAAAGCAGATGTGGGAAAGGGGGCTAATCTATCTGGGCTACAAGACAGCCGCGCATTGCCCCCGCTGTGGCACCTCCCTCAGTTCACACGAAGTTGCGCTTGGCTATGAAGAGGACACCGAAGACCCATCGGTATACATCAAGTTTAAAATTGTCCTTTCGTCTCTGGCGGGCTCTGAGACAAGGGAGCGGCTGCATAAACTCTTTGCATCCTCAGATAAACCCGCCTATTTCCTGGCCTGGACGACCACTCCCTGGACTCTGCCCGGCAACACCGCTCTGGCGGTAGCCGCTGGCGCGGAATATGCGGTGGTGGAAACCGATGAAGAATACCTTATCCTGGCCACTGCTTTGCTCGGTGCGATAGGATTCGAGGCCAGTCAGGTCGTGGATGAGTTAGTCGGGGAGGAATTGGCTGGCGGTGATGGTAAGGAAGCGATTGAATATGAACCTCTATTTAATCCACACGAATTTGGGGTTGAGCGCAGGCGTTTTATCCTCTTTCGTGACCATGAGAGCGGCCATGTACGAAGTGACCTCCAGGTGCAGGAGCCGGACGAAAATTTAACCTATAGAGTTATTGCCACCGATTTCGTGTCCCTGGAAGACGGGACCGGTATCGTGCACGTGGCGCCTTCGTTCGGTGAAGTTGACTTTGAAGCCGGAAGAGAGCAGGGTCTCGATTTCGTGCAGCAGGTGGACCTGCAGGGCAATATCACCGGCAGCTATTCCTTTTCCGGGAAGTTTGTGAAAGATGCTGACCCGCTGGTGATAGCGGAACTGAAGGAGAAGGGGCTGCTCTATCACAGTGAGACCATTCGTCATACCTATCCTTTCTGCTGGCGTTGCAGCACTCCCCTCCTTTACTATGTTAAGGAGAGCTGGTATATCAAAACCACGGCGGTGAAGGACCACCTCATTTCGGGGAACAAAGAGATAGACTGGTACCCCGAGCATATCAAGTACGGTCGCTTTGGCGACTGGCTGGAGAACAATGTCGATTGGGCATTCTCCCGCGAGCGCTACTGGGGCACGCCGCTGCCCATCTGGCGCTGTGCATCATGCGATTACCGGGAGTGTATCGGCGGCGTTGATGACCTGAAAAGTAAACCCGGTTTCAGCGGCCTGAAAGAGCCGCTCGACCTGCACCGGCCTTACGTTGATGATATGGTTTATAAGTGTCCGCAGTGTGGTGGCACCATGCGGCGGGTGCCCGAGGTCATAGACTGCTGGTTTGACTCCGGCGCCATGCCGGTGGCCCAGGTGCATTACCCGTTTGAGAATGATACGCTGCTTGAGGACGGCCGCTTTCCGGCGGACTATATCTGCGAGGCAGTTGACCAGACGCGCGGCTGGTTCTACAGCCTGCACGCCATCTCCACCCTGCTGTTCAGTCGACCCTGCTTTATGAACTGCATCTGTCTGGGGCATATCCTTGATGCCAAAGGCGAGAAGATGAGCAAGGCCAAGGGAAACGTCATTGAGCCGTCAGCGGTGATTGATAAGTACGGCGCTGATGCCCTGCGCTGGTATTTCTTCACCTCCTCACCGCCGGGAAACGTGCGCCGCTTCAGCGTCGATATGGTGTCAGAGGTGACGCGGCGCTTTCTCCTGACCCTGTGGAACACCTATGCCTTCTTCGTTAACTATGCCAATATTGATAAATTTACGCCGGGCGCAGAAGGGGTCCTCTCCCGTTCCGAGCTTGACCACTGGGTCATCTCCGAGCTTAACCAGCTCGTGGCTGATGTTGACAACGGTCTGGAGCACTACGACCCCAGCGGGGCGGGGAGAAAGATCGAGGCCTTTGTTGATGACCTGTCGAACTGGTATGTGCGGCGGAGTCGGCGGCGTTTCTGGAAGAGCGAGAATGATGCTGATAAACTCGCCGCCTACACGACGCTCTACCAGTGCCTGGTGACCCTGTCCAAGCTGCTGGCCCCGTTCATGCCCTTTGTGGCTGAGGAGATGTACCGGAATCTGGTGGGCTCGGCGTTTCCTGACCAGCCGGAAAGCGTGCACCTGGCCGATTTCCCGGCGGCGGATATGGGGAAGATTGACAAGAGGTTAATGTATGATACTCGTGTGGTAATGAAATTATCTAGCATGGGTAGAGCGGCCCGAAGTGAGGCCGGCATTAAGGTGCGTCAACCTCTGGCTAAACTTTTTATTATGGTTGGGTCCGAAAAACAGAAAGCTGCCATAAAGCGCCTTGCCTATCAGATAATGGAAGAAGTTAATGTTAAAGAAATACAAATTGTTGACGATATGTCTTTGCTTCAGAGGCCAAGATACGTGTCCAGCTCAGAAGGTAGTTCTTCAACGGGTGTAGACATTGATATTACCCCGGAGCTGGCGGCGGAGGGGATGGCGCGTGAGGTGGTGCGCCGTTTGCAGATGATGCGGCGCTCAGCTGGCTTTGAGATAGCGGACCATATCGCCACCTGCTACCGGGGAGATGAGTATATAACGAGCGTAATGGCCGATTTTACCGATTATATCAGGCAGGAAACGCTTTCCGAACAGCTTGTGAACAAGGCTCCAGAAGAGGGAGCTTACACGGAAAGCTTTAAACTGGAGGGCCACGAGCTGCACATCGGGGTTAAAAAGCTGAGCTAGCGTGGCGGGCTCTCGATCGGTATCACCTCGGTAGTATATTCAGCTTTGCCGCGCCAGTACGTTGTTGGTACTTTCTGCCCGATTTCAGCGAGATGGATGGCTCTTATCATATCGTCCGCAGTGGCGATTTCTCTACCGGCGAAGCGCGTGATAACGTCCCCTGGCTTCAGTCCGGCTATATCGGCGGGGCTGTCCTGGACCACCTGGGTTATCAGGACGCCGCTTTCCACCGCCAGTTCATACCTGGCGACGGCAAACTGGTCCACGGTGTACAGCACGACGCCCAGCCATGGACGAGTAACGTAGCCATTGGTAATCAGTTCCTCAATGATGGGAAGGGCTGTTTCCGTGCTGATGGCGTAGCCCATGCCTTCAACACCGACGGTGGCGATTTTGGCGCTGGTGATGCCAATCACCTCTCCGGCCAGGTTGACCAGCGGTCCGCCGCTGTTGCCGGGATTGATTGCGGCCGTGGTCTCAATAAGGTCGTACAGGGTCTGCCCCGGTGCCACCGGTATGGCAACTCCCTGGCGGCTGATTATGCCTTCGGTCGCCCGTATCCCCTGGCCCAGCGCGTTGCCGATGGCAACCACCCACTCTCCAACCCGCAGTGCGGCGGAATCGCCGACGGTCACCGCGGGCAGGTTCTGCGCATTTATTTTAATGATGGCCAGGTCATTCAGGCTGTCGGTGAAGACGGCGCTCTGGTCAACGGTGTAAGTGCTGCCATCATCCATGGTAACCGTAATGCTGCTGGCACCTTCGACCACGTGGTTGTTGGTCACGATGATGCCGTTCCTGTCCAGAATCCACCCTGAGCCGGCCCCCTGCTGGGTGAACGGCCGGTTGAAGAAATCGAGGGAAACCACCTCGGTGTTGATGGCCACCACCGATGGCTTCACCTTGGCCACGACGTCAGCGATATTGGGCAGTATAAGGGTGGCGTTTCCGGTTGGTGCGGTTGGGGGTGGTGCCCAGGCGGGGTTAATCGGCTGCGGCGGCTGTGTCGGCGCCGGTGGCGGGCTTGGCGCCGGTGCTGGCGTTATGGTAATCTCGGGTACGGCACATCCCACACTCAGCACCAGCATGAGAATGACCATAAAAAGGGTAAGGATAAAGCTAGTTTTCTGGCGTCCCATTACAATTATAATTGTAGCATAACCAATAAAAAAGGGACAACGCGGGGGGCCGGTTTATACCCGGCCCCCCATGTATAGATTCTAGGCGGAAGGTACCTTGGGCAGCGAGGCCAGCGCCTCCTTCATCTTATCCTCAGGGAACTCGTAGTCCAGCATCTTTCCCGAGAGATACGCATCATAGGCAGCCAGGTCGAAGTGTCCGTGCCCACTGTGAGCTATCAGGATGTTCTTTGATTCACCGGACTCTTTACATTTAAGGGCTTCATCGATAGCCACCTTGATGTTATGACAGGGCTCCGGGGCGGAAATGATGCCCTCGGTGCGGGCAAACTGTACCCCGGCTTCAAAGGTGGCCAGCTGGTTCTCAGCCCTGGCCTCAACCAGGCCCAGATTGTAGAGGTGGCAGATAATCGGTGCCATGCCGTGGTAGCGCAGGCCACCGGCGTGGACCGGCGGCGGGATAAAGTCATGGCCCAAGGTGTACATCTTGAGCAGGGGGGTAAGCCCGGCGACGTCACCGAAGTCATAGGTATATGGGCCCCTGGTCAGGGTGGGAGCGGCTTTAGGTTCAACACAGATGATGCGCAGGTCCGGTTTCTTCCCGCTAATCTTGTCCCGAATCCAGGGCAGGAACTGCCCGGCGAAGTTGGAGCCACCGCCGATGCAGCCGATGATAATATCAGGATAGGCATCAGCCATTTCCATTTGTTTTCTGGTTTCCTCACCAATGATGGTCTGGTGCAGCAGGACGTGGTTAAGGACGCTGCCCAGAGAGTAATGGGTATCTTCACGGTTAGCGGCATCCTCCACTGCCTCGCTGATGGCCAGTCCGAGGCTGCCGGTGCAGTCGGGGTCTTTAGCCAGCATATCCCGCCCTGCCTTCGTATCCGGACTGGGACTGGGCACGCAGGTAGCTCCCCAGGTCTCCATCAGGATGCGGCGGTAGGGCTTCTGCTCGTAGCTAATCTTAACCATGTATACCTTTAACTCAATACCGAAGAACATGCAGCCCATGGCCAGGGCACTGCCCCACTGCCCGGCGCCGGTCTCAGTTGCGATGCGCTTTATTCCCTCTTGTTTATTGTAGTATGCCTGAGCAATCGCGGTGTTGGGCTTGTGGCTCCCGGCCTGGCTGGTTCCCTCGTATTTGTAGAAAATTTTGGCCGGCGTATCCAGGGCCTTCTCCAGCCGGTGCGCCCGGTGTAAAATGGTCGGTCGCCAGGTACGGTAGATTTCCTGTACCTCCTCCGGGATTTCGATGTAGCGCTCCGGGCTGAACTCCTGCATGATTAAGGCCATGGGGAAGAGGGGTGCCAGGTCATCGGGGGTTACCGGCTTGCCGGTGCCTGGATGCAGGACTGCTGGCAGTGGCTCTGGCAGGTCGGGCAGGATATTGTACCATTTCGTTGGCATATCCTTTTCATCGAGTATAAACTTGGTTCTCTCCATTGTTTTCCCCTTTCTTAATATTAATGAAAGTTTTCCCTCTTAAATCATCACTTGGCCCCGGAGGGGCCACCTGCAAGATATCGTCGCCATGGCAATATCCCCCTTTTTACTGTAACAATAATAAAAAAACCCCCGCCCTTGAAGGGGCGGGAGCTGCTTCCGCGGTGCCACCCTTCTTGGTCATGGAGTAGAGAAGAAAAGCCTGACCATCTCTCTCAGGTACGGAGGTCACGCTTTATCACTTACCTCGATACCCTGGGATCTGATAACGCTTCCCCTGCGTCAAGGCCTACTCGTTATGATAACTTTCTGTTTGCGGCTCCCAGATCCATTCAGTTCCCGCGCTGGCATCGGCTCACACCTTCCCCGACTCTCTGAGCCCCGCTATGAAACCTACTAGTCCCGTTCACAGCCTTTGCTTCTTTCTGGTAAGTTTAACAGCCGGTTATACATTTGTCAAGTACACGCTCTTCATATTGCCGCCTGTTAAGGTGTATGCTATACTGTTAAGCGATATATTTAATTCCGGACTGGAAAAGGGGGGAGAATTTGCCGGATACGACGACCATCAAACAACTCTTGGAAGCAGGTGCCCACTTCGGGCACCAGACGGGGCGGTGGCATCCCCGTATGAAGAACTACATTTTCACCAAGCGCAATGGCATTCATATCATCGACCTGGAAAAGACAGCGGCCATGCTGGACAAGGCCTGTGAGTATGTCCGGGAACTGGTTGCGGGAGGTGGCATCATCCTGTTTGTCGGTACCAAGAAGCAGGCTCAGGAGTCAATTGTGGAAGAGGCCCAGCGCTGCGGCATGCCGTACGTTGACCAGCGCTGGCTGGGCGGGATGCTGACCAATTTCGCCACCATACAGGCACGCATTGACCATCTGGTACGCCTTGAGGACCAGCAGTCGAGGGGGGAATTCGGGCGCCTGACCAAAAAGGAAATTTCAAAAATCAATGAAGAGATTGAGAAGCTGAATAAACAGATGGGCGGCATCAAGGAAATGACCAGCCTGCCCAGTGCGCTTTTTATCATTGACCCGACGAAGGAGAATATCGCGCTCGCCGAGGCCAAGCGAATGGGGGTACCGGTGGTGGCCATCGTGGACACCAATTGCAATCCCGATGTGATAGACCACGCTATCCCGGCGAATGATGACGCTATCCGCGCCATAAAGCTGGTATGCGGCAAGATGGCTGATGCCGTTCTGGAGGGCAAAGCCGGTAGTGTCGAAATGTCAATGGAGGCGGCGGAGATGGAAGGGCTGAAGGAAGCTGAAGCACTGGGGACGATGGAGCCGCTTATCTTCACGCCGGAAGAGGAATAAGGAGGATACGTTTGGAAATATCGGTGGAGATGATTAGAGAGTTGCGGGGCCAGTGCGGTGCCGGGGTTATGGAGTGCCGGAATGCTCTGCGTGAAGTGGAAGGAGATTTGGAAAAGGCGCTCCAGCTTTTAAAAAAGAGAGGACTGCTCAAGGCAGAGAAGAAAGCCGGTCGTGCCACCGCGCAGGGGCTGGTTGAGGCTTATATCCACGCCGGAGGGCGGATAGGGGCACTGGTGGAGGTAAACTGTGAGACCGACTTCGTGGCGCGCACCGATGAGTTCAGGGAACTGGCGCATGAACTGGCCATGCAGGTCGCCGCACTATCACCACGGTATATATCCGAGGAAGAAATCCCCGAGGGAGCCGAGGTTGAGCCTCAGGCTAGCTGTCTGTTGCAGCAGCCGTATATCAGGGACCCCGGAAAGACCGTCCGCGATTTAATCGTCGAAGTCGTTGCCAAGGTAGGTGAAAATATAAGGGTAGGGCGCTTCGCCAGGTTTGAATTGGGCGTAAGGGACTAGGGGGAATGACCGAGACTAAGTACAAGCGAGTGCTCCTCAAGCTCAGTGGTGAGTCCTTTGCTGGAGGAGACAAGTTTGGCATTGATATCGCCACTCTTACCAAGGTAGCCAAACAGATCAAGAACGTGGTGGAGATGGGGGTGGCGGTCGCCATTGTGGTCGGTGGCGGTAATATCTGGCGCGGTGATGAGGCCGAGGCAAATGGCATCGACCGGGTAACCGCAGACTATGCCGGAATGCTGGCCACCGTCATCAATGCGCTGGCACTCCAGGACATACTGGAAAGGGAAGGGGTCACCACCCGCACGCAGTCGGCGATTGGCGTCAATCAGGTGGCCGAACCCTATATCAGACGTCGCGCTGTCCGCCATCTGGAAAAGGGCCGGGTGGTCATCTTTGCCGGCGGTACCGGGAATCCCTATATGACCACGGATACCGCGGCGGCGCTCCGGGCTATCGAAATTGACGCCGAAGTCCTGCTCATGACCAAGAACAAAGTAGACGGCATTTACAGTGCTGACCCGATAAAGAACCCGCAGGCTAAAAAGTTCGACCATCTTACCCATCTGGAAGCGCTTAACCTTCGCCTGGAGGTAATGGACGTCACCGCCCTCTCCCTGTGTCTGGAGAATAAGCTGCCCATCATTGTGTTTGACCTTCAGGCTCCCCGCAGCATGGAAAAGGTGGTCAAGGGCGAGTCAATCGGCACTCTGGTATCAAGCGGGTAAGCCGAGATGGTGAGCGACGAATTACAGAAGATAGAAGAGAAGATGCGGGCTTCGGTCAGCGGCCTGTGGAAAGAGCTGGCGACGCTGCGCACCGGACGTGCCACGCCGGCGCTGGTGGAGCACATCAGGGTGGACTACGCTGGCGTGCCCACGCCTCTGAATCAGATTGCCGGGATATCCGTGCCAGAGGCCAGTCTCCTCATCATTCAGCCCTGGGACAAGAGCTCTATCCGTGACATTGAGAAGGCCATTCTGAAATCTGACCTCGGTTTCAACCCGACCAATGACGGGAACGTTATCAGAATAAGCATCCCGCCGCTTTCCGAGGAAAGACGGCAGGAGCTGATCCGGGTGGTGCGGAAAAGGATTGAGGAGAGGAAGATAGTGGTGCGCAATCTGAGGCATGAGGTTATGAACGACCTGAAGACCATGGAGAAGAATAAAGAGATATCCGAGGATGAGCATAAAAGGGTCCTCGGCCAGCTGCAGAAACTCACCGATGCTCATATAGCTGAAATTGACCAGGCCGGGCGGGACAAGGAAAAGGAACTCCTGGAGGCTTAGAACGCCGGAATATATGCCGATGATATCGGAGAAGAGGCGAAGGAATGACACCACTCAAGCAGCAGATACAACGATTGCCAGTTCACATCGCCATTGTCCCTGATGGAAACGGGCGCTGGGCGGAGAAGCGCGGGCTGCCCAGGCTGGCCGGGCATCAGGCTGCCGTGAAAAAGATGCGTTCCCTGATTGAATATCTCAATGACCTGAAGATAAAGTACGTTACCCTCTATGGCTTTTCCACCGAGAACTGGGGTCGTCCTGCTGAAGAAGTGGAAGGGTTATTCCGTATTCTGGAGGAGAGGATTGACCAGGATGTCCCCAAACTGCACAAGAAAGGCGTGAAGGTTCGCCACCTCGGGCGACTTGGAGAGCTGCCTGACCGGCTACGGAGCTCAATTAAGCGGGCCGAGGAATACACCCGGGATAATGCCGGATTGACGCTGAGCCTGGCCTTCAACTACGGTGGACGTGTTGAAATCGTTGATGCGGTCCGCCGCATTGTCGCCGAAGGCATACCGCCGGAAAAGATAGACGAGGAACTGTTCGGTAACTATCTGTATACGGCTGGTATCCCGGACGTTGACCTTTTGATCAGAACCGGTGATGAATGGCGCCTCAGCAACTTCTTGATATGGCAGACCGCCTACAGCGAATATTACTTCACCGATGTTCTGTGGCCCGACTTTGCCAAAGAGGACATGGACAAGGCGTTGATCGCTTACAGTCAGCGGGAACGGCGCTTCGGTGCGCTGTGATATGAGACATGCTCAAAAAAAGGGTCGTAACCGCATTATGGGGTCTGCCCCTCCTTGTCGTCGTTGTCTGGTTTGATAAGCCTCTGCCCTGGTTCACCATCTTTATCGCCGTCTGGGGGCTGCTGGCCGCTTACGAATTCTTCCGGCTGGTGGGCGTTTCCAGCATCTTTTCGCTGACCGTCTTCGGGCTGCTCTTTACGCTCCTCGTCATAATCAGCCCGCATTGTCCCTCACCGTTTGCCGGCCCGCTGCTGGTAACGCTGGCTGTGGTGCTGCCGCTCATCTGGCTGGTGCTGCGCCAGCGCGTTGAAGGGGCTTTTACCGGCTGGGCGTGGATGGTGGCCGGGTTTCTCTACGTGGGCTGGATGTTGAGCTTTCTGGTAGCTTTGCGGCTGGAAGCGGGCCGGAACTGGATGTTCTTCGCTCTTTTCACCACCTTCAGCTCCGATACCGCCGCGTACTTCGTCGGTCGGGTGCTGGGCCGGCACCGCCTCGCTCCTCAGATAAGCCCGCATAAGTCATGGGAGGGGGCGATTGGAGGGCTTTTGGGGGCAGCGCTGATGAGCCTGCTATTCACACTGTCAACGCCGCTCCAGATAACGCTGAGCATCGGGCAGGGGATTGTACTGGCGCTGCTGGTGAGCGTTTTCGGGCAGATCGGCGATTTAGCAGAGTCTCTGCTCAAACGTAATACCGGTGTGAAAGAGTCCGGCAACTCAATTCCGGGGCATGGCGGCTTTCTGGACCGGATGGACAGCGTGGTCTTCGCCGGGGTAGTGGTTTACCTGTACTATAGCTTCCTTGTCCTTTAGTTTACCTTGTTATAAGAGTTTATCTACCTCACCCCCTTGGTCCCCCTCTCCTTCAAAGGAGAGGGGGAGAGTTTTAGAAAGAGGGGCTTCGCCCCTCTTAGACACCCCGATTAATGCTCTTCTTGGAAGTAACAGTGCTATAATTTAGGCAGTAATTAGACAATAAGGTTGATTTAGGGATGCTTATTGACCTATTAAACGAGAATGACACGAGTTTTATTGGAATCATTGGCGAAGATATTGCTTGGAAGTACCTTCGTGACCAACGTATAGTTCCTGTTAACAAATTTCTTTTTGGGGATGATTTTTTAAGGCTTTTAAGAGAGAAGTTGAAGGGGAGGTTAAAGGAGAGACAAATAAAATACCTTGAGTGTTTAGCAAGGGGAGGTTCTAGGTGGTCGTTTGATTTTATTGCTCTTAAGGGCTGCAAGAAACCTGAACCTTATCTTATTGAGGTAAAGACAAGCCGTCCTGGGAAATCTAAGCATAGTTTAAAGGGAAATTGGACTCGGCGGTCTAGAAAAGGATGGACTAAAGAAAACATTGAAGAGGCAAAGCAATTAGGATTTAAGTTCCTTTTGGTTAATGTGCAGCTTATTGATAATTGGAAATTTGAAGTTACTTCTAAAGAGCTGTAATTCTCACATTTATTAATATGGAAAAGCTGGCGGCAGGAGCTTGCAAACTGGGGTTGCGTCTTACCCTTCGACAGCGCGAGCAGTTTCAGGTCTATTATCAGGAGCTTATAGGCTGGAACCGGCGGATAAACCTGACGGCAATCACCGATTATGAAGAGGTGCAGGTCAAGCATTTCCTCGATTCGCTGACCGTGGTCCTGGCACTGCAACAGCCTTTGCTTAAAGGAATGAGACTTATTGACGTTGGCACGGGCGCCGGCATCCCCGGAATTCCATTGAAAATAGTCCTGCCCGATATCAAAGTTGTGCTGCTTGACGCCACGAGAAAAAAAGCAGCCTTCTCGGAGTATGTCATCCAGAGGCTGGAACTGAAAGACGTGGAAGTTGTGGTCGGGCGGGCGGAGGAAATCGCCCACAAATCCGGGTACCGGCAGCAGTTTGACCTGGTTTTATCCCGGGCGGTGGCACCTTTAACGACACTGGTGGAATTGACCCTGCCGTTTTGTGCCACTGGCGGCAGGCTCATCGCCCAGAAGAAGGGAGATATAAAAGAGGAGGTACAGGAGGCACAACGGGCGGTTTCACTTCTAGGTGGAAAACTGATTGATGTGAAAAGTATTGAACTGCCAGATTTCACCGATGAGCGGTGGCTGGTGGTCATTGATAAAATTGGGGAGACGCCGCCGCAGTATCCCCGCCGCCCCGGGATACCGGCCAAAAGACCACTGGTGTGAGTTGAGATGACCTGGAATGAAGACAAAATATCTTAGTGTCATCTTGATTCTGCTTCTCATAATCTATGCGATTGGTTGCGCGGCTCCTGCCGCACCTCAAGTCACCAGGGTTATTGACGGTGACACTATAGAGGTTGACATTTCTGGCAAAATATACAAAGTCCGCTACATTGGGATAGACACGCCAGAAATAGATGATAAACGCCCTGAATTTAGTGCCCTGGCGCAGGTGGCTACTAGATATAACAAACAGCTTTTGGAAAGGGGAACCGTTAGGTTAGAGAAGGATATCTCAGAAACTGATAAATATGGAAGGCTTCTACGCTATGTCTACGTTGGTGATATCTTCGTTAATGCTGAGCTAGTAAGACAGGGACTGGCTGAAGCAAAGGCTTATCCTCCCGACACTAAATACCAA
>DAOUDY010000159.1:0-21447 GCA_034430755.1 Dehalococcoidales bacterium
CGCAAACAGACCCCGCAGCCGGTGCACTTTTCCGGGTTAATCCAGTATGTAATTAGAGCTTTACAGACCCCGGCCGGACATCTCTTTTCGTTTATGTGCGCCTCGTATTCTGAGCGGAAATAACGCAAGGTGGTTAGTACCGGATTGGGCGCGGTCTTACCCAGCCCGCACAGGGCAGTCTGGGAAACCGTGTCGGCCAGCTCCTCCAGGAGGTCAAGCTGCTCCGGTCTCCCACGGCCTTCGGTAATGTCCGTGATTATCTCGAGCATACGGTCAATCCCCAGCCGGCAGGGAACGCACTTGCCGCATGATTCGTCCTGCAGGAAGGTCAGGAAATACTTGGCCACGTCCACCATGCAGGTCTCCTCATCCATCACCACCATGCCGCCCGAGCCCATCATGGAGCCAGCTTCGGAAAGCACGTCGAAGTCTATCGGAAGGTCGAACTTATCCACCGGCAGACACCCGCCCGATGGTCCGCCGGTCTGAACCGCCTTGACCTGCTTGCCATCAAGCGCACCGCCGCCGATGTCAAACACCACCGTGCGGACGGGCGTGCCCATGGCCACTTCAACCAGGCCGGTGTTCTTGATGCGGCCGGTCAGAGCGAGAATCTTGGTGCCCTTGCTCCCCTGTGTCCCCTTCGAGGCAAACCATGATGAACCATTCAAGATGATGGATGGGACGTTGGCCCAGGTCTCGACGTTGTTGAGGGTGGTGGGTTTGTGATAAAGACCGTCCACCACGGTGTGGACGTCCTTGGGCCTTGGCTCGCCAACTTTGCCTTCTATGGAGGCCATGAGGGCTGTTGATTCGCCGCAGACGAAGGCTCCACCGCCCCGGGCGATGTCCACGTCGAACGAGAAGGACGAGCCCAGTATGTTGTCGCCGAGGAGACCGAGTTCGCGGGCCTGCTCGACCGCAATCCGGGAATGCTTGACCGCGAGCGGATATTCGTTGCGGACATAGACATATCCCTTCCAAGCGCCGATGGCCCAGGCGCCAATCATCATTCCTTCTAAAACCAGGTGCGGGTTGCCCTCGAGCACGCACCGGTCCATATAGGCACCGGGGTCGCCCTCATCCGCGTTGCAGACCACGTACTTCTCATCCCCTGGCGCCTCCTGGCACTCGCTCCACTTGCGCCCGGTCGGGAAGCCGCCACCGCCACGTCCCCGCAGCCCGGAGGACTTGACCTCTTTGATGATCTCTTCCGGGGCCATGGCATTGAGCACTTTGGTGAGAGCGGAATATCCCCCGGCCACGATGTAATCCTCAATCGAGCAGGGGTCAACCATGAGGTTCTGGGACAGGAGCTGCCGGTCCTGCGCCCGGTAAAAAGGAATCTCCGACTCGGTCTGAACTCTCTCGCCCGAAACCGGGTCCGTGTAAAGCAGCCGCTCGATCACCTCTCCCTTCATTACGGTCTGGGAAACGATCTCGAAAGCATCCTCCGGCGAGACGTGGCAATAAAATACGTTGCCCGGCTCGATTATCATGACGGGGCCTTGCTCGCAGAAGCCGTGGCATCCGGTGACGCACAGGCGCACGCTCAGGTCCAGCCCCTGCCTGGATAATTCGTCTCTAATCGCGTCAATGACGGCACTGGACCCCGAGGCCCGACAGCCGGTTCCTCCGCACACCATCACTGTAGTGGCGATGTTTTGCCTTTGCTCCCGGAGCCGCTCGCGCAGGTGTTCCAGTTCACGGGAACTATTTAGCCTGGACATTTTGACTGTCCTCCGTTTCCTGGCGGCTGAGGGTCTCAATAAGTTTACGGAGCTTTCCGGGTGTCATGTGGTGATAATAGGACCCGTTTACCGTAACGACCGGGCCCAGCGCGCAAGCACCCAGGCAGTTGACGCGCTCGACGGAGAAAAGGCCGTCAGGGGTCACTCCGCCTGGTTTAACTCCGAGCTGGCCGGTGGCCTGGTCGAGGAGAAGGCGGGCACCCCGGACGTGACAGGCCGTGCCCATGCACATGGTGAGAACATTCTTGCCGGACGGGTGTAATCGAAAAGCTTTATAAAAGGAAGCCACCCGGTAGACTTCCATGAGCGGCACACCGAGACCCCGTGACACAGCCTGCATGGCCTCTTCTGAAATATAACCGTGGTTTTCCTGAACGTCCTGGAGCACTTCAATGAGTTGACCCGGTTGACTGCGACGTCCTTCCAGGATTTGGTCGAGCGTTTGGGGCGGCATGTTAACCTCCTTGGTTCAAGGGTCTGCTTGATATTTTTCAAGATAACTGCTAGGATCAATGTTGTAAATACGGAAAAAATACCCTGATAATACCTATTTAAAATAGGCAATCAATTGGAGGAATCCGATAGCAAATAAAAAAAATACTCCGTCTGCAATCGACGGTCGGCATCTGCCCTTTTCCTCGAAAGACCTGGCCCTTTTGTGGCGGCTCCCGTTTCCCAGCGAAACCGAGCCTGACAAGGTAGAGATAGCGCTGTGCGAGCGCATCAAGGAATTGAACTGCCTTTACGGGGTTTCCCAACTGGCCGAGCGCAATCTATATTCTCTTGACGATCTTCTACAGGATCTGGTGAGCTTCTTGCCTTATTCATGGCAGTACCCGGATATCACCTGTGCCCGGATCCTCTTTAAGGGAAAAACCTACCGGAGCGATGGATTAAAAGTAACTAACTGGCGGCAGTCGTCGCGGATTTACATGTATCATGAGGCCGTGGGTGAGGTCGGCATTTTCTATCTGGAAGAATGCCCGCCGGCTGATGAAGGTCCTTTTCTGAGAGAAGAACGCGCTCTGCTGGACGCGGTGGCCGAGCAGATCGGCACCATTGCCACCCGGATATCGGCGGAACTGGAATTGCAGGAGACCAACCGACAATTGGCCCTGGAGCGCAAAGCCTTGCAGGAGTCCAACACCGCCCTGCGGATGGTCCTGGCCCGCATTGAGCAGGAGAAACAGGAAATCCACCGGGACATTCAAATGAACGTCGAAAAAATCCTGATGCCGATTTTGCACGCACTGCTCCTGCAACTGCCCCCTGCCCAGAGAAAATATGTGGAGATGCTCCAGACGAACCTCGAGGAAATCACCTCGCCGTTCATCAGTCAATTGTCCCATTCCTACCATTCGATGACACCGACCGAAATCGCCATTTGCAATATGATTCGTATCGGAATGCGCACCAAGGAAATAGCCGAAATGCGGGGCGTATCCGAGGCCACCATCAACCACCACCGGGAAAAGATCCGACGCAAACTCAGGATAACCAACCAGGATGTTAATCTCGCGACTTTCCTGCAATCAAGCATGTGGGAGGGAAAATAGAAACCAGGATTTAGCTTGAGATGGAAGTTTTTTAAATTTGTCGCTTGACAGCGTTTCAGGCAAGTGGTATCCTGCATTTGATACTTTTATAACCACGAAGGAATGTTAGCCTTGAGCGATAATAATTAACAATAAGGGGGTGATGAGTTCGGCAAGAGATATGGTTAAACGGTTGAGTATTGATTTACCAAAAGGAGGTAATAGTGAAAAAGAAAATATTGTTAAGCGCGTTAGGATTATTGCTGTTCGCGAGCTTAGTGGCTATGGGCTGTGCCGCACCGGCTCCAGCTCCTGCCCCTGCCCCTGCACCTGCACCAGCGCCAGCGCCAGCGCCAGCGCCAGCTCCAGCGCCAGCTCCAGCCCCAGCGCCAGCTCCAGCCCCGGCACCAGCCCCAGCCCCTGCGCCGGCACCAGCGCAACCCGCAGTAGTACATAAATGGATCGGCCAATCACATGTTGCCGGCGGGAGCACTTACCACGAGTCGTTTACCAGACTATGCAACGAAATCCAGGCTTCCAGCGTTGGCCAAATTACGATTGAGGTCCATCCGGCTGGTGGCGTTGTTCCAGCCTGTCAGGAGTTTGACGGCTGTGACCAGGCCCTGATTGACATTGGTAGCACCTGCACCATGTACTGGAAAGACAGGTTTAACACCGCCAACCTGTTTACCTACACGGTTGCCGGTCTGCCTCCCGCGGAATCGAAAATCTGGCACATGGAGATGGGTAATGACTATCTCCAGCAGATAATTGACGAAGGCGACTATGATGTCATCATTCCCGCCGGTGTCATCACCACTCCTGAGATGTTCCTCAGCACAGGTAAGAAAGCGCTTAAATCGGTGGCTGACATCAAAGGGCTGAAGATTCGTACTGCCGGTGACGATGGCGTCATCTTATCCAGGATGGGCGCTGCCGTCGTCTTCCTGCCCAGCTCTGAAGTATATGAATCCATGCAACGTGGCGTTATCGATGCCTTCCAGCTGAGCTCCCCGGCGATGGACTGGTCGCTCGCCACCTATGAAATTGCCAAGAATGTCTATCTCTCCCCAGTACGGCAGCCCTGCGAGTGGCTTCCCATCATGTTCAGCGGGAAATCCTGGGCAGAACTGGATGACGGCTTGAAGAGTCTGTGCATCAATTGTGCTCACGCCGAAGCTTGGAGATACCTGGCCGAAATGACGCAGCGTGATGTCCAGGCGGTAAAGGACTTCCAGGCTTACGGCACTAACATTGTCACTATCCCGAAGGATATCGAAGACGAGTTGTACCAGCAGGCCCTGATTCTGTACGGTGAAGAATCGGCCAAGGACCCCTTCTACAAGGAAGTCTTCGACTCCATTGTCGACTTCCAGGCGACCATGTACGCGACCTTCCCACGATTGTAGGTCTAATCTCCCCTGCTTCGTGAGTAGTCACGAAGCAGGGGACTTCTCTCCTTGGCAGCTTTAAGAAAGAAAAACAATGAGAAAAGTACTCAGGTTCATTGACAAGCTTAGTGACCTGTCAGGCAAATCGGTGCGGTGGCTAGCCATGGTTCTGGTTCTGGTAATGACCATGGAAGTTACCATGCGCTACGGATTTAACCATCCGACAATGTGGGCATATGAGAGCAGTCTGCAGCTAGGTTGTGCCATGTATGCCCTTGCCTATTGTTACGCCCAACGACATGACGCCCATGTCCGGGTTGATGTCTTCTATTCGCATTTATCACCTCGGGGAAAGGCAATGGTCGATGTCATTTGCGGGACAGCGATGTTTCTGCCAGTGATTATCTTCGTCGTCAGTGCCTCGTGGGCGTGGACGTTAAAGTCCTGGCAAATCCACGAAAAAATGGTGGAGACGTACTGGTATCCACCGTACTATCCTTTAAGAACGGTGGTGGCACTGGGCTGGACGATGCTGGGCCTCCAGGGCCTAGCCGGAATCATCCGCAGCTTTTATATGGTGATAAGGAATAAACCCTATGATTGAATTGAGTCCGGAAGTTGTTGCTGTCGTAATGCTCGGGGCAGTCCTGGTTTTAGTCTTAACCGGTTACCCCTTAGCCTACGTGGTCGGGATAATCGCCCTGGTGGTTGGTATATTCGTCTGGCAGGGCCAGGTATCGCAGATGCTTTATCTCCGTGCCCAGAAGATAATGCTCAACTACACTCTCTTGGCTGTTCCGCTGTTCGTTTTTATGGGTGTAATGCTGGAGCGTTCCGGGATAATTGAAAGACTTTATGACGTATTATACCTGTGGCTTGGCGGGTTCAGGGGCGGACTGGCGGTAGTTACCGTCATCGTGGGTACCATTATGGCAGCAACCGTCGGCATTATTACCGCCTCGGTCACGCTGCTGACACTGGTCGCCCTGCCCTCAATGATAAGGCGAGGTTATTCTAGAAGCTTTGCCAGCGGCGCCTGTACCGCTGGTGGCGTTTTGGGTATTCTCATCCCACCCAGTATTATGATTGTGCTTTATGGGCCAATGGCGGAAATATCAGTTGGTAAGCTATTCTTCGGTGCCTTTGTCCCTGGCTTCATTCTGTCCGCCCTTTATATCAGCTATATTGTCATCCGTTCATTTATACAGCCAGATATCGCCCCACCAGTGCCTATTGAGGAAAGGACTATGCCCTTCGTGCAGAAAACGACGAAGCTGCTCGTGGCACTGGTTCCACCGGCCATACTCATTATGTCCGTGCTGGGGGTTATTTTTATGGGCATAGCCGCCCCCACTGAAGCCGCCGGTGTTGGCGCCTTTGCCGCGACATTACTTACCATCGCCTACCGCCGTTTTACCTGGGATGTTCTGAAAGAGGTCACCCTGATGACCGCCAGGCTCTCCGGTTTCATCCTCCTCGTCGGCTCAATGTCTTTCGCCTTTACTGGCGTCTTTCTCGGTGCTGGAGGAGGGCAGGTAGTCTCCGAGCTTATCCTGGCTACCCCCGGTGGCAGGTGGGCTGCCTTTGCCGTTATCATGTTCATCTGCTTCCTCCTGGGCATGTTCATTGACTGGATTGGCATTATCTTTATCATGGTCCCGATCATAACCCCTATTGGTGAAGCTCTTGGATTTGACCCCATATGGTTTGCCATCATGATTTGCGTTAATCTCCAGACCTCCTTTATGACTCCCCCCTTCGCCATGGGCATCTATATCTGCAAGGGCGCCGCTGATCCATCATTGGGCGTAATGGTGGCTGATATCATCCGAGGAGTAATTCCATTCGTTATACTTATCTTGATTGGCCTTACGCTGCTTGTCATCTGGCCTAACTTGATCCTCTGGCTGCCAAGCTTGATGATAAGGTAGTGACCTGCATCCCTGAAAACTGGTCCAGTTATAATGTTAGAATAGAGTAACAAAAGCTTGGACTGTTCAATTAGGGATGTCCGCCCAGTGGTGATTATGCAAAGTATAAATATCAGGGGAGCAGAGATGCTCCCCTTTTTATTACAATATATGACGTGTTGTCACATCAACTGAGTAAAATAGCGAAATATAAAATTAACGAATCTACCCACAGCCTTTACCATTGGTCTAACAGTATAACTGCGCTGGTTTTGAGGGTACAAACAAATTGAAAGCGAAGACTACCTTGGGTATACTTATTGTAAAGCATCAGAAAGAAACGGGTGTTTAAGTTGAAAGTCATTGACCTTACTTTCACGGTAAAAGAGCATTGGCGTTGGAAGGCGAAATTGTACCCGATTCGCACTTTTGACGATTACCACTTCCTGATTCAGTCTATCGATTTTAATCTTCACGGGTTCACCCATGTTGACGCCCCTCTACACTTCCTGCCTGAGGGGCTTTCCATCGAGAAAGTATCATTAGACAAATTTATGGGCGAAGCGGCCGTTATAGACCTCTCACATCTGAGCGAAAATGACGGGGTAACTTCAGCTGATTTAGAGAAAAGAGGCCAGCATATAAGGCCTGGTGATATTGTCCTGCTTCGCACGGACTGGCCACTTAAATGTGACTATATGAGTCGTGATTTCTGGGCCAAATCTCCCTACACTACACGCAGTGCATGTGAGTGGCTGGTACAACAGAAGGTCAAAGCTGTTGGCTATGACTATCCCCCGGATTATGTTCTAAGAAAGAAATTATCTGATCCTGAATATCAAGATAAGCCTGAAGAAAATACCACACACGATGTATTCTTTAAGGAAGGCATATTCGTTATAGAGTACCTGTGCAATCTACATTTGATTAATAGAAAACGCTTTCAATTTATGGCCCTGCCTCTCCCGATAGAGGGTGCCGGTGGTTCACCCGTTCGGGCAATAGCAATTGAGCGATAATACCATAGACCTTGGTGTAATCTTTCTTCGTAAGGGGGATTCAGGCGAATTTGAGAAAGAATTTCAGCCCAATGTCTAGGCCGGCGACACTAACGCATTATCAGAGGTGTGCTCCCTTTCATTATGCTCATCTGGATAGGGCTAGGCTTGATGATTGCTTTCCCCCAGATTTTCCTGTGGCTTCCGAGCCAATGATAAAGGGATACTAGCACCGCCAAGGAGTAGTCAGAATGAAACTGGAAGGAAAGAAAGCCATTGTTACCGGCGGCGGCACCGGCATCGGGAAAGCCATTGCTCTGGAGTTCGCCGGCGCCGGAGCCGACATCGCCATCTGCAGTCGCAATGTCCAGAACATCGAAAAAGTGCGCGACGAGATATCGACTTTGGGAAGGCGCTCGCTGGCAATATCTATGGACGTGCGTATCAGGGAACAGGCGGATAACATGGTACAGAAGGCGATTGATGAATTTGGGCGGATTGACATCCTGGTGAATAATGCTGGAATCAACCGCCCCACACCAGTACTTGATTTGACTGAAGATACCTGGAATCTGATATTTGATACTAACCTCAAAGGCCTCTTCTTCTGTACCCAGGCCGTAGCCAGACATATGATAAAACAGGGTTACGGGAAAATCATAAATATATCCTCGACAGCTTCACTGGGGGCCATTGAACCGGGGCAGGCCGCCTATGCCGCTTCCAAAATCGGCGTCAACGCATTCACCAAGGCATGTGCCCGCGAGTTCGGACCTTACGGAATAACCGTCAATGCCATCGCTCCCGGACGAATCCTGACCCCGCTGATTTACGCCAGCCGGACACCGGAACAGATAGAAAATTTCATTGAAACAGCCGAAAGCACTGCCTGTCTGGGAAGATTGGGTACGCCTGAAGAGATTGCCCATCTGGCGCTATTCCTGGCTTCGGATGATGCTGCTTTCATCACAGCCGAGATTATTGCCTGCAATGGCGGCAGAACCAATCTGATGGGTTAACGAAATATAAGTGTGCAGTGGCTAATTATTGCACGGTAAACATTGAAAACGGGTATTATTGACTGACCTTACGGGGTCGCCCCCGTTTTTTCCAGCCGATTATCTCCAGGAGATAGCTGCAGGCAATTTCATCCAGACCGGGAGGATTAATCGGGCAGTCTGGATTAACACCGTAGCGGTTGCGTCTGCCTTCACGTTTCTTCGTTATGAAATCTGCCTCTAGTAAGTCATTTATGATATTATAAGTGGCTCTCTCCGAGATTCCGATGATATCTGACAGTTCCCTGGCGGTGATGCGGGGCTGGCGCGCGACATGGCTCAGCACCAGAGCATGGTTGGTTAAAAATCTGAACTTCAGCATTTCCTGTTTTCCCCAGTGACAATTAAATATACATTAGTTGGAATAAATAATCAATAATACTAATTCATGCAAAGTACTTCAATGTTTTTATAGAATATATCCATTTGCTTCGCAAGCCTCAAATATTAATGCATGTATCCCCCGTGTATTTGCAGCATAATTCCCCAAAAGTTTCAGTCGTGTAAATGTCATATTTTTTAACTATTACCTAAGTGCTAACCAGAGGTATTGACAATTTATTAT
This sequence comes from Dehalococcoidales bacterium, assembly GCA_034430755.1. Classification (GTDB taxonomy): domain Bacteria; phylum Chloroflexota; class Dehalococcoidia; order Dehalococcoidales; family RBG-16-60-22; genus E44-bin89. Next base: position 9,209 of record DAOUDY010000159.1, read on the forward strand.
TTATGAATTATTATTCCTGTAGTGGTTTTCATATATACTGTTTCGTAACATACGATGCATGATAATATAATAAATAAAAAGGCGCCTGTTCAGGTATAAATGTTTTTATTATCATCGAAGAGGCCAATAAAAAATAATAAACAAGTAATCGAGAGAAGCGATGGTTAAGACATTTAAAACGGGGCTGATTAAAGTATCCACGCGATTGCATCGGTTTATGGGCAGCGATAGTGACCGACACTGGCCGGCACGTGTGCTGGAAACCCTGGAAACGAAATATCATCTGCTTCCCAAAGACCTGCTGCGCCTGTGGTATGTCCGACGCAGAACTATTTCCGATAAATTTAAGACGGACTCCATCTTTATTTACGACTGGGCAAGCGCCTATAAGCAAAATTTGTCTATAAGAGAATACGATGACCTCTATAAGCATCCCGATTTGCTGCTCTATAAAGGGCACATTCTCAGCAACGGTGAAGTGCGTATTGAGAGAATAAGAAGCAATTAGTCAATCCGTCTGAAATCATAGAGGAGGGGGACTTTTTACGTCTCCCTTTTTTATTCGTTGCTATGCTTCACCATGTTAAAGATTTATCTTGAGAGCAGCAGCGTCCCGCCTCCGATTCAAACAAGCAGAACGAGAGGTGTGTTCCTGCAGTTACTTCTTACGCAAGTAGACCACCCAGTAGACCGCGCCCACAAAGAAAACCCCGCCGATGATATTACCTATGGTGACGGGGATTAAGTTGCGGACCAGAAAAGAGAGCCAGTCCAGGCCTTGATAGGCCTCAGGGCTCATGCCTGCTGCCTGCCAGAATGACGAAGAAGCGCCAGATTTAATGAGAATGGCAAATGGTATAAAGTACATATTCGCCACGCAGTGCTCAAAGCCGGCAGCCACGAACGCACTGATCGGGGGAATAATGGCAGCGATACGCCCGATAGTCGTGCGCGCACTGTAGGAGAGCCACACCGCAAGGCAGACGAGCGCGTTACACAGTGCCCCTAAAATGATAGCCTGAAAAAGACCAAGCTGCACCTTACTCATGCCAATATTAAGCGCCGTAACGCCAACGGCGCCATTTGCCATCTCGTAGTGTTTACCAAAATAAAGCAGCAGAGCCGTGGCCACCGCACCGACCAGATTCCCCAAATAAACAATGCCCCAGTTTCTAAAAAGCTTTTTTGTCGACAGATTCCGGCTTGCCCAGGCCATCACAATCAGGTTATTGCCGGTAAATAATTCCGCGCCACCAACTATCACCAGTATCAGCCCAAGACTGAATACAATCCCGGCGACCACTCTCCCCCACCCCCATGGCACCGCCACCCCTGTCGTGGTTAATGAAACGGTGGCGAAAATGGCGCCAACCGCGATAAAGGCTCCCGCCAGAACGGCCAGAGCAAACATGCTCAGGAAGTCCAGGTTGGCTTTCCTGATACCAATTGCTTCCCCTTTACGAGCCATCTCGGCGGGGAGAAGGTCATCGAAGCTCGGTTTAGGTGTATCATCCGTCGATGTGGCCATCGAAGATACCTCTCAAGCTTTTAACTGCAACCAGTCTCTGGCTATTATATCACGGTTTTTATCATAAACATAAATGTATACAATATATTGATATTTTGCGATGATTAGCCGAAATTATTGACAAACTGACCCCTTATTGTATACAATTATCGGGAAATGGCCGTGCACAGTCGAATCGAAAAGAAGGACGTTCCCGCCCGGAAAAAGGTTTATGAGAACCTGAAGGCAGCGATTCTTTCCGGCCACCTCGGCCCCAAGGAAAGGTTAACCGAAGAGCACCTTGCGGAAACACTGGGAGTGAGCCGCACTCCGGTGAGAGAAGCGCTTTACAAACTTGAGGCTGAAGGCCTGATTCGCCCTCTGGAGACGAGGGGCTTTATCGTTTCCGGAGATTCCAGGAAAGAAGTGGAAGAGCTCTTTGAAATCCGCTCCATTCTGGAAGGGTATGCGCTCAGAATCACCTCGGGAAAAATCACCGAAGAGAGCCTGCAGCAATTAAGCGTTTTCATTGATAAAGCACAGGCGGCGCTGGAAGCAGGCCGCATGGGTGATGTCTTCAAATGGAACACCCGCTTTCACGACCACCTTCATGAGCTAGTGTCAGATATGGCGCGCCTCTACCGGATGATTGTCGATATGAGAAAACAGGTGCTGCGGTACCGCAAAGAAACCCTGCAATCCATTGAAGGCGCACAGAGGACGATCGATGGTCACCGGAAGATACTGCTGGCATTGCGATTAAAGGACCCGGAACTGTGTGATAGAACGATGCGCGAGCACATCAGGCTGGCCAAGGAGGATGCCCTGCTGACCCTCCGGAAAGAGGATAAAGAATAATCATCGAGGAGGTCCAGTCTTGGAAAAACACATTGAAGTACATATGGACAAATGCACCGGCTGCAAGCTGTGTGAACTGGCCTGTTCCGCAGTGAAAACGAGCGTTTTCAACCCCAGAGATTCAAGAATCAGGGTATGCCTGGTGGGAATCCCCGAGATTCCCGTGCCCATAATCCTCGATAACTGCGATTACTGTTTCGGCAACCCGGCCTGCGTGCAGTTCTGCCTGCCCAAGGCAATAGAGTGGAAGGAAATGGAAACCAAGCCGGAACGACCGAAGGTATCAGAAGCCAAGAAAATTGCCCAAGAATGGCTGAAATCGGTGAGCAGGTAGGCGAGGGGAAATGGCCAGGGTGAAGGTAAAAAGCTTCTCCGTGATTCGAGACGTGCTTGGTTCGGATATCATTGAAATAGACGTCAATAAACCGGCGACGGTCGCCGGGCTCTTCGATGAACTGGTACGCCAGTACGGCCAGGCTTTCAAAGAGAAAATCTGGGACCCGAATACCGGCCAGATAGCACCGTTCCTCATCAAAGTAAACGGTTCCCTTATCAGGTCCACGTCCGATATGGACCATAAAATCAAAACGGCGATGAACTCGCCATCATCTTTCCCATAGGAGGAGGTTAATCATGGCAAAAGGATTTCCCTACGGCGGATATATTGGACAGCTACTGCGAGTCAATCTGAGCAATAAGGGCATTGTCAAGGAAGACCTCAGGGAGGACTGGGCCAGGGACTTCGTTGGCGGCGTCGGGCTATCGGCCCGAATCCTCTATGGAGAACTGCCAGCTAAAACCGACCCGCTGGGGCCGGAAAACAAGCTGATTATGATGACCGGCCCGGTAAACGGCACGATGATTCCGGCGGCCTCGCGCTCCTCGTTCTGCGCCAAGTCACCGTACACCAAGTCGTTTTTCCACAGCATCTTCGGCGGCTTTCTGGGGCCGGAGCTCAAGTTCGCCGGCTATGATGGTCTCATCATTGAAGGAAAAGCAGACAAACCCGTCTATATCTGGATTGACGATGACACGGTTGAAATCAGGGATGCCGGCCACCTCTGGGGCAAAGACCCGTTCACCGCAGAAGATATCCTGCGGAAAGAGATTGGCGATGAGGAGATTCACATCGCCACCATCGGGCTGGCCGGCGAGGAGAAAGCGCCCTACGCCATGATTCTCTGTGACATCCGGGCTTCCGGTCGCGGCGGCATGGGTGCGGTGATGGGCTCAAAAAACCTCAAAGCCATCGCCATCAGAGGCACCGGAGGCGTTGCCGTGCCCAATATGCTCAGGGTCTACAATACTGCCATCAAAATCAACGAGCTCTTTGCCACCAACCCGTCGGTGCAGGGCCTCTCCGGGTACGGCACGCCGCGTAATGTGGCCGCCATGAACGAGGGCGGCATCCTGCCCACCCGAAACTGGCAGACCGAGACTTTTAAGGGGATGAAGAATATCACCGCCGAGGCGATGAAGGAACAGGTGGTCAAGGGCGACCGCGCCTGCTTCGCCTGCTCCATCAACTGCACCAAGTACAGCGTGGTGCCCAGGGGGCCGTATAAATCAATTATCAACGGCGCCGACTACGAGACGATTTACGCCTTTGGCAGCCTCTGCGAGGTGGACAATATAGAGGTGCTCTGCAAGGCCGACGAGCTCTGCGACTACTACGGTATCGACCTCATCTCCACGGGGGTGAGCATTGGCTGGGCCATGGAATGCTACGAGAAAGGAATCTTCACCAAAAAAGATACCGATGGCATTGACTTGCGCTTCGGCAACGCCGACGGCATGCTCACGATGATTGAAAAGATTGGCAAGAGGGAGGGCCTGGGGGAGCTGCTGGCCAAAGGCACGAGGGATGCTTCCAAGATTGTCGGCCGGGGCACCGAACGCTTCGCCATCCAGAACAAGGGACTGGAGTGGCCGGGGCATACCTGCCGCCCCTTCCCCGCCTGCGCCGTCGGCTACGCCACCGGGCCGAGAGGCGGCAGCCACCACGATATCCGGCCCACCGCCGAGAAGAGCGGCCTGGTCGACCGCAAAGTACTTGAGGGCAAAGGCGCCGTGGCCGCGGAAGTCAACCACTGGCTGATTCTAGGCGATTCGATGCTGATATGCCACCTGGGCGAGCCCATCTGGGGGCCGCTCAAAATCAGCGACAGCATGATAAACGCCCTGAACGCGGTTACGGGATGGGAACTCGACTACGAGAGAGCCAGGAAGATTGCCGAGCGGGAGTGGAACATGATCCGCTGCTTTGCCGCCAGAGAGGGATTCACCCGCGAAGATGACCGGCTTCCCATCCGGTTTATGGAAGAGCCGGTGCCGGAAGGGCCAATGCAGGGAAGCCTCATCACCAAAGAGACCCTCGAGCGATTGAAGGACGACTACTTCAGCTATCGGGGCTGGGACCTGAAGACCGGCAACCCGACGAAGCAAAAGCTGAGCGAACTGGGGCTGGACTTCGCCGCAAAAGATATCTGTTAAGAAAAGCAAGCCTGTCTTGCGGCATAAACAGTTACGCTAATAGCCCGGCGTGGATTCGCGCCGAGCTGCTTCTTTCATCTTACGATATAAGCGGGGAAAATCAGCTATCTTCTATTCCCAAATCCTTAATGTAATCAACCGCATTCTGAATGGTGACTATCTTCTCCGCATCGTCATCCGGTATCTCAATCTTCTTCGTCGGAGTGCTGAATTCCTCTTCCAGTGACATTACCAGCTCTACCAGGTCCAGAGAGTCGGCTCCCAGGTCTTCCACGAAGCTCGCGCCAGGTTTTACCGCTGACTCTTCAACACCAAGCTGTTCCACAACTAAGGGTTTCACTCGCTCGAAAATCGTCGCCACGTTTTACCCCCTTTCCGGAAACCTTCTATCTTCTAGCAAGCGCGCTGATTGACCCCAGCACGCCGTTTACAAACTTCGATGAATTTTCACCGCCGAACTTTTTGGCCAGCTCAACAGCTTCATTGATGGCTATCTTAACCGTTATTTCATTATCAAATAAAATTTCAGAGATTGCAAGTCGGAGAATGTTCCGGTCAATGACCGGTAACTGCTCTACTGGCCAGGCCGGAGCAAAGCGCTGGATGTTATCGTCTATCTCCTTCTGGTGCTGCACTGCCCGCCTCACCAGCCGGCGGACAAAGGCGTTGTTATCCTCGGATAAGCCCTCTTCCGCCAGGAGCCGGTCCACTACCTCCCCCACCTCGTGACGGGTGGTATCGACCTCATACAGCGCCTGCAGGGCAATAGCTCTTGCCTTCCTTCTTGGCCCGGTCATTGACTGCTCCTGAACTTAAGCAACTATTATAGCATTTATACCCGTATATCCTCTACCTTTAGCTTGTTGCGAAACTCCAACCTTGACACTTAAAGCCAATACTTGCTACACTTCCCTTGTTCCCTCCACGTTATCATTGATTTTAACTGGCTAGAGCAGGTTAACTCCAGTGAAAAGTGTTGGCATTTTCTATCATCCACTAATTGAAGCCACCCAGACCAAGGCGAAACAGCTGCAGGATTTACTCGCCTCTCATGGCATATCAGCCTGGCGCTGCTCCGCCTGGGAAGGTGAAACCGCCCGGGCAAAGCTGGACGATACGGACCTGGTTTTAAGCGTTGGCGGCGACGGCACCATTCTGCGGTCGGCACAGGCGGTAGCCCCGCGGATGACTCCGATTATCGGCATAAATCTGGGCAAGCTGGGATTCATGACCGAACTCAGCGCCGATGAGGCTGCCGACAGACTGCCCGCCCTGCTATCTGGAGAGGGGTGGATTGACGAAAGGACCATGCTCCAGGCCGAGTTTTCCCCTGATGGTCAAGAGACGAGCACCTATCATGCCCTGAATGATGTGGTGGTGGCGAGGGGTGCTGTTGCCCGCCTGGTTCGCGTGGCCGCCAGCGTCAACGGAAAGCACCTCGCCGACTACAAAGCGGACGGGGTTATCGCGGCGACGGCTACGGGCAGTACCGCTTACTCTCTGGCCGCCGGCGGTCCAATCCTCTACCCGCACTCAAAGGATTTTGTACTGCTGCCCATCATGCCCCACCTCAGCCCGGCCTATGCCCTGGTCTTGCCGGCGGAAACAGTGGTCCAGCTAACTATCACGGCACCGCATCAGGCAACGTTCAGCATTGACGGATATATCAATATGCCCATCCCAGGCAGGGCGATAATTACGGTACAACAAAGCCCGCACCGGACACGGTTCCTGCGGATACACCCCGAGGATGCCTTCTATCGCTCACTGGAGCAAAAACTGAAAGGAAAACGTTAAATTGAGCACGGTAGAAAAAGCCAGAATTCAGGATACACCTCAAATGCACCAGCTGATAAACTACTTCGCCGACAGAGACGAAATGCTGCCCCGTTCCTTGAGCGAGATATACGAAAACATCCGTGACTATTTCGTTTGCCGCCAGGACGAGCGCACGGTCGCCTGTGCCGCGCTGCACGTCCTCTGGGCCGACCTGGCCGAAATCAAGTCCGTCGCCGTGGCCGAGAACTATCAAAAAAAGGGTGTGGGCACCATGCTCGTTGAAGCCTGCCTGAAGGAAACAGAAGCGCTCGGCATACCCACCGTATTCTGCCTTACCTATAAGCCCGCCTTCTTTGAGAAATTCGGCCTCAGCCAGATAGACAAGATGGAGCTGCCGCGCAAGGTCTGGACCGAATGCTTCCGCTGTCCCAAATTCCCCGACTGCGGCGAGGTAGCCCTTATCCGCCATTTTTAAAGGAGAGGTTCTAGGTTCTTGGAAGAGACACTATCCAGCCAGTTGATTTACGATGGAAGGGCGGTAAAGCTCAGGGTGGATTCCGTCCGGCTGGGCAGCGGACGGCAGACGACCAGGGAAATCGTGGAGCACAGCGACTGCATTGCCGTCGTCGTCATTGATGAGAACCATGATGTGCTGCTGGTGAAGCAGTTCCGCAAGCCGGTGGAGAAGGAGCTGCTGGAGATACCGGCCGGCGGCATTGACGCCGGTGAAGCCCCGGAAGAGGCGGTCAGACGTGAGCTGCGGGAGGAAACCGGCTACATGCCCCGGAAGGTAAAGAGAATGGGCGGTTTCTATTCGGCACCGGGCTACAGCAGTGAGTATCTTTACCTTTACCTGGCCACTGACCTGGTGCCGAGCCAGCTAATCGCCGAAGATACCGAGGAAATAAAAGTGGTTCGGGTGCCGATTGCGGAAATACCCGACCTGATAACCTCCGGACGCATCTGCGATGCCAAGAGCATCGCCGGGCTGCTTATCTACCTGGAATACCGCAAGGGAAAGAAAAAGGCTGGCTAGCACAGCCGGTCCGACAGCCTTCTCCCGCCGAGAAGGTGCATATGCAAATGGGGCACCACCTGCCCTCCGTCCTCCCCGCTGCTGATGACAAGCCGATAGCCCTTCTCGGCAACGCCTTCCTGTCTGGCGAGCTGATTGGCCACCCTGACCATATGCCCGATAATCGTTGTGTCGTCGTCAGCCAGAGCAGCCAGAGAAGTGATATGCCGCTTCGGGATTATCAGCACATGGACGGGAGCCAGAGGGTTGATATCACGGAAGGCCATAATCTGGTCGTCCTGGTAAAGCGTATCGCCGGGAAGCTCGCCGGCCACGATACGGCAGAAAACGCACTCCATGAGCTAACTCTTCTCCCTTCGGTATTTAGCTTTGCCCTGCTCGAATATGTCATTCCCATAAATGTCATTGGCCACAATGGCCGGGAAGTTATCCACCGTTAACATCCGGACCGCCTCCGGGCCCAGGTCCTCATAGGCAACCACCGCTGCCTTTTTTATCGACTGGGCGAGCAGGGCCCCGGCCCCGCCGGTGGCAATGAAGTAAATCGCCTTGTACTTCTGCATCGCCTCTCTCACCTCCGTGGAGCGGCCGCCTTTGCCAATCATCGCCCTCACACCAGCGGACAGCAGGCGGGGCGTGTAGATGTCCATACGACCGCTGGTGGTGGGGCCGGCGGAACCGATGGCGCGGCCCGGCCTCGCCGGCGAGGGTCCGGTGTAATAGATGGTCTGCCCCTTCAAAGTGAAAGGAAGTTCTTCTTTATCTCTAAGTGCCTGAACGAGCCGCTTGTGGGCAGCGTCACGCGCCGTGTACATGGTTCCGGAAATCAGCACCAGCGTGCCTGCGGTCAGCCCTTTAATCGTTTTTCGGTCAAGAGGTGAGGTGATATGCACCGCTTCCATCTACAGTCTGGCCTCCTTGTGTCGAGAGCAGTGACACTGCAGGTTTATGGCTACGGGAAGGCTGGCAATATGTGTCGGCCTGGCCTCGACATGCACCGCCAGTGCCGTCGTGCTGCCGCCCACACCCATGGGCCCGATGCCCAGTTCATTGATGCGGGTCAATAATTCTTTCTCCAGCGCCGCGATTTCCGGGTCAGGGTTCGGCTGGCCGATGGGGCGCAGCAGGGCCTTCTTGGCCAGCAGCATGACCCCTTCAGAGGTAGCACCGATGCCCAGGCCAACGACCAGCGGCGGGCAGGGGTTCGCGCCGCTCTCATCGACGGCCCGGACAACGAAATCGATAATACCCTCTCTGCCGTCGCCCGGCCGCAGCATGGCCAGACGGCTCATATTCTCGGAGCCGGCTCCCTTGGGCAGGCAGATAATCCTGATATGGTCCCCCGGCACAATTTCGGTATGAATAATTGGCGGAGTATTGTCCCTGGTGTTTTTTCTATCGGAAAACGGCTGGCTGACCATGGATTTACGCAGGTAGCCCTGGGTATAACCCTGACTCACCCCTTCCCCCACTGCCTCATTAATCTCACCACCGACCACGTGTGCATCCTGCCCCACCTCAAGAAATATAACGGCGCTGCCACAGTCCTGACACAGCGGCAAACTCTTGGCCTCAGCAATGCGGGCGTTCTCCACCAGTTGATGCAATATCTCCTTGCCCAGGGGGGACTGCTCGCTCTGCTGGGCCTGCTTCAGCGCCGCCAGGACATTCTCATCGAGCTCAAAATTGGCCTGCTGACAGAGCTGGGCCACCGTTTCGGTGATGTCTTTAGCCTTTATTTCCTTTATTTTCTGGGCTATAGGTGTCACCCCCTTTGGCCTGTCGCCAGCTTCTCAATCACCGCATCGGCCACCTGTGAAGTGCCGATGGCGGACGTAGTATCAGTTTTCATATCGTAGGTAAGGCTTCTGCCTTCGGCGATAACATCGGCAATGGCCTTTTCCAGCCTGTCAGCGGCATCTTTCTCACCGAGGTGGCGAAACATCATAACGCCGGAGAGCATCATCGCCATGGGGTTCGCCCGGTTCTGACCGGCATGTTTGGGGGCGCTGCCATGGGTCGGTTCAAAAACGGCGATGCCATCGCCGACATTGGCGCCGGGGGCAACTCCCAGGCCACCCACCAGACCAGCGCATAAATCGGACAGGATATCACCGTACAGATTCGGTGCCACGATGACATCAAACTGCCGCGGGTTCTTCACCAGCTGCATGGTCATATTATCAACCAGTCGGTCCTCAAATTCAATACCTGGATATTCTTGAGCCACTTCCCGGGCAACTCTGAGGAACAGCCCGTCGGAGAACTTCAGGATATTGGCCTTGCTGATAGCGGTGACCCTTTTCCTTCCGTAAGCGCGGGCATATTCAAAGGCAAAGCGGAGGATGCGCCGGCTGCCCGCTTCGGAAATGACCTTCAGACTGATGCCGGAGTCCTCGCGGACAATGCCTCTCTTTGCCTGCGCGGTGAGCCGGATCAGCTTTAACGCCTCCGGTGTACCCTGCTCGAATTCAATGCCAGCATATAGGTCTTCCGTGTTCTCCCTGACGACCACCAGGTCAACATCTTTATAGGGAGAGGGGACGCCGGGATAGGTCTTGCAGGGGCGGAGGCAGGCGTAAAGGTCAAGCGCCTTGCGCAGGGCGACATTGACACTGCGGAAGCCCGAGCCAACCGGGGTGGTTATCGGCCCCTTGAGAGCCACCTTATTCTTTCTCACCGACTCCAGCACCGAGTCAGGCAGCGGCGTGCCATACTTATCAATGATACCGGCACCGGCTTCCGCCACGTCCCACTGGAAGGCAACGCCGGTGGCTCCCAGAGCCCGCCTGCTTGCCTCGGTGACCTCCGGGCCGATGCCATCGCCGGGAATAAGGGTGACGTTATATGCCATCAATTCGCCTCTCTATTTCAGCTTGAAATCACCGTGCTTCTTGATATAAGGAATGAGCCCCCCCTCATCGAGAATACGGAGCATTATTTCCGGTATTTCACCAAAGGTGAGCTTCTGCCTGCTGGTTACGTCTCTGACCGTGCCGGCGGAAAGGTCAACTTCCAGCTCATCACCATCATTGATGCCATCAGTATCGCAGATGAGCACCGGCAACCCCAGGTTGATGGCATTGCGGAAAAAGATGCGGGCTACAGATTTGGCCAGTATGGCCCTGACCCCAGCCATCTTGATGACCAGCGGAGCATGTTCCCGGCTCGAGCCGAGCCCAAAGTTATTCCCCGCCACGATGAAATCCCCTTCCTCAACCTTTGAAACAAAGGTGGGGTCGGCGTCTTCCAGGACATGCCTGGCCAGCTCGGGCAGGTTGCTCCTGAGGTGCGTGTACCGACCGGGGATGATATGGTCGGTAGAGATGCCGTCGCCGAATTTGAAGGCTTTCCCTCTGAGCACCTACAGTACCTCCCTGGGGTCGGTGATTTCACCGGCGAGCGCCGTGGCCGCTGCCGTGGCCGGGCTGCCGAGATAGACGAAAGCCTTCGGATTGCCCATCCTGCCCTTGAAATTGCGGTTGGAGGTGGAAAGGCAGGCCTCCCCGTCACCCAGCGCCCCCTGGTGCAACCCGAGACACGGCCCACAGCCGGGAGGCAGAACCGTCGCTCCAGCTTCAACTAGAGCCTGAAGATAACCCTTCTCCAGGGACTCAAGAAATACCCGCCGCGACGCCGGGGCAACTATCAATCTGGTGCCCGGATGATGTTTTCGACCTTTCAATATGCCGGCGGCGATTTCCAGGTCGTCCAGCCGCCCGTTGGTGCAGGTTCCTATGAAGACCTGCTGTATTTTCGTCCCCTTTAGCTCGCGGGCCAGGGCAACGTTGTCCACGGTGTGCGGCCGGGCCACAGTGGGCTCAAGCTGCTCAAGATCGAAGTTAATCGTCTTTTCATAGCTGGCATCAGCATCAGGATAAATCGGCTGGTAGTCCTCAGCCCTTCCCTGCTCGACCAGATACTTCTGGGCGGTGCCGTCGGCGGGGAAGATACCAGCCTTCGCCCCCGCCTCCACCGCCATGTTGGCGACGGTGAAGCGCTGCGACATTGACATTTGGTTAATGCCATCACCGCCAAATTCCAGCGCCTTGTAGGTGGCGCCATCGGCACCAATCTGCCCTATCAGGTGGAGAATGAGGTCTTTTGCCGAGACCCCTTTCCGGAACCGTCCGGTGACCGTAATCCGGATGCTCTCCGGGACGCGGAACCAGGTCTTCCCCAGGCCCATGGCAACAGCCACATCAGAAGAGCCCATGCCGGTGGCAAAGGCGCCCAGTCCGCCCGCGGTCACCGTGTGGGAATCGGAGGCAACGATGACATCTCCCGGCCGGGCCAGAGATTCAGCCACCAGCTGGTGGCAGACCCCCTCACCGATGTCAGACATTATGGCACCGGTCTCAGCGGCGAACCGCCGCAGCACCAGATGGTCGTTCGATAGCGTGTGTGTCGGGCTGGGAACAGCGTGGTCGATAAAGACCGCCGTCCTCTCCGGCCTGGCCAGCCTCTTCAGGCCGCTCTCGTGGAACTGCCTGACCGTTAACGGGCCGGTGGTGTCCTGGATAAATACCAGGTCAACCTGAGCGATAACGATATCTCCGGCTTTAG
>DAOUDY010000160.1:0-4843 GCA_034430755.1 Dehalococcoidales bacterium
AATATCGATATGACCCCTATAGCCGAACTTATCGGCACCGGCCCCAAACAGCGGCCCATGTCCCAGGTGGAGATAGAAAAGGTGGCCGATTACGCCTGTGCCGATGCCGATATGACCCGCCGCCTGGCAGACCTCTTTGGCAGGGAACTGCAGCAGCAGGGCCTCTGGCAGCTCTTCTCGGAGGTCGAGATGCCCCTCGTGCCGGTGCTTCTCCAGATGGAGAGGAACGGCATCGCCCTCGATAAAAAATTGCTGCAGGACATGTCCCGGGAGCTCGGTGAGCAGCTTTCAAAGCTTGAGGCTCTGATATTCAGTTTTGCCGGTCATGAGTTCAACATCAACTCGCCGCAGCAGATGGGGAAGGTTTTATTCGACGAGCTTCAAATCCCCACCCCGCGCAAAGGCAAGTCCAGATATTCCACGGAGGCATCGGTCCTGGAGGAGCTCAAAGATTACGAGATAATCGGATTGATACAGGAGTTCCGACAGCTAACAAAGCTGAAGTCGACCTATATCGATGCTCTTCCCGGCCTGATAAATGCCAGAACCGGCCGGGTGCATACCAGCTTCAACCAGACGAGAACGACGACCGGTCGTCTCTCCTCAAGCGAGCCGAACTTACAGAACATTCCTGTCCGCGGTGAAACGGGCAAGCAGATACGGTGTGCCTTCATCGCCCCGAAAGGAAGCCGCCTGTTCGCCGGGGATTACTCGCAGATAGACCTGCGGGCACTGGCCCATTTATCGCAGGACCCGGGGCTTATCCGCGCCTTCCAGCAGGACGAGGATATTCACGCCGCCACCGCCGCCCAGCTTTTCAACGTCGAGAGGTCACAGGTGAACGCGGACATGCGCCGGCTGGCCAAGACGGTTAATTTCGGCGTTATCTACGGCATGAGCGAGTACGGGCTGGAGCAGGCCACCGAGCTATCGCGGGAAGAGGCAGCCCAGTTCATCGCCGCCTACTTTGCCAAATACCCGAAAGTAAAAGAATACCTTGAAGCCACGAAAAGGCAGGCCCGGGAAAACGGCTACGTGCAGACCATCATGGGCAGAAGGCGCTTCATCCCGGAAATCAACTCGTCCAATCGCCAGGTGCGGGAAGCCGCCGAACGCATGGCCATCAACATGCCGGTGCAGGGCACCTCGGCCGACATCATCAAGGTAGCCATGATAAACCTCGACCGCGAGCTGGACAAACAGCGACTGAAGAGCAAGGTGCTGCTGCAGGTACACGACGAGCTTGTCCTCGAGGTTCCTGATGGAGAGATGGAAACAGTGCAGAAGCTCGTTCCTCAGGTGATGTCCTCCGCGCTTCAACTAGACGTGCCGCTGAAGGTGGACACCAAAAAGGGCCAGAACTGGGGGGAAATGGCATAACATGCCCGAACTGCCCGAGGTGGAAACAATAAAGAATGAGCTCGCCCCGCATGTTCTGGGGCGCAAAATCACCAGCATCACCCTTTTCTGGGACGGCATCGTCAAGACACCATCGCTTGAGGAATTCCGTTCCCGCCTGACCGGACAGGAAATCACCGGCCTGTTCCGGCGCGGCAAGTACCTTGTGCTGAGCCTGAACGGGGACGACTCACTTGTCATTCACCTGAAGATGAGCGGCTCGCTGCTGCTGAGCCGGGATTCCAGAGAGCCGCCCGAATATACCCGCGCTGTCTTCCATCTGGATGGAGGCACGCGCATCTTTTTCTGCGACCCGCGCAAGTTCGGCAGGGTCTGGCTGGTCGAGGACTGGACAACGGTAATCAAAAAACTGGGGCCGGAGCCGCTGGAAGCGGAGTTTACACCGCAGGTTCTGGCACAGCGGCTGCGAAATCGTAAAGCGCCCGTCAAGGCGCTCCTCTGCGACCAGTCTGTGATTGCCGGCATCGGCAACATGTATGCCGATGAGGCCCTGTTTGCCGCCGGAATCAACCCGTTAAGGTCCGGGGACAGCCTGACGCCTGAAGAAATCAAAAGCCTCCACCACACCATTCAGCAGACGCTGCGCGCCGCCATCGACAAAAAGGGCGCCAGCATCGTTAATTACTATCGGCCCGGCGGAGAAACCGGCACCGCCCACTTTGATTTCAAGGTGGCTCACGGCCGCGATAAAAACTGCCCGAACTGCGGCCGCCCGATTCAGCGCATCCCGGTGCGCAACCGCGGCACCTATTTCTGCCCCAGATGCCAGCCGGTTTCTTAATCGTCCCAGAGACGGAAGGGCGGGTACTGGTCAGTCATCAGCGCCGCATACGTCTCATAAGTCGCGGCATCAAAGAGCACAAAGACCACTTCTCTAACCGAGGTTGACTTTTCCCGTAAAAATGCCGCCACGGTCCTGAGCGCCACTCTTGCGGCCTGCCCAACCGGGTACCCATAGGCTCCGGTGCTGATGGACGGGAAGGAAACGCTGGCTAAATTGTTCTCGGCGGCAAGCTTCAGGCTTTCCCGATAGGCGCTTCCCAGAAGCTCGGCCTCGCCCTTATCACCGCCATGCCAGACCGGTCCCACGGTGTGGATGACGTGCCTTGCCGGAATGTCGCCACCGGTGGTTATCACCGCCCTGCCGGTGGGCAGACGCCCCTGCCGGGCCACGATTTTCTTGCATTCTTCCAGAATAGCGGGGCCGCCAGCCCGATGAATCGCCCCGTCCACGCCACCACCACCCATCAGGCTGGAATTGGCAGCATTGACGATAGCATCGGTAGCCTGCCGGGTAATATCGCCCTGTATGATGGATAGCCTGGCCTCGTTTACCTTTACCTGTACCGGCTCATTCCCCACGCCGACACCTCCTGTCCGCTAGCCCTGACTTTCCAGGTAATCGATTGCCCACCGGATGGCCTCTTCGCCTTCCAGCTCCAGCTCAATATCCGGCTTGATTCCCTCCCCTTCAATGCGCCGGCCGTTCGGCGTCAGCCAGCGTGCGGTGGTTATGTAAATCCCAGAGCCGTCCTGAAGCTCTCGCGGCACGTTAACGCTGCCCTTGCCAAACGTCTGGCTTCCGGCGACGGTGGCCCGCCTGTGGTCCTGCAACGCCCCCGCCAGCACCTCGCTGCCGCTGGCGCTGTAACCATTCACCAAAACCACCATTGGCATCTTATTGACGATTTCCTGGGTTTTGACTTCAAGGGAGGTCTCTCCACCCCTGTTATCCACCACTTTCAACACCACGCCGTCTTCCAGAAAGTACGAGGCGACATCTATTACGGTCTCCAGTATACCGCCCGGATTGCCGCGCAGGTCCAGAATGATGCCCTTCGCCTTTGCCTGGTCAATGTCATTCAATGCGGTCGCTAATTCGCTAGCGGTGCGCCTGGAGAAGTGGGTGAGCCTGAGGTGGGCAATATCCTCCTTCATTTCCAGCACCACGCTGGACAGTTCAATGGTGGCGCGCACGATTTCAATTTCCACCGCTTCGGTTTCGTCCTGATGCTGAATGAGCAGCGTGACGGTGCTGCCTTTGGGGCCGCGAATTTTCAGCACCGCCTCGACCAGGCTCATATCGGCCGTTGACTCGCCGTCTATTCCCAAGATGACGTCGTATGGCCTCATACCAGCCTGCGCCGCCGGTGAGTCGGGAATGGGCGAGATAACCGTCAGTTTCTCTTCCCTTATCCCCACCTGAGCGCCAATACCTTCAATTTCTCCTTCAAGGCCACTCAGACCGATCTCGTACGTTTCCGCATCGAGATAGGAACTGTAGGGGTCATCCAGCGCCTCCATCATGCCTTCGATGGCACCCTGGCTGATTTCATGTGGTTCCAGATGGTCCCGGTCGACATAGTCCCTGAAAATGATATCCCATGCCTCCTCCACCAGCCCCAGCCCCTCTCCACTTCCCGCGGGGACCCTTCCCAGATTGTAGCCGGAACCGAAGGCAAGGGCGATTATGGCAATGAGGGTTAAACCTACGAGGATATACTTCATCCTGGTTGACATCGTTTTGCTTTACTCCGAAAGATATCCTGGAACATCGAACAGGGGGGAAAATACCAGCGGGTTTTGATTATGGAGAAAACTTATTTGCCTCCTTGTCCTGCACTGGCCAGGCCATCTCCAGTTAACTCAAAGGTCAAGTAAACCTGTAAGCCGAGTTACAGGTCTACTCTTCATTTTTGTGCCTACCTAATTATTATTTTGATTAATCATACCACAATGGTTTGTCTTGATGGAACAAAGGCCGCTTTAAGCGTTTGATGATGTGAAAGTTTGAAAATCGACTGGTTAAAAGTTGCGTATAACTTACATTATACGCTTATTAAAATAAAGCTTTATTTTGTAGAACTTTTTAACACATTAATTACTTTTTTTATCTTCTCGTCTTTCGACGAATTTCGTCTAAAGAATGTTGGCAACAACAATAACAGCCAACTTGTTGCTCCTGTAAAGGTTAAAGCACCTACATAGAAGCTGGTCGGCATTAAGATCCTATGGGATTAGAAAAGCTAAGCTTTTAAGATACACAACTCTGGTTACCGCCACCTCGTTTTGCTTGATAGAGTGCTAAATCCGCAGCGTTAATAATTTGATTAGGTTCCGCACCATTAGTCGGCCAACTTGCCAAGCCTAGGCTTACTGTAACTTTTACATCACCTGTTCCTACTTCAAAAGCAATTCGTTGGCGCACACGCTCAGCTACCCGATAAGCAGTGTCAATGTTTGTTTGCGGTAGAAGTATAGCAAATTCATCACCACCATAACGAAAGGTACCATCAGATGCATTTACTGCACCTCTTACAATACTGCTGACTTGCCTTAGGAGCATATCTCCTGCCAAATGCCCGTAGGTATCATTGAAAACCTTGAATGAGTCCAGGTCAAGAATAACTAATGAAAAGACACC
>DAOUDY010000161.1:0-3812 GCA_034430755.1 Dehalococcoidales bacterium
TCTCAGGAAGAGCTGCCGGCATTCAGAAAACGCCTGAGAGCTTACCTCATAAAAGCTGCCCGCGAGGCGAAAACCTTCACCAGCTGGCTTGAACCCAACCCGTCCTATGAGGAGGCATTGCTCCAGTTTGTCCAGGAAATACTTGCCGACACACGGAGAAATGCTTTCCTTGAAGACTTTCTCAATTTCCAGAAGAAAATCGCCTTCTTCGGCAGCCTGGACTCGCTGGGGCAGCTGCTGGTCAAGATTACCACGCCCGGCATCCCCGATTTCTACCAGGGGACCGAGCTCTGGAACCTGAGCCTGGTTGACCCGGATAACCGCCGGCCGGTTGATTTTCAAAAGCGGGAGAGCTATCTCAATGACCTGACAGAGGGGGAGTCCCCCGGCAACCCGCACCTACTGGCAGAACTTCTCAAATACTGGAAAGATGGACGTATTAAACTCTATATAACCCAAAAGGCAATGCGCTTCCGCAGTGAAAACGCAACCCTATTTCAGAATGGGGAATATCTGCCAGTTCAGGTTTCCCAGGATATGCGGGAGCATATTTACGCCTTTTGCCGATGCTGCGGGAAAGAATGGACGCTTACCGTGGTACCGAGGCTCACCACCAGGTTGGTGCCGGCTAACAAATTCCCTCTGGGCCCGGTCTGGGGCCAAAGTCAGTTATATCTTCCTCAGAACGCCCCCCGACACTGGCACAACACCCTGACGGGGGAAGAGATAGATATGCATGAAGGAAAAGGACTTGCTGTCTCCGAGGTGCTGCGCACCTTTCCGGTAGCTCTGATGGCCAACGTTTGAAGGGGCATCCAGCAGGTTAAACTACGGCCTCTGGACAGCAGGGCGGTACAGTTTTTCGATGTAGTCCTTCATCATGCGGCGGGCGCAAAAAGCGGGCACGATGGAACGCATTGCCTCTTTAATCATGGCCACCCAGCGGCGCGGAACCCCGTGCACATCCCGGCCGTAGTAGAGCGGTACAATCTCATCTTCAAGCAAACGGTAGAGCGCCTCAGCATCGGATTCATCTTCTTCTTCCGGGGTGGCGGCGATATCTGGTGAGCCAACCGCCCAACCGTTGCCAGCGTTATACCCCTCACGCCACCAGCCATCGAGAACGCTCAAATTGAGCACGCCATTCAAGGATGCTTTCATGCCGCTTGAGCCGCTCGCTTCCCGGAGGCGCCGCGGAACATTCAGCCAGATATCAACTCCCTGTACCAGATAGCGCGCCAGGTGCATATCGTAGCCCTCGACGAATACTATCCTGCCTTGAAATTCACGGTCAGCGGCTATTTTATAGACCTGCTGCAAGAGGTTCTTGGAAGCCAAATCAGCCGGATGTGACTTGCCGGCAAAGATAATCTGGACCGGATGCCAATTATTGGTGACAATCTGCTTCAGCCGCTCAATGTCATGCAGGATTAGTGCCGGCCGTTTATATTCAGTGAACCGGCGGGCAAAGGCGATGGTGAGCACTTCAGGGTCAAGCAGGGCCCCCGTCGTCAGCATATGAGTCCATGGAACGTCATCCTCCAACCACCGGGTACGCATGCGCTCCCGAATCGCTCCCACTAGCTTGCGCCGGAGCCTCTGGCAAATGGCCCAGAGAGCCTCATCTGGTATCTCCGATACCTTTTCCCAGAGGTGGGAGTCATCATGCCTCATCAACCAGTCTGCACCAAGATACTTTGCCAGAAGGTGGTTTAATTCTGGAGCAACCCAGGAAGGTACGTGAATGCCGTTGGTCACGTGGGATATGGGCACCTGCTCCTCGGCAATATCCGGCCAGAGACCATGCCACATCTTCCGAGTAACGCTGCCGTGAAGCTGGCTCACCGCATTGCGCTGGTCAGCCATTTTGAGGGCGAGGACGGTCATGTTGAAACTTTGGGGTTCGGAGTTGCCCTCCCCGCCGAGCTCCAGGAATGCCCGGCGATCAATGCCAAGTTGCTCCCAGTAACCATGGAAGTATTTCTCCACCAGCTCTATGGCGAAGATATCGTGTCCCGCCATAACCGGGGTATGCGTGGTAAATACCGTGGTCTTCCGTACCTCCAGTTGCGCCTCGACAAAGCTCATACCCCCGGACACCTTTTCTCTAACGCGTTCCAGGGTCATGAAAGCGGTATGTCCCTCATTGGCGTGCCAGACCGCGGGATTAATGCCAAGTGCTCGCAGCACGCGCACGCCGCCAATGCCGAGGACGATTTCCTGTTGCAAGCGCAGCTCCCGGTCGGAAACATAGAGCCGCGCTGAGAGCTGCCGGTAAGGCTCGAGATTCTCCTCAAGCTGTGTATCCAGCAAATAAATATCGGTGCGACCCACTTTGACATGCCAGGCACCTAGCGCCAGGTCAATGTCACCCAGCCTGACCCGGGTCAGAGCAATGTCACCACGGGGAGAGCGGATCTGATTGATGGGTGCTTCATCAAAATTAAGCTCCTGGTATTCCTCTTCCTGCCAGCCGGAGGCGGATACATGCTGGTGAAAGTATCCCTGGGGATACATGAAGCCGACGGCGACCATCGGCAGCCCAATATCGCTTGCCTCCTTGCAGATATCTCCGGCCAGCACCCCCAAACCTCCAGCGTATATGGGCAAAGAATTATGGATGGCATATTCCATGGAGAAATAAGCCACTGGCCCGGAGAGCAGGTCGGGGTAATTGGCGTGCAACCAGGTGTGGTTAACAGGGGACATCGCTTCATCGTAGGCTGACATCACCGAATCATAGAGGGCAAGAAATGCCGGGTCGGCACCAGCTTGAGCCAGCCGTTCCGGGCTTATCCAGGAGAGCTGTTTCACTGGATTGTGCCCGCTCTCCTTCCAGAGCGGGTAATCCAGGGCACGGAATAGCTGACGGGCCTGATTGTTCCAGCTCCACCATAGATTGCTGGCCAGTTCACCAAGTCGCCCGATGCGCTCCGGCACCTGGATAGAATTCAATGAAGGCCGTTCCTCTTATGTGTTAAAATACTGTAAAAGATTATACTCTATTTGAACAGGGAAAAGCTAAACTTCAAATAAGGCAACAATCCGTCAATTCGTGCAACAATTAGCTGGTTGCGAGTCAAACCGCTGATATTATTTTGGCTCGGCTTTGGTGTATAATCGGGAAAACACCCTAATCAAAGCAGAATTACTGGATGTTTAATGGGCAGGCTTCATGCTTAACATTTATTCAAATTAGGAGGTTACTTTGTACTCAGCTATAGATACAAGGGAGTTGAAGCTTGTTAATAGTGCAGTGAGGGAATTCTGCCAAAAACACTACGAGTTTAGGGCTTTTAAGCAGTACCTTAAAAACAATCACATTGATTTAACCAACAAGGTAATACTTGATGTTGGCTGTGGTTCTGGTTATAGCTCGCAGCTAATAATGGAGGAGTTTCAACCAAAAGAACTGTTCGCATTCGATGTTCTGCCAGAGGAGATTGAACTTGCCAAGCAAAGGGGTTTGCAAGTGAATCTATTTGTTGGGGACGTTACTGATATCTTACTCCCCTCTGAGAAATTTGATGCAGTATTTGCCTTCGACGTTCTTCACCATGTGCCAGAATGGCATATTGCTCTAAAAGAGATAAATAGAGTATTAAAATGTGGCGGAGTTTTATTGGTTCATGAGCCGCGTAAGAAAGCCCTGGACAATTTAGAGCGTTTTCTCAAGATTCATCATCCCCTGGAGTCTAGATTTGAGTGGCCGGAATTATTCAATGGATTAGCGGAATCTGGATTTCGTGTGGTTGAAAGGAAAAATCTATATTTAAGACATTTCCAGAGCTGTCTGTGCATAAAGAATGAAT
>DAOUDY010000162.1:0-2888 GCA_034430755.1 Dehalococcoidales bacterium
TGGTGGGGAAGGGGGGACTCGAACCCCCACGCCTTTCAGCACATGATCCTAAGTCATGCTCGTCTGCCAATTCCGACACTTCCCCGATAGGAAACTACCTAATACAATAGCATTTTACGGGACTCGCCTCAAAATTCCAGGGACACCATACCAGTTAGGCCTACTGCAAATTAGGTATTATGTCCCCGGAAGTGATTCCCTGTTACCAGGCATCAACAAAATCATGACCAGTTCTCTCGGTGCGTTCAGCGGGAACGGCTTTCAAGCCCTCCATAATCCATCTGCGCGTATCCGCCGGGTCAATAACCGCGTCGATTTCCAGGTAGGAGGCCATATTGATGGCTTTCCCTCTGTCATATGAGAGAGCAACCAGTTTCTCGTAGAGCGCTTCACGTTCCTGCGGGTCTTTCACTGCCTCAAGTTCTTTCCTGAAACCAGCCCTGACAAAGCCCTCCAATCCCATCCCGCCGAATTCTCCGGTTGGCCAGGCAACCGCAAAAAAAGGCTCGTGGAAGCCCCCCTTGGCCATAGCCTGCGCTCCCAATCCGTATCCCCTGCGCAAAAAAACTGTAAAGAAAGGTACCGCTAAATGCGAGCCGACCACAAACATACGGCAAATATGGCGAACCTGAGCGCGGCGTTCAATCTCCGGCCCCACCATGAATCCCGGAGTATCAACCAGAGACACCATCGGCAGACCATGCGCATTGCAAAGCTGCATGAGGCGCGCTGCCTTGTCCGCGCCTTCCGCTTCAATGGCCCCGGCCTGGTGTTTGCAGTTATTGGCTATAATGCCAAAAGGTTTGCCCTCGATGCGTATAAGACCCGTAATCATCCCCGGGCCGAATTTGGGTCTTAGCTCAAGGAATGAGTCCGTATCGGCTATCGTTTTTATGATAGCCCGCACGTCATAAACGTATCTTCGTTGCTCCGGAATCAGGCTGCGAAGAAGGCGCTGGTCGGCGGCCTCCCATTGGGAAATCGTTCCCTGAAAATAGGAAAGATATTTCTTGGCGACTGTGACCGCTTCTGCGTCGTCAGCCACGGCAATGTCGACAACCCCATCATTCGTTTGCACATTCATAGGCCCGATATCCTCTGCCCTGAAAACACCGAGTCCCCCGCCTTCGATCATAACCGGGCCGGCCATCCCAATGTTGGCATTTTGGGCTGCAATAATCACATCACAACATCCAAGCAAGACAGCGTTGCCTGCGAAACATCGGCCCGATACGATGCCCACGAGCGGAACTTTTCCGCTCAATTTTGCAAACATGGCAAAGGTTGCTATGTCTAGGCCTGCCACCACGACGCCATCCGCATCGACGTCACCCGGCCTCCCGCCGCCACCTTCTGCAAAAAGAACCACGGGCAGACGCTGCTCGTGAGCCAATCTCAGCATACGGTCCTTTTTCTTGTGACCGAAATATCCCTGGGTACCGGCCAGAACCGTATAATCATAGGCTATTATCAGGCAGCGGGCCTTGTCTTCTCCAAACAACGATCCGTTGACCGAGCCGATGCCTGCAATCACCCCATCGGCCGGGGTTCTGCTCATGAGATCCTTCATGGTTCGACGTTGGCGCTGGGCGGCGACCGCCAGGGCACCGTATTCGATAAAGTGCCCGTCGCAGAGGTCTTTTATGTTTTCACGAACCGTGCGCTGCTTTTTCTCCCGCCGTCGCGCCACCGCCTCGGGGCGTCGCTCGTCAAGGCCCCGAGAATGCCTCTCTATCACCTCCTTGAGGTCAGCGCGCATCGGCTCCTCATCAATTTTTCTACCCCTCGACTTAGATTTCTTTCCTGCCTCCACTTCGCCTTTGCTCTTAGATTTTTTCATGTCTGTCACCCTCCTCCATATCGTAACTATAGTTGTTGGCAAAAAGAATTATAACAAGGGCGGAGAAATTGTTCTGCCCGTCCCGCAGCAAAGCTAATCTTTCGAGAAAGCCGGTAAGAAGTCTCCTGGATGACATTCGGCATATCATCCATATGTCTTCTGAGCGGTGCCGAGATGTCCTGAATCCCAGGGACACCATCCTTCACCTTGTGAAGGATTAGGCCAACTACAAATTAGGTAATATGGTCCCGGAATACCATGGGAAAATGAACAATACGATGTTTTGTTCAGCTCTCTCGGCATCACACGACGATTTACATACACTTCGCTCTGAAGTATACTTTCGCTAGACCCTGCCCTGATACATGCAGCCGAGCAAGGTATGGAAGCATTGAAATGTGAATGAGTAAAAAATGGAAAAGGTGAACATCAGTACAGATGCTGGAAAGTGCACGGGGTGTATGCGCTGCCAGTTGATATGTTCCTTCACTTACACAGGGGCCTTCAACCCGGAGAAATCTTGTATAGTGATAAACCCACCCGATGAAATATGTTTCACAGACGAATGCAGGGAGGGCTGCAGTCTATGTACCAGACACTGTGAGTTTGGTGCTATTACTCGACTGAAGGCGAGATAATAATGGAGTATTATGGATATGCTGGCAATATCCTTCATGTGGACCTAAATACTCGTCAAATTAGAAGGGAGCCGCTAGATACCAACGTTGCCCGGAAATTTATTGGGGGTCCGGGAATTGGTCTGAATATGCTCCTCGATACGCTCAAACCGGGCATAGATCCCCTGTCACCGGAAAACGTCCTTGTATTTGGCACCGGTCCACTGATAGGCACGCTTGTCCCCGGAAGCGGGAAAAGCTACCTAAACACAAAATACTCCATGCCAGCAAGTAAAGACGGCAAGAAATACTTCGTCTCCACGTCGATGTTTGGCAGCAACCGCTTTGGAGTTATGATGAAGAATGCCGGCTATGACCATATAGTTATTACTGGGTGTGCGGATAAACCATGTTATTTGAAGGTGACAGAC